>NZ_JAMYND010000057.1:0-26949 GCF_040318885.1 Mesorhizobium sp. M0998
CAAGCTCGATTTCCTTGGCGACGGTGACGCCGTCCTTGGTGATGCGCGGTGCGCCGAACGACTTGTCGATGACGACGTTGCGGCCCTTTGGGCCGAGCGTGACCTTCACCGCGTCGGCGAGGATGTTGACGCCGCGCAGCATGCGCTCGCGAGCGTCGCGGGAGAATTTTACGTCTTTGGCAGCCATTTTTAGCTCCTGGCAGGGGCTTGGATTGAGCCCGAAGATTTAAATGAGGGTGAGGCCGATATTCAGCCGATGATGCCCATGATGTCGGATTCCTTCATGATCAGAAGGTCTTCGCCATTGAGCTTGACTTCGGTGCCCGACCACTTGCCGAACAGGATGCGGTCACCGGCCTTGACGTCCAGCGGGACGAGCTTGCCGGCTTCGTCGCGGGCGCCGGAACCGACGGCGATGATCTCGCCTTCCTGCGGCTTTTCCTTAGCCGTATCGGGGATGATGATCCCGCCCGCGGTCTTGGATTCGGATTCGACCCGACGAACGACCACGCGGTCATGAAGCGGGCGGAACTTCGACTTTGCCATTTTTTATTCCTCGATGAGAATGGTGAGAACAGTTCCTCCGTCCGGCGGCGCCGGACATGTGGTTAGCACTCATCTTGGGGGAGTGCTAACGTGGCGCTGAAATAGGCTGGCAACTCGCGCGAGTCAAGGCGCCCGCTGGGCATAATCAGGACAATTGCTTCAAACGGATACTTGACCAAGTCAACTAAATCGCTGATCTTGCCGGGAGGAGGATGCCATGACCATTCATCATCACCCAGGCAAGGAGCGGATCGACGCGGTGCGGGCCTTCAACCGCTTCTACACCCGCCAGATCGGGCTGCTCGACGAAGGGCTCCTGAAAAGCACCTTCTCGCTGACCGAGGCGCGGGTGCTCTATGAGCTGGCGCATCGCGATGGCCTGACCGCCACCGACCTTGCGCGCGATCTCGGCCTCGATGCCGGTTATCTCAGCCGGCTGCTGAAGAAGTTCGAGGAGCGTGATCTGGTCGAGCGCGCCACGATCGAGGCGGATGCGCGGCGCTCGTCGATCGCGCTGACCAAGGCCGGGCGGCAGGCCTTCGCGCCGCTGAACCAGGGTTCGCACGACCAGGTCGCGGCATTGCTCGACCGACTTTCGGTTGCCGAACAGGACAGGCTGGTCAGGGCCATGCAGACGGTGCAGCGTCTGCTGGGCGGAAGCACCGAGCCCAAAATTCCCTATATGCTGCGGCCTCTGCAAATCGGCGACATCGGCTGGATTATCCATCGCCAGGGCCTGCTCTACGCGCAGGAATATGGCTGGGACGAAACCTATGAAGCGCTGGTCGCCGAAATCCTCGGCGCATTCGTCAAATCCTTCGATCCGAAATGGGAACGCAGCTGGATCGCCGAGCGGCAAGGCGAGGTCGTCGGCTCGGTCTTCGTCGTGCGCCAGTCGGACGCGGTGGCGAAGTTGCGCCTGCTCTATGTCGAGCCGTCGGCGCGCGGCCTCGGCATCGGCAAGCGGCTGGTCGAGGAATGTATCGGCTTTTGCCGCGCCACGGGTTACACGACACTGACGCTGTGGACCAACGGCGTGCTCGCCGCCGCTCGCCACATCTATGAGGCTGCGGGCTTTAAATTGACCAACGAGGAGCGCCACCATTCCTTCGGCAAGGATCTGGTCGGCCAGAACTGGAATATGGAGCTGTAGCAGCGCCGCAGAATTTCGAGCATCGGCCTGGGGCGGTCGCTCAGGTCGCAGGCTTGATGTTTTGGTTCAAGCGAAAGAAATTGGTGGGATCATACTTGTTCTTTAGTGCGGCCAACCTCGGATAATTCTCGCCGTAAGCCGCCAGAACCCGATCAGTGCCTTCTTCGCCGAGATTATTCGCATAGACGCCGCCGGTCGAGAACGGTCTCATTGCATCCCACAGGTCGCGCGCCCATCGGATGTGCGTTTCGTCGTCAGACGGGTAGTCCCAGATCGTAAAGCGCATCCCGATTGGCGTAGGGCGTTCCGTCCATCGGTACTCGCGAGATGGCGCCGCCAACCTGCTGCAGGACCAGAAGCGATTCGCTGGGTGCAGTCATGTAAGCCGCAAGCATGGTATCGATCGCCTGATCTGTGATTTCGCGCATGAACTGCGCCTTCCAGTAGTAGCGCCGCCCGCGCGGAAAGAGGCTGTCCCCGGCCGATTGGATTTGAAGATAGGGGACAGGAGCAATCCGGCGCTCAACTGGCGTGCCATACTCTCTCAGAGGTTGAATGATTTGCTGGCCTTCGTCGAGTGGGCCGATGTAGCACGCCGATATGCTGAAGAAGCGTTCGCCCGAGGGCGCCGTCACAAGCGCTGCATCCAGGCTCAGCTCATCCGGGGCGCCGCTCGAGAACCGCATGGCTTCGCGTTACAAGCGCCCGGCGTAATAAATTGCTAACTACGATCGCCCTGCACCAACTGCCATGCACACTCGCCGGCTTCTGGCACAATCCGGCTCCTTGAATTATGAGCACGCTTATTATATATGTCGCTCATGGTTTCCGACGGCATCGACAGATTGGGCTTTTTGATCCACGACGTACAGCGCCTGATGCGCAAGCGCTTCGAAGCGCGCGCCAGTGGTTTCGGCCTTTCTTCGGCGCAATGGCGGCTTCTGGTCCGCGTCGCCAAGGAGGCGGGTGTCGCGCAGGCGCGGCTTGCCGAGCTTCTCGAAATCGAGCCGATCAGCGTCTCGCGTCTTGTCGATCGCATGGAGGAGGGCGGCTGGATCGAGCGCCGTCCCGACGCAACCGACAGGCGAGTGCGCATGATTTTCCCGACCGCCAAGGCAAACGCGGCCTACACCCACGTCAAGAGCCTTGCCGGCGAGGTCTATGAGGAATCGCTCGTTGGCGTTTCGCCGGAAGATCGCCGCGTCCTGGTCAGGGCGCTGGAGACAATGGTGCAGAATCTTGCAGATGGTGAGGCGCCGCCCTCGGAAAAAGTGAAGAATACGGAAGGCACAGCAGCATGAACGCGGTAGCCAAACTAGATGAGAATGCGGCCAAGCTGGAGATGGAAGCTCCCGCGAAGCCGGCGGCAGCTCCGGTAACGGTCGCTCCGCAGATAGCTCCGGCGCCGGTGGCGCCGAAGCAGAAGCGCCGTGCCGGCCGCTTCCTTTTGATGTTTGTGCTGCCCGCTGCGTTGATCGCCGGCGGCAGCTATGTCTGGGTGACCGGCGGCCGCTATCAGGAGACCGAGAACGCCAATCTGCAGCAGGCCAAGGTGTCGATAGCCGCCGATACGGCGGGCCGCATCGTTCAGGTCGACATTTTCGACAACCAGTCTGTCAAGCAGGGCGACGTGTTGTTCGCTATCGATCCCGAGCCCTACCGGATCGCATTGGCCCAGGCCGACGCGGCGGTGGCCGGCGCACGGCTCAATGTCGAGCAGTTGCGTGCGGCCTACAGCCAGGCGCTGGCGCAGGAGAAGTCCGACGAAAGCCAGGTCCAGTACGCGCAGTCGCAATATGACCGCGCCGCCGACCTTGCCCAGAAGGGCATCAACGCCAAGTCGTCTCTGGACGAAGCCAAGAACGACCTCGACAAGGCGAAGCAGCAGCTGGCCGTGGCCCAGCAAGGGATCGTCAGCGCCAAGGCGGCACTTGGCGGCAATCCCGACATCGAGACCGACAAGCATCCAACGGTAATGGCGGCGCTCGCCGCACGCGACAAGGCGGCCTACGATCTGGTCCAGACCACGGTCAAGGCACCCGCCGACGGCATCATCAGCCAGGCCGCTTCGTTCAAGGTCGGCCAGTATGTCGGTTCGGGCACGCCGCTGTTTTCGCTGGTCGAGACCGGCGACACCTGGGTCGACGCCAATTTCAAGGAAACCCAGCTCACCAACATGAAACCCGGCCAGAAGGCCGAAATCATGGTCGATACTTATCCGGGCAAGACGTTCGAAGCCACCGTCAAGGCGATCGGCGCCGGCACCGGCGCCGAGTTCTCGCTGCTGCCCGCGCAGAACGCTACCGGCAACTGGGTCAAGGTCACGCAGCGCATTCCGGTCCGCCTGGAATTGACCGATGCCGACGCCAAGGCGGCGCTGCGCACCGGCATGAGCGCGACCGTCACGGTGGACACCGGCGTTTCCCGCGGGCTGCCGAGCATTTTCCGCCGCGCCACGGCAGGCGAGGCCAGGTAAAGAGGCCTGGTAGCGGCCGCATAGCAAACAGCGAGATAGATGCAGGATTGGTCCGAGGGAGGCGCAGGAAAAGTTGAATGCGTAGACGGGCTGCGCTGTAGCCTGCCTGAGCAGACAACGTCGCGCAGGATCTTCGGTCCTCAGGTTTCCGGGCGGCAGGCGCCCGCTTTGTCGAGACGCTCAGTCGATGTAACCCCCACATCGATGCTCGCGTCCCACCGCGATGAGGGTCTCTCTACAGCGGGGCCTCGCCGTCCGGAAACCTAATGTACACGTTTTTGTTACCTGCTGGAAGTTTTACGTCATGAGCAGCCCAGAACCCTTTCGCGAAGTACCGCACCGCGGCCTGATCACAGTTGCGCTCATGCTTGCGACGATCATGCAAGCGCTCGACACGACGATCGCCAACGTTGCGCTGCCGACCATGACCGGCGATCTCGGCGCCTCCCCCGACAACATCAACTGGGTGTTGACCTCCTACATCGTTGCCGCGGCGATCATGACGCCGGTGACCGGTTGGCTGGCCGACCGCTTCGGTCGCAAGGAGCTGTTCCTGACGGCCGTGGTCGGTTTCACCGTCTTTTCAATGCTGTGCGGCATCGCCTGGAGCCTTGAGACCATCGTTTTGTTCCGGCTCATGCAAGGCGTGTTCGGTGCGGCCATCGTGCCGCTGTCGCAGACCTTCCTGCTCGACATCAACCCCAGGGAACGCCACGGCCAGGCCATGGCCATCTGGGGCGCCGGCATCATGCTGGGACCGATCCTTGGCCCGACGCTGGGTGGCTGGCTGACCGAGAATTTCAACTGGCGCTGGGTGTTCTTCATCAACCTGCCGGTCGGCATCATCGCCTTCCTTGGCATGGCGGCATATCTTCCCAGCGTCGCCCGGCGGGTGCGCAGCTTCGATTTCTTCGGCTTCACCATGCTCTCGCTCGGTGTCGGCGCGCTGCAGCTGATGCTCGATCGCGGCGGCGAGGTCGACTGGTTTTCCTCGATCGAGATATGGATCGAGCTTGGTCTTTCCATCACCGGTTTCTGGGTATTCACCATCCACACGTTGACGGCGGAGCACCCCTTTATCGACCCGAAGATCTTCCTCGATCGCAATTTCGTCACCGGGCTCGCGTTCATCTTTGTCATGGGCGTGCTCATCCTGGCGAGCATGTCGCTGCTGCCGCCAATGCTGTCGACCATCTTCGGTTATCCGACCCTCACCATAGGCATCGTCCTGGGGCCGCGCGGTGTCGGCACGATGATCGCGATGCTGTTCGTCGGGCGGATCATGCACAGGATCGATGCCAGGATCCTCGTCGTCATCGGCTTCCTGCTGACCGCGCAATCGCTCTACACGATGTCGAGCTTTTCGCCGCAGATGGACAACTGGCTTATCCTCAGTTCCGGCGTCATCCAGGGCCTTGGAATGGGAATGGTGTTCGTGCCGCTGTCCACCGTGGCTTTCGCCACGCTCGACGCACGTTTCCGCACCGATGCAACGGCGCTGTTCAGCCTGGTGCGCAATCTTGGCTCGTCGATCGGCGTATCGGTGGTGACGGTTCTGCTGGTACGCAACACGCAGATCAACCATGCCGAGCTTTCGGCCTACATCAATCCGTTCAATCCCAACCTCTGGGCGGCATCGCCGGCAGCGGCGGGCGGCGATCCGACGGCGCTGTCGCTGATGGATCGCATGGTCAATGTCCAGGCGATGATGATCTCCTACGTCAATGACTTCAAGCTGCTGATGATGATGACGCTGCTTGCTGTCCCGTTTGTTTTCCTGCTGCGCAAGCCAAAGGCTGCGCCGCCCGCCGGTGGGGCGCCTGCCGCGCATATGGACTAAGCCTCAGGGCTTACGGCAACCGCGACCGGCCACGGCTTCCGTTGCCTGTGCCGGTAGCGTCGGCGTTGAGCCAGGTTCACCTGCCATTAGTATATCCGGACCAATATGCAGTCGCTTTTGGGTTGAAGGCGAGCCTCCATTGCTTGCCTCAAGCATCAGCGGGAGGAATTGTGTTTGGCCACGAAGTCATCCAGGCAAACCGCCGACGCGCCCGAATCCGCAAATTTGACGACGCTGGCACAACTGGCGACTGCCTCATATGAGGCCCTCGAGCGTGAGCTTCGCGCCACGATTGCGGCACTTCAGGACCAGGCACTGCGGTTCCAGACCGCGATAGAGAACATCTCGCAAGGCATCTGTTTCTTTGATGCCGGTGAACGGCTGATCCTGTGCAATCGACGCTACGCGGAAATCTATCGCCTTGCCCCGGAGCAATTGCAGCCGGGTGCGGCGCTGCGCGAAATCGTCGAGCGGCGCGTCGCTGTCGGAACCTCGGCAACGAATGCGGACGCTTATCTGGCGTTGGCCCGGGCAGTCAATTCGGGCACGGCTTCGGGGAACTGGACAGCCGAGCTCGCCGATGGCCGGACAATTCAGGTCTGCCATCAGCCGATGCCTGACGGCGGCTGGGTGGCCACGCATGAGGACATCAGCGAGCTCAGCGCCAACCGCTTGGTCGTCGACGAGCGTATCTCCTTGCAGACGCTCATCGACCTGGTGCCTGACTACATGTGGGTGAAGGACACCGAAAGCCGCTTCGTCGTCGCCAACCGAGCCATTGCGTCCGACAGCGGTCGAGACAGCACGAGCGACATGATCGGTCTAAGCGACTTCGACCTTCACGCGCCGGATCTTGCGCAGAAATTTCGCCTCATCGAGCAGCAACTGATGCGCGACGGACAACCGATGATCGACGAGGAGGAGTTCGTCGTCGATGCGTCAGGCACCGGCAAATGGTTCCTGTCTACGAAACTGCCGTTGCGCAACGTTCAGAACAACATTTTCGGCCTCGTCGGCATTGCCCGTGACATCACTGCGCGCAAGCAGGCCGAAATCCTTCGCGACGGGCAGGCGCATATCCTCGAGATGATCGCAAAGAGCGCTCCCCTCGAAGACGTGCTCGAGCGGCTCATGCGTCTGGTCGAGTCCCAACTGGCGGGGATATTCGGTTCGGTCTTGCTGCTCGACAAGGATGGCAGCCACTTGCGCCACGCCGCCGCGCCGAGCCTGGCGAGAGACTACACCGACGCCGTCGACGGCGCCGCGGTGGGCCCAAGGGCAGGGTCTTGCGGTACCGCAGTCTATCGGCGCGAGCCGGTGATTGTCGCTGACATCATGCAGGATCCGCTTTGGCAGGACTATCGCGAACTCGCGCGCCCACACGGTTTGCGTTCATGCTGGTCGACGCCGATCCTGTCGCATCAGGGCGCCGTGCTCGGCGTCTTTGCGATGTATTCTATGACGGTGCGCGAGCCGACCGAGGCCGAGACCCGCCTCATCGATTTCACCACGCGCATCGCCGGGATCGCCATCGAACGCAAACAGGCCGAAGACCGGATCCACTTCATGGCCAATCACGACGTGCTGACCGGGCTTCCCAATCGCGCCTTGTTGGAGGACCGGCTTTCACAGGCGGTCTTGTACGCCCAGCGATACGATCGCTGGGTGACAGTGGTGTTCATTGATCTAGACAATTTCAAATTCGTCAACGACACGCTCGGCCACAATGCCGGCGACGAGCTCCTGAAGACCGTCGCAAGTCGCATGGTCGACTGCGTCCGGGCGACCGATACCGTCGTGCGGCTTGGCGGCGACGAATTCGTCGTCGTGCTTTTCGACCAGCCGGCGAACGTCGATCTCGTTCCGAGACCTTGCAAAAGCTCAGGGCTGCACTCGCCGAGCCGGTTCGGCTCGGAGCGCATCTTGTGCGGGCGACGGCCAGCATCGGCATTGCCAACTATCCCAAGGATGGGACGGATCCCGATACGCTGCTGGCAAATGCCGACGCGGCCATGTATCGCGCCAAGGAGTTCGGCCGCGATAATTTCCAGTTTTACGCTCCGGAGTTCAACACCAGGGCGCATGAAAAATTCGTGCTTCAGGAAGAGTTGCGAAACGCCTTGGCGCGTTCGGAATTCACGCTGCTCTACCAACCGCAGGTGGACCTTCGGTCAGGTCGGGTTTTTGCGCTCGAGGCGCTGATACGCTGGAACCACCCAACGCTTGGCACGGTAATGCCGACGATGTTCATCCCGACCGCCGAGGAGACAGGTCTGATCGTACCGATCGGCGACTGGGTTCTGCATGAGGCGTGCCGGCAGAACAAAGCCTGGCAAGACGCGGGGCTGCCGCCCTTGACCGTTTGCGTGAATGTGTCGGCGCGGCAATTCAGGGAGCGCAACCTGATCGATCGCATCGTCAGCGCGCTGAAGGACAGCGGCCTGGAGGCCAGGTATCTCGAGCTGGAGGTGACCGAGAGCCTTATCATGCAGGATATCGAGCTGGCGGTCGCCACCATGAACGCCCTGCAAAGCCTGGGTGTCCAGATCTCGATCGATGATTTCGGCACCGGCTATTCCAGCCTCAGCGCACTCAAGACCTTTCCCGTGGCGCGGCTAAAGATCGACAAGTCCTTCATCAAGGATCTCGCCGCCGACGAGAACGATCAGGCTGTGGCCAGCGCGGTGATTTCATTGGGGCAAAATCTCAACCTGAGGGTCATCGCCGAGGGCGTTGAGACAGATGATCAGGTTGCTTTCCTGCGCAGGAACAATTGCGACGAAATGCAGGGCTATCATTTCAGCAGGCCGGTTTGTGCGCAGGACATCGAGGAATTGCTCGGCGGCGGCCGCAAAGACTGACGGATCGGTCGCCAACAGGCATCCGCCGGCTCAAATGGCGGAAATTATCTGCCGAGCACAAGACACCAATAGCGAAGCGTGCTGTCGCGGCCGTCGCGCACATAGGCGAGGCCGAAGCGGGTGAAGCGCGGGTCGAGCATGTTGCGGCGGTGGCCTGGCGAATGCACCCAGATATCGAACAGCTTCTGCTGGTCGAAGCGGCCTTCGGCAATATTTTCGGCGGCACCGCCGGCAATGCCATTGTCTTTGACGCGCGAGGCAAAGTCCTTGCCCCAGCCGGTGGTGTGATTCATTCGGCCGCCGCGCGCCATATATCCGGCCTGCTGGAGCGCCGCCTGCTCGAGCCGGGCATCGGGGGCGAGCGGCCCCAGACCCGCCGAAGCGCGGATGCCGGCCAGCGTGCCGGCGGCGGAAGCAGAGACACCGGCGCTTTCGCCGGTAGGCAGCACGGCGGTTGCGCATCCGGTGAGCCCGGCAAGGGCGCCAAGACCGGCAGCTCTGAGCAGCACGCGCCTGCTTAGGCTTGGTTGGACCTCACAATTTTCGATTTTCGTAACGGTCATGCCCGCCTGACATAACCGCGATCATGGCTTTTGCCGGGCAGGGCGGTGAAAATGCGTGATGAATGGTTTCGACGCGATGGTACTGTGTCAGATTGATTTCACCGCTCAATCGAAACAGGCCTGCTCGGATGGCAGCATTCGCCCAGACGGCTGTTCGGGCTCGATACTCCCAGGAGCTCGATACCCAGTCAGAGATTCACGGACAGAGAGCTTCTTTTGCCCTACCTTTGCGGCTTCACGAGCGCTAGCGAGGTATCCTCGGTTGCAAATTTTCGCTGGGGGATATCGCTTGCAGTGACGACCGGAGCGATTCGTACGCCTGAGCACCAAGCAGCCTTCGGTATTGGTCTTCGAGACGCTGATTGAAATCGTGGACGGTCCGGATCACCGCAAGCGCCGCGTCAGTTGCAACGATTAATTTGGCCCGTCTGTCGTTCGGATCATGCGAACGCCGAACATAACCGAGGCGCTCCAGTTCATCGATCAACTCACCCATCGATGCTTTGCCAATACCCGCACGCTCTGCGAGGACGCTGGGTCGGGTTCCTTCTGCGTCGATGTTGGCGAATACAGCGCCGTGTTTGGGCTTGATTGCCGAATGGCCGCTCTCCCGGAGAACCTGGACCAAGGCGCTCGCCGACGATTGATAAGCATAGAGAAGCAGAGACTGCGTGTATGGCTGATTATCCATCTTTCCAAACTTATATGGTGCCCATATAGTATGGCAACCGAACTATATGGCAGGAGGTCAGCATGGCTACCGGCAACGTCCGAACTGAAGGGGTGGAAAGTGTCGCGCACAGGCTGATCGAAGCTTGGAATCGTCACGATGCTCGCGCCTTTGCCGCCGTATTCGCGGCAGATGCCGAATTTACAAACGTCTTCGGGATGCAGGCGACTGGACGTGACAAGATCGAGCAGTTCCATGCCCCAATTTTTGAGAAGATGTTCAAGTACAGCCATCTATCCGCCGAAAGCGTGCGGAACAAGCTTGTTCGCCCTGATGTTGCCACGCTCGACCTGCGGTGGTCCATGACTGGCGCGCTCGATCCGATGGGAAACGAATGGCCGCGTCGGCGCGGATTAATCAGCGTAGTGGCGACGCGGGATCATGATGAATGGTTGATTGCAACGATGCACAATATGGAACTTGGGGACGATCAAATGGCAAAGTCTCAGGAGAAACTTCAAGAGGATAAGTAGGCTCTTCGTTCACGTCAGGATCGAAAGCGACAGCCAGCCAGCATGGTCAAGCCGATCTGATCGGCCAACGAGATCGAACGGCGGATCAGGTGATCAGGATTGGCGAGCTATGCTACAGGAGTTGGTGCCGGATGGCGGTGCCTTGTCCCGGTTTGGCTGGCCACAATGGCGCGCCCCATAGCCGGCCGCCTTGGTCTTGCGGAATCTAATGTATGAACGGCTTGGAGCGCTCTGGGCTCTCGCCGGCAGTTCTTTGCGGCGGTGATCGCCGGTCGGCTATTCCGCCGCCACGAGTTTGGTTTCCGGCGTCGATGTAGCCCGGTCGGCCCGATCGTCCTCGGTATCTTCCCACCAATCGCCCAGGGCGTCGATGAGCGGCACAAGCTTGAGCCCGGGCTCCGTGAGGTCGTAATCCACGCGTAGCGGATAGCCGGTACGCGCCGTTCGCCGCACGATCCCGGCTTCCTCCAGCTTGCGCAGTTCCAGCGCCAGAATGCGGTGCGAAACTGTCGGGTTGTCACGCCTCAAATCGCTGAAGCGCTTGGTCCCGTCCTTGAGGTAGTAGAGCAGCAAGGTGGGCCAGCGACCGCTGAGCACACGCATGGTCTCCTCGATCGGGCAGCGTGAGACGACATCTTTCATGGCGGGGACCTGGTTACAGAATAGTGCGTAATTTACATGGGGCGACCAGCGTTTAGGGTCAAGTTTCGCTGCGCAGCGTAATCCCTAAATCATGGAAGAGACAAAGAAATGGAACCTGTTCTCCTTTACGGCTTCCCGCTGGGAAGTTCGATGGGGCTTGTCGCTGCATTTGAACGCCTCGGACAACCCTACCGCCTGTGTCGCGTCGATATGCTCACTGAGATGAAGAACGACGCCTATGCCAGCATCAACGGTCGTCAGGAAACACCGGTGTTGATCACGGACGAGGGCAGGGTGCTCACCGAGACCATGGCGATTGCCGCCTGGCTCGAAGCCCGCGATACGCAACGCCGTATCAGCTTCGATCCTCGCTCGCCGGAGGGCGACCGGATGCATCAGCTGATGGCTTTCGTGAACACCGGTTTCACCGCCGCTTTCACCCCGCTCTGGGCCGCATATGAAATGGAGTCGGCCGAACCGATGCAGCTGGCGACCTTGCGTGATTTCGGCCGCAAGGTCGTTACCAACCGCCATGTCCAGCTCGAGGCGATGATCCTCGACACGGATTTCCTGGTCGGCGACCGGCCGACGCTTGCCGATACCACGCTGATCGGCGTAGCGCGCTGGGCGGAGTTCCACCAGGCGGTCGACGGCGCCGCTTATCCCAGGCTGGCGGCGCTACGCCGCCGCATCGAAGCCGATCCGGCCGTGCGATACGCGCTCGCTGTCGAGGCTGGCGAAAAGCCCGCCGGGTCCGGCGCTTGCCTCGGTCACGTGCCGCTGGCCGAGGTGATCGATCGCTTCGCGGCCTAATCCGCTCGTTCAGCCGCCCGGCGCCCCGGCGCCGGGCGGTGGCGACAAGCACGCCGAGATCGGCTATCATACGGGCGTTCTTGAAGTGGCAGCTGCGGGCGGCCATCCTGGCGGTGACCGCTCCGACACACGGGAGAAAGGTTATGGCCGGCTTTCATGTCATGGCGGACGCACGTGGAATGCATGTACAGCCCACGGTGCGCCGCATCAGCACCGAGGATCTGATCGATGCGCTCCGTCTCGGCGTAGAGGATTTCTGGGCCAAGCCGTCGCATTATGTGTTCCTGTGCCTGATCTATCCGGTGGTCGGCCTGATCCTGACGCAGTGGACCTCGGGCTCGAACGCCATCCAGCTCATCTATCCGCTGATGTCCGGCTTCGCTTTGGTCGGCCCGTTCGCCGCAATCGGCCTTTACGAAATCAGCCGCCGGCGAGAGTTCGGCATGGATACATCCTGGTGGCATGCGCTCGACGTGCGCCACTCGCCGGCGCTGCCCGCGATTGCAGTCATCGGTATCATGCTGGTGGTACTGTTCCTGCTCTGGCTGTTCACCGCGCAATCGATCTACACCAGCCTGTACGGCAATCAGCCTCCGGCCTCTATCGTCGGCTTTATTCGCGAAGTGCTGACGACCAGCAAGGGCTGGACACTGATCCTGCTCGGCAACCTGGCCGGGTTCGCCTTCGCCGCGATCGTGCTGGCGACGACTGTCGTCGCCTTTCCGCTGCTGCTCGACCGCGATGTCGGCGCGGTCTCGGCAGTCGAGACGTCGGCGCGCGCAGTTTTGACAAACCCGCTGCAGATGGCGCTGTGGGGCCTGATGGTCGCCATACTCCTGGTCATCGGCTCGATCCCGCTATTTGCCGGGCTTGCCGTCGTCATGCCCATCCTTGGCCACGCGACCTGGCATCTCTACCGCAGGGTGGTCGAACCGGAGCGGGCACAGCAGGTCAGGCGGCCGATGTAGGCCCGATCAGCGTTGCGCGTCGGTTGCCATCTTGACGGCCAGCGCGGTCAGTACCGTGCCCATCATCCAGCGCTGGATCACCAGCCATAGCGGCCGCCCGGCGAGGAAGATGGCGATCGAGCCGGCCGTCACCGCGATGATGGCGTTGACGGTCAGGCTGATCGCGACCTGCGTGGCACCGAGCACCAGAAGCTGCGACAGCACGTGGCTCTTGTCGGGGCTGATGAATTGCGGCAGGAGCGACAGATAGAGCACTGCCACCTTTGGGTTGAGCAGGTTGGTCATCAGGCCCATGGCGAACAGCTTGCGCGGTCTGTCTTTCGGCAGTTCGCGGATCTGGAAGGGCGAGCGCCCACCGGCTTCACCGCTTGCCAGGCGAGCCACAGCAAGTAAAGCGCGCCGGCAAGGCGCAGCACATCATAGGCAAAGGGCACGGCGAGCAGCAGCGCGGTGATGCCGAACGCCGCCGACAGCACGTAGAACAAAAAACCGAGCGCCACACCGCCCAGCGAGATCAGCCCGGCCTTCGGCCCTTGCGACAGCGAGCGCGAGATCAGATAGATCATGTTTGGGCCGGGCGTCAGCACCATGCCGAGGCAGACCAGCGCAAAGGCAAGGGTGGTTGGCGGGTTCAGGCAAGAGCGCATCTCCGGATGAGGACACTCACCACATGCTTCCATCACCCGCAAGGGTATGAGGGCAGGAGCCTTTGCGCCAGTGCGCCGGGCCCCTGCCTTAGTCGCCAATCCCATCGCCTTCAGCCGACGATGCGCAGGTTCGACAATTCGTTGGCGATTTCCTTGAAATTGTCGGACAGCGTCGCGCCTGTCGCATTCCAGAACAGCTTGGCCGGCTTGCTCGGGTCCGCCGGATCCTTGCGGAAGCGCGAATCCGAGGAACATGCCTTCAGCGCATCGATTGCCTTCTTGTCGCTGGCATCTGTGGGTGACAGGTCGAGCGCCACCGTCATCACCAGAATATTTGAATTCTTTGCATTGGCGCAGAGCGTTTTCATCTGCTCGTCGAGTGCTGCCGTGTAGTTGGCACCGGTATAGGTGGTCTTGCCAATATCGGTGCTGGTATTCATGAACAGGCGGGTTACGCTTCCAGATCCCGGATAGGTCAGGCCGGTGTAGCCGTAGGCGGCGTAGGTCGACCTGTTGTTGGCGTAGCTGCTGTCGCTGACGGCGCTATAGGTATTGGCTCCGTCGGTCAGCACCACGACCACCTTGTCGTTGCCCCTCTCGCTGTTCGGCCGACCATCGGTGAACGGTGGGTTGCTCGATACAGTTCGCCAGCCCCAGGCAAGGCCCTCCGGCACGTTCGTGTTGCCGTTCGGCGCCATGGCGTCGATGGCGTCCTTGATCTCCTGCTTCTCTGCGTCCTGGCTGACGTCCTTCAACGGCGTGATCGGGTTGGTGGTGCAGGAGGAATTCGGCCCATCGCCTGCGGCTGCGGATTGCGAACCGTATGGTTTTACCAGGAAATATTTGCGCATGTCAGACTGGCGCTGGGAAGCGGTAGGACCGGCGACATAGGGCCAATCGGCCCACCAGTTGTTGCCGTAATTGTAGGACGTGCCGATGACGTCGTTGATGCCGTCACGGTTGAAATCGAGCCACAGAGTGCCAGCCTCATCCGGGGCGAACATCGGCACGAAAAGCGTGGCCGGCGCGGCTGTATCGGGCGTGGTGTCGTCGACATTGTAGGGATATGGCCGTGCCTCGACGCAACCTTGCCAGCTCGCATAGCGGCTTGTGGTGTAGATATATTCCGGTGCGCTCCAGTGGCCGTACTGGCAGGTGCCGTTCCTCTTGTATGTGTCGCAGACATATTGCTTCGAATTGGGTACCTCTTCGCGGCCCGATTCGACCGTCATGTCGGCGTAGAGGCTGAAACGGGTCAGCGGCTGGTCCTTGGTCTCGCCCCAGCCGGCGCCGCGCTTGTACCAGACGCCGTTGAGCTTCTCGGCATATTTGTCCGGATTATTGGCGGCACTCATCGTCGTCCAGTCGAAATCCTCGTGCTGGATCGGGGAGATGCCGTCCTGATCCATCCAGCCGTCCTGGTCGTGGGTAGGGCCGACATTGACCGAGGCCGCAAACGGCACGAGAGAAAACTGCACCGGTTTGGTGATCTGCTTCATCTGCTGCGCCTGAAGCGCCAGCGTATCGACAAGCTGCTTGGCGGCCGACTTCAGCAGGTTTATTCGCTTCTCGCCGGTGCCGGAGCCGAGATCACTCATCGAGCCGGAATTATCCAGCACAAGCGCGACTTCGAGGGTGTTCTTGAGGCGGAGTTCCGAACATTCGGTGAAGGTCGTGTCGCTTGCCGTGCCGCCGATCAGCAGGCTGGCGGCCGGTAGAAAATAGGGATGGAAGGTGAGGCTGGCGCAGAGCTTCAGGGTGCCGCCGCCGGCATTGTTGTTGGGCAGCGTGACGGTCAGCGCTGTATTCGCCGGGTCGATACGTGCGAGATTGGTTTCGAAAAATGTCTTGGCGTAGGCCTTGACGTCGTCGTCGCTGGCGCCGGCAACGATCTGCTGGGCGGCGGCGAGGCCGGCCGCATCAAGGGCGTTCAGCGTTTCGTGCTTTTGGCGCAGCAACTCCCCGTAGTCGACACTGAGCGCCAGACCGGCCATCAGCGGCACAATGGTGATTGCAGTCATTAACGAGTAGTTGCCACGTCTGTCGTGTCGGAATTCTCCGACTATTGCCTTCAGCATTCCCGCCCGCCCCATTTTTCCCGGACGATGCCACGCCTTTTTAAATTTCCGATTGCTGAAATACGTTCAAGGCCGGTACGGGTTTTCAATCCCTGTTAACCACGCGTCCGCAATCGGCAATGCTGCTCCGAGCTTCCCGCGGCAAAGCCTCTAAAAAAGGGAATAAGGCGCTGGAAAAGAAAAGCTTTCACCATCGCGTGCTCGCCGGCGTCCCCGTGCGACAATCTTGCGGCGCTATGAAAGCTGGTGACAGGGTGAAGCGCTTCGGTTAATCCCAGCCGGTCGCGGCGGACCGTCGGTCGCGGCGCTTGCAAGCATCATGGTACAGGGACAACGGCATGGCGGATTCGCCCGACATCATCGGTTCGCTCGCAGACTTGTCGGGAGCCTATTCAGCCATCCTGTGCGACGTCTGGGGCGTGGTGCACAACGGCGAATGGCATTTCCCGGCGGCGGCTGCCGCGCTGATCGCTGCTCGCGCGGCGAAAATACCTGTCGTGCTGATCACCAATTCGCCGCGTCGCAGCGCCGACGTGGTGGCGCAGATGAACGCCATCGGCGTTCCTCCCGCCGCCTACGACCGTATCGTGACGTCCGGCGACGTTACCCGCGACCTGATCGCGGAAGGGCCGCGAAAGATCTTCCACATAGGCGCCGATCGGGATTTCACGCTCTATGAGGGCCTCGACGTCGAACTCGTCGAGGAGTTCGAAGCATCCGGCGTGGTCTGCACTGGCCTGTTCGATGACGAGGTGGAGAAGCCGGAGGATTATGCCGATCTTCTGCTGCGGCTGCGTGCCAGGAACCTGCCCTTCATTTGCGCCAATCCCGACATCGTCGTCGAGCGCGGCGAACGCATGATCTGGTGCGCGGGCGCTTTGGCCCGCGAATACGCACAGCTTGGCGGACGCACGCTGATCGCCGGCAAACCCTACGCGCCGGTCTATGATGTCGCCATGAAGGAGATCGCCGTCATTCTCGGCCGCCCGGTCGAGCGTTCGCAAGTTCTGGCCATCGGCGACGGCATGATGACCGACATCAAGGGCGCGGCCGACAATGGCTTCGACGTGCTCTACGTATCGGGCGGGATCCATGCCCGTGATTACGGTGAGACGCTGCAGCCGGATCCGGCCAGGCTCGCGGCCTTCCTGGAAAAATATGGCTACAGGCCGGTCGCGGTGATTCCCAGGCTGCAATAGGTTCAAGCCATGACGGCCATGTTCGAACGCATTTCCGCAACCGCACCGCTGCCGGCCCATCTGCGCGGCGGCGTGGTGGCTATCGGCAATTTCGACGGCGTCCACCGCGGCCACCAGGCGGTGCTCGAACGCGCGCGCGCCGAAGCGGAGCGTCGCGGCGTACCCGCCCTGGTGCTGACCTTCGTACCGCATCCGCGAAAGGTGTTCAGGCCGGACATGCCGTTGTTCGTGCTGACGCCGCCGCCGATGAAGGCGCGGCTGTTGTCGCATCTGGGCTTTGCGGCGCTGGTCGAGCAGCCGTTCACACGCGAGTTCGCCGCCTTGTCGGCGGAGGCTTTCGTCACCGGCGTGCTCGAGCGCAATCTCGGCATAAGCCACGCCGTCACCGGCTTCGATTTCCATTTCGGCAAGGACCGCCAGGGCGGCCCGGCCTATCTGATGGCTGCCGGCGAGCGCCACGGCTTCGGCGTCACGCTGGTGGATGCGTTTCGCGACGAAAGCGCCGAGGTGGTGTCGTCGAGCCGCATACGCACGCTGCTGTGCGAGGGCAATGTGGCCGAGGCCGCCGGTTTGCTCGGCTACCGTTTCACCGTCGAGGCGGAGGTGATCGGCGGCCAGCAGCTCGGCCGGACACTCGGCTTTCCGACCGCAAACATGAGGCTTTCGCCGGAAGCCACCCTCAAGGAAGGGATTTATGCCGTCCGCTTCCGCCGCGCCGACGCTTCGCTTCACGATGGCGTCGCCAGCTTCGGCCGCCGGCCGACGGTCGACGACAATGGCGCGCCATTGCTGGAGACCTTCGTCTTCGACTTTTCCGGCGACCTCTATGGCGAGATTTGTGCCGTGTCCTTCTTCGGCTACCTGCGCTCGGAGGTGAGATTCGACGGGCTTGACGCGCTGGTCGCCCAGATGAAGCGTGACGAGGCCGAGGCGAAGGCACTGCTCGCCGGCGTCAGGCCGCTTTCCGGGCTGGACGCGGCCATAGCTTTTTAGAGCATGGTCCCGAACCGAAGGTCAGCGAAGCAAAAAAGTGGGAACCGGTTTTCCGATTAAGATCATGCTCAACCAGAATTTATCTCTTCAGCGCCAAGCCAAGAGCGATGAAGCTCCAACCCTGGAAGATCAGGTCGACGGCCAGGAACAGGCCCAGCACCCACACGCTGTTGACCGGCCAGCCCATGGCGATGACCAGTCCCGCCAGCGCGCTGATGACGCCGGCCGCGACCACCCAGCCCCAGCCGGGCTGTGGCCGGTGGCTGTAGCCGACCCAGGCCCTGAGCACGCCTGAGGCAAGAAGCGCGACCGCCAGGAGGAAGGTCAGCACCGTCGAGGCGAGGACCGGATTGTCGAACGCGAAGAAGCCGGCGACGGCGTAGAGGAGGCCGCTGAGCAGCCAATAGAAGAAGCGGCCCCATGTCTTCACACCGAAGGCATGGATGATCTCGACAATGCCGGCCATCAGCATCAGCCAGCCCACGACAAAGACCGAGGCGACGGTTGCGATGAACAGATTGCCGAAGGCAATGCCGCCGAAGACAAGCAGCAGCACCCCGAGCGCGACGAACCATCCCCATTTCGCCCGCGTCTGGCTGATCGCATCTTTCAAGGCATCGCCGTGCAGTGTCATCGCCCTCTCCCTCAAGACTACTTGGCCTTTTTTGTCGGCTTTGAAGGTAACGCCGATGTGCCTTCTCGTAAAGCGAGCAGGCAGTGAGGGTCACACCCAGGCTCGGGCGGTACGCCTGCTTTTGGCAAGAGCAGCCGCTGCGAGTTTATTTCCGTGAAACGTGGGCTTGCGCCGTCAGGCCAAACCGTGGCCACGCCGAGGTTTAGTTGGAGAATAGCTCCTGTCCGCAAAGCGGCCGCAACGTCGAGCTTTGATACCGAGCCAGACCTCCAAACGCCGCGCAACGCCGGTCGCATCCGCATCCGCATGTCACAACCTTGCGTCCGGCATACGAATTGTCCGGCATCGGAATTCCCCCTCTTTTGAACCTTGCATCGTCGAGCAATCGAAAATTGGCTCACACGGCAGCGCACCGCCAATATGGCACGGACGTCGGGCGATTTCTCGCTGATGTTGATCTGGCTGATCGCAAGATGATCGTGGCGCTGGTTCGTCGCTATATTTGCAAGCGGGCAATCGGTATCTTGTCGATGACGTTTGGCTGTTCGCCTTTCTCGGCGCTTGGCAAGACTGGGGGAGCAAAATGGGCGATGTGGACGAACACCTCGATCTGACAGAGATCAACGCCGTCCGCAGGCTGTTGACGTCAAAGCCTCGAACGGTCCGCTGGGACGAACGCCGGGCACGGCTCGACGAAGTCGGTTCGGTGTGGCCAGTCGCGGAGGACATCCGATGCGAGCATGTGGTTTTCGATGGCCTCGAGGGAGAGTGGTCGCTGGCGGCTGGGAGTGACAGGGACAAGATTCTGCTCTTTTTCCACGGTGGTGGCTACTGCTCCGGCTCCCTTAAAAGTCATCGTCGAATGGTTACCGAGGCAGGTCGGGCAATGGGAATACGCACCCTCGCGATCGACTATCGCCGCGCACCGGAACATCCTTTCCCTGCGCAACATGAAGACGCACTCACCGCATGGCGCTTTCTGAGCCGGCAAGGCATCGCGTCGGATCGCATCGTGGTTGGCGGAGACAGTGCGGGCGGCAACCTCACTCTGTGCCTGGTCAGTATATTGCGCACGGCAGGCGAGCCGTTGCCGCAATGTCTTTGGCTGGTTTCGCCCTGGACGGACCTTTCGATGTCCGGCGCGACACTATCAACCAAGGACGCAATCGACCCTATCATCCACCGGGGGTATTTGGAGGAACTGGCAACGGCCTATGTTCCCAATGGCGTTGGTCGGCGCGATCCGCTGATCTCGCCCTTGTTCGCCGATCTGAGCGGATTTCCCCCAATGCTGATACAAGCCGGTTCGGCCGAGACGCTGTTGTCGGACGCAACTCGGCTCGCCGAAGCCGCTGGCGCGGCTGACGTTAAAGTAGGTCTCGAAATTTGGCCGCATATGATTCACGCTTGGCCGGTTTGGAATGCGGGGTTGAGCGCCGGTCGCCGTGCCCTTCACAGCGCAGGCATGTTTGTCCGCGAATGTTTGTAACCCCTGCCGAGGCAACTGCTATCGTATTCCAAACACTTGATCTGGAATCTTGGTGCGCCAAACAATCGACTGGAACGCGGAACAGGCCGGCCAACGCGGCCAATGTTGCGGATATTAAGTCAAATTTTACCGAACTGGCGCCATGGCTTCAGTCAAGGCTGGTTGTATCGGCCAATGCGTTCGACGTATGGAGTAACGATGCGGTCTGTCCCGACGATCTTGGCCGCATTCATGCTCGGCACCTGCGGCGTTGCCAAGGCCGGCGAGGGCACCTTCGGCTGGCTGTCCGGAGACTGGTACCTGACGGTCGGCGCCACCGGCATGGTTGCTCCGAATTTCGAGGGCGGCAAGAAGTACCTGCTCAGTGCCTCGCCGATCATCTCGCTCGGCAAGGCTGGTCCCGCGGCGCGCTTCACCTCGCGCAACGACAATATTTCATTGGCATTGATCGACGATGGCGGCGTCCGCGCCGGCCTGACAGGCAAGTTCCTGTTTTCCCGCGACGGTGGTGACGCCGACGAATTGAAGGGTCTCGACCCGGTGCGCTGGGGCGGCGAGGCTGGCGGCTTCTTCGAATTCTATCCTTTGGATTGGCTGCGTGCCCGCGCCGAATTGCGGCACGGCATTCGCGCCCATAACGGTTTTGTCGCCGACATCGCCGCCGACGCCTTTTACGATGTGACGCCCGACGTCAGGATTTCGGCCGGACCGCGCGTTTCGTTCGCCTCATCGGACTATTTCGACGCCTATTACGGCGTTGATGCCAAGGAGTCCCTGGCCTCGGGACTTAGCGAATATCATCCCGGCGGCGGGGTGAAGTCGGCGGGCCTGGGCGGCGCAGTGACCTGGAAGGTGACCGAGCCGATGACGGCCAGTCTGTTCGGCGAATATTCCCGCCTGATGGGCCCGGCCGCCGATTCCAGCCTGGTCAAGGAGCGCGGCTCCAGGGATCAGTTCATGATCGGCGTGTCGACGACCTATCGCTTCGATTTCTCGATGTGAGCGGGCGGGCGTCGGCTCATTTGATCAAACGGCTGTCGAACGGATAATGGTATAGGCCCGCAATCGTAATGCGTGACGCATCGTCATGGGTCGGGTTGAGCAGATAGTTGTTTGCCTTGCGCATTATGATCGAAGGAATTTTCATGAGCGCGTAACGATTGGCCGAGAGAAAGTCCGTGCCCTGTCGCCGTGTTGATTCCATGTCCTTGTCCCAGCCGTCATGGATAACCGGTTCGGTCATTTCTATTCCGTCCGGAACGTCGATTTCGATAAGCTGGTAGGTTTCCGGAACGGTTTCGCGCGTCGCATGCACCAGTATCTCCAGCAGTGCCGTCGAAGGGTGGTCGGTGCAATAGACGATGGGCATTCCGCGCCTGTTCCATCTTCCATCAACGAGCGTTCCGCCACGACCCGAGAGATCCGCGAAATTGGAGATGCGCCAGATGCGCATCGTCAGGCAAGCATGCCAAAGTCGATACGGATAAGCTCTTCGGAAACGACGTGGGCGCCGGTCTCTGTCTCAAGGAGATCGATCGGCCTTGCACCATCCAATGCTATGATCTCGCTTCTCAGCCAACGCTGGGCTTTCTCATGGCTACCGAATACCCGATCCGCCTGCTCGGCGATGCGTTCAAGGCGCAGGGCGCGGTCGGATTCAGCTGGCGAAAGCGGCTCGGCATGTTCCTTGCGACGCGCCAGCGTGCGGCGGGGGGCAACGATACGATAGAGTTCTTCGCTACTGAAACCCAGACTGCGCAGATGATCGATCTTGTCCGTAGGGACGGAAAAGTCGTGTGTTGCGCGAATTGCCCTTGCTGCGACCGACATGAATTGTTTCCTTGGCACTGCAGGCCATTCTGCTTGCCATTTGCCTACAAATGTATGCGCAATTGGCACCTTCCGCAAGGAAGCATCAGAGTTCGGGCTTTTCAATATCGCCTGTCTCGGTTAAAAGCCCAGCCATGACGAGCTTTTCGCGCCTTCTCGCGCCTGCGATACGAATTACAGGCCCGGTGCTCCGGGCGGCCTGACCGCCGCCGGAGCCGCCGGGAATCTTGCGCGCGGCCTCTCGCGCTTTTTCCAGATCATGATAGTTCAACGCCCGGGCTCTTTTGCCGCCGGCAACGCATATGGCAGACGAATGACTGATACCGAGACCGCCGAGACGATCGATTATTCCAAAACGCTCTACCTGCCGCAGACGGATTTCCCGATGCGCGCCGGGTTGCCGGAAAAGGAACCGCTGCTGGTCAAGCGCTGGCAGGACATGGACCTTTACCGCAAGTTGCGCGAAGACGCAGTCGGCCGCGAAAAATACGTGCTGCACGACGGCCCGCCCTACGCCAATGGCAACATCCATATCGGCCACGCACTGAACAAGATCCTCAAGGACGTCATCACCCGCTCGTTCCAGATGCGCGGCTATGACTCGAACTATGTACCAGGCTGGGATTGCCACGGCCTGCCGATCGAATGGAAGATCGAGGAGCAGTACCGCGCCAAGGGCAAGAACAAGGACGAGGTGCCGGTCAACGAGTTCCGGCAGGAATGCCGTGAGTTTGCGGCGCACTGGATCAAGGTGCAGGGTTCCGAATTCCAGCGGCTCGGCGTCGTCGGCGACTTCGACAATCCCTATACGACGATGGCTTTCCATGCCGAGGCGCGCATCGCCGGCGAGCTGCTGAAATTCGCCATGTCCGGCCAGCTCTATCGCGGCTCCAAGCCGGTGATGTGGAGTGTGGTCGAGCGCACCGCGCTGGCCGAGGCGGAGGTCGAATACCAGGACTATGAGTCGGACACGATCTGGGCGAAGTTTCCGGTCGTCAGCCTCGCTCGCCAGGTCATCAACATCAAGGATGGGCAGTCAGCCCTTGATCCCAAGCTGACGCAGACGTCGCTCGATCTGCTTGATGCCAACGTCGTCATCTGGACGACGACGCCGTGGACGATCCCCGGCAACCGCGCCGTCAACTACTCGCCGCGCATCAACTATGGTCTCTACGAGGTTACGGCGGCCGAGAACGCCTTTGGTCCTCAGCCCGGCGAAAAGCTGATCTTTGCCGAGAAGCTTGCGGACGACGCTGCCGCGAAGGCCAAGGTCACTCTGAATCGGCTTCGCAGCGTTGGCGCCGAAGAGCTTGAAAACCTTACGCTTTCGCATCCCCTCAAAGCTCTGGGTGGCGGCTACGATTTCCCCGTGCCGATGCTCGCCGGCGATCACGTCACCGACGATGCCGGCACCGGTTTCGTCCACACCGCGCCGGGACATGGCCGCGAAGACTTCGACGCCTGGATGGATGCTGCCTCTGATCTTCGCCAGCGTGGCATCGACACCGCGATCCCCTTCACCGTCGACGATGCCGGCTTCTTCACCAAGGACGCGCCGGGCTTCGGCCAGGATCGCGAGGGTGGAGCGGCGCGCGTCATCGACGACAATGGCAAGAAGGGCAACGCCAACCAGGCTGTCATCGACGAGCTGATCAAGCGCAACGCGCTGTTCGCGCGCGGCCGCCTGAAGCACTCTTATCCGCATTCCTGGCGCTCGAAGAAGCCGATCATCTTCCGCAACACGCCGCAATGGTTCGTCTATATGGACAAGGAGCTTGGCGACGGCACGACGCTGCGCAGCCGCGCCCTGAAAGCCATCGACGATACCCGCTTCGTGCCCGCCGCCGGCCAGAACCGCATCCGCGCCATGATCGAGGAGCGCCCCGACTGGGTGCTGTCGCGCCAGCGCGCCTGGGGTGTGCCGATCGCCGTCTTTGCCGATGCCGACGGCAATGTGCTGCGCGACGAGGCAGTCAACCGGCGCATCATGGACGCCTTCGAGAAAGAAGGCGCCGACGCCTGGTTCGCCGCCGGCGCCACGGAGCGGTTCCTCGGCAATCACGATGCCTCGAAATGGCAGCAGGTCATGGACATCCTCGATGTCTGGTTCGATTCAGGCTCGACGCATGCCTTCACGCTCGAGGACCGGCCCGACCTGAAATGGCCGGCCGACGTCTATCTGGAAGGCTCCGATCAGCATCGCGGCTGGTTCCACTCCTCGCTGCTCGAAAGCTGCGGCACCAGGGGCAGGGCGCCCTACGACACCGTCGTCACCCATGGCTT
Organism: Mesorhizobium sp. M0998; assembly: GCF_040318885.1. Taxonomy (NCBI): domain Bacteria; kingdom Pseudomonadati; phylum Pseudomonadota; class Alphaproteobacteria; order Hyphomicrobiales; family Phyllobacteriaceae; genus Mesorhizobium; species Mesorhizobium sp. M0998. Next base: position 24,219 of record NZ_JAMYND010000057.1, read on the forward strand.
CACCATGGATGAGGAGGGGCGGAAAATGTCGAAGTCGCTCGGCAACACCGTCGTGCCGCAGGACGTCATCAGGCAGTCCGGCGCCGACATCTTGCGGCTGTGGGTGGTGACGACCGATTATTGGGAAGACCAGCGGCTCGGCAAGAACGTGCTGCAGACCAATATCGACGCCTACCGCAAGCTGCGCAACACCATCCGCTGGATGCTGGGCACGCTCGCCCACGACGATGGCGAGGAGGTGCCGCTGGATAAGATGCCTGAACTGGAGCGGCTGATGCTGCACCGGCTCGCTGAACTCGATGAGGTCGTACGCTCGGGCTACGACGCGTTCGAATTCAAGCGCATCACCCGCGCGCTGCTCGACTTCATGGTGGTAGAGCTGTCGGCCTTCTATTTCGACATCCGCAAGGACGCGCTTTACTGCGAAGCGCCTTCCAGCGTGAAGCGCAAGGCTTCAGTGCAGGTGGTGCGCCATCTCTTCGACTGCCTGGTGAAATGGTTGGCGCCGATGCTGCCCTTCACCATGGAAGAGGCTTGGCTCGACCGTCATCCGGATGCGGTCTCCGTGCATCTCGACCAGTTCCCGGAAATCCCGGCGGACTGGAGGAACGAAGCGCTGGCGGAGAAGTGGCGCAAGGTTCGGCAGGTTCGCCGTGTCGTCACCGGGGCGCTGGAAATTGCCCGCGCGCAGAAGGTCATCGGCTCTTCGCTGGAAGCGGTGCCGGTCGTTACCCTCGACGATGCCGTGCTCGAAGCGGCGATCGCCGATGTCGATATGGCCGAGATGGCGATCACCAGCGATCTGGTAATCGTGCACGGCAAGGCGTCGGCGGGCAGCTTTACCCTCGACGACGTCAAGGGCGTCGCCGTGGTCGTCGAGAAGGCGGAGGACCGTGGCCTGGTGAAGTGCGCGCGCTCCTGGCGCTACACCGCCGATGTCGGGTCAGATCCGGAATTCCCGGATGTTTCGGCCCGTGACGCCGCTGTTCTGCATGAGCTGAAGGCTTTGAGCCGTCTTTAAGGCGGTGCACAAATGCCACGGCGGGCGGCCGATCGGCCCCCGCGCGTTGCCCTTAACGAGTGGTTGAGGTAAACACGCGAAACTCCGGACGACAAATTGTCGCCGGAATTCCGTCGGAAGAGCATAGGCGATGGGGACCGGACCTTTCTTTGGCCGGCGGCAATCGAGAGGCTGTCTACAGTGGGACTTTTTGGCATGACCGAGAGAACTTACGCGCGCGTTGCGCTGCTGGCGCCGCTTGTCGTATCGGGCCTCGCTTTGTCCGGCTGCATGGGCTCGCCCACTTACGGGACCGACAAGACCGCGGGCGCGCAGCTTGCCGGCGACCTCACCGGGGCTTTTTCCTTCGCACCCAAGCGCAAGGATAGTATCGACTACAAGCCGCGCCCCACACTGGTGAAGCCAGGGCCGGGGCAGAAGGAAGTCTTGCCGCCGCCGCAGGAAAGCATCGAGACGGCGAGTGCCGAATGGCCCGAATCGCCGGAGCAGCGCCGTGCCCGCCTGCGCGCCGATGCCACCCTGCATCAGGACGACCCGGCCTACCAGGCGCAGGTCATCGATGACGTGCAGACGGATCCGGCGTCGGTCAAGGCCGCGCTGAAGCTGTCGGGCTCGAGCCACCCGCCAGCCTGGACTCCGGCCGATTCGGACAAGAGCCGCGCCGCGGAAATCATGCGCCGCCGGGCTGAAGGCAAACAGGGCGACCCGACCACCCGCAGATATCTGAGCGAGCCACCGGTGCAATACCGCGCTGCCGCCGCCACCGCGCCGCAGGGTGACCTCGGCGAGGACGAGTACAAGAAGGAACGCCGCCTCAAGAGGGAGGCGGCTGCCAAGAGTAAGAGCGGCGGCATGTTCGACTGGCTGCCCTGGTAGGCTGACGGCGCCAGAGACGTTCTTGCCCTGGATTGGCTGGCTGGATTGGCTGACTTGGATGGACCGTCTGCCGGACCAGAAAATCAGGCTCCGCGTCGCTCGCGAAAAAAGTCCTTCAGCAATGCTGCTGCTGCGTTCTCGGCCATGCCCGGATAGATGTCGGGCACATGGTGGCAGGTCGGTGACGTGAAGAAGCGAACGCCGTTGACCACTGCGCCGCCCTTCTCGTCCGCAGCGCCGAAATAAAGCCGGCGCAGCCTGGCGAAGGAGATGGCGCCGGCACACATGGCGCACGGCTCCAGCGTCACATAGAGATCGTGGCCGCTGAGCCGCTCGCTGGAAAGCTTGCGGCAGGCCTCGCGGATCGCCAGCATCTCGGCATGGGCGGTGGGATCGGCAAACTCGCGGGTGCGGTTGCCGGCACTCGCAACGACCGTATCGCCGCCGACGACGACCGCGCCAACCGGCACCTCGCCACGCTGGGCGGCGGCTTCGGCTTCTTTCAGCGCCAGTGCCATGAAATCCTGCCGCTTCACGCGGTTTCCATTCCGATTATCTCCTCGCCACTAGAGCGCGATCCTGTTACTACCCGCGCAAACGAGCAAAGGCCACATGGACGACAAAAACAAGAAATTCCCGCGCAAGGCCGGCCCGAAGCCGGCAGGGACGCGTGGTCGCGATAGCGCTCCCGGCAAGGGCGGCAAGCCGTCCTTCGGCGCCAAAAAACCTTACGCTCCGCGCGGCGACCAGCCGGCGGCGACCGAAGGCGAACGGCCGAAGCGCGACTTCAAAGGCGGCGACCGGCCATTCAGCAAAGGGCCGCGTCCGGAAGGC
>NZ_JAMYND010000058.1:0-26925 GCF_040318885.1 Mesorhizobium sp. M0998
GGGCACGGCGATGTTCGCGGCGCTCGCGCTAGGCGCGCCGATCGGATCTGCGCTTTATGCGGCGAGCGGCTTCGCCGCGATCGCACTCGCGACGGTCGGCCTGCCGCTTGCGACGCTGCTTGCCATCCTGCCTATGCGTGGCACCAGCCTCGCCGCGAGCGCCGCGCGACAGCCATGGACGAGCGTGGCGCAAGCGGTCTGGCTTCCCGGCGTCGGAGCTGCTTTCAGCAGCCTTGGCTATGGCGCGATCCTGTCCTTTGGCGCGCTGCTCTTTGCCGAACGCGGCTGGCAGCCGGTCTGGCTTCCCTTCACCGCTTATGCCGCGTCGCTGATCGCGGCAAGGCTGTGCTTCGGCCACCTGCCTGACAGGTTGGGGGGCGCGCGCGTCGCTGTGATCTTCGTGGCGGTCGAGGCGGCAGGGCTGATGCTGACCTGGCTTGCGCCCGGGCCTGTTCTCGCCGCCATCGGAGCGGGCCTGACTGGCCTTGGCTACTCGCTGGTATATCCCGGTTTCGGTGCCGAGGCCGTAGGCCGTCTTCCGCAACGCAGCCGCGGCCTGGCCATGGGACTCTACACCGTCTTCCTCGACGTGGCGCTCGGCTTCGGCAGCCCGGCGCTCGGCTTGGTCGCCGCGTCGGCCGGCCTGCAATTCGTCTTCCTCGTCGTCGCGACGGCGACGCTTCCGGCGTTGGGCATCGCTCTGCTGCTGGGTCGCCGTAACGCTCCACTATAGCTAGTCTGTGCTCGAGATGTCGCACAACCACGATCGCTCCCGCTTTGGGCGACGTCTGCTTCCGGGCAATGACAAGACCGACGTCTACGGCCGACATTGGCGCAGAGCAAACGGTCGGGTTTCCAACGCGGAGCGACAAGAGCTGACCGTTGGTCGGCGCAAGTGTCGTCCTGACGTGACCCAATGCGGTCTTCCGTTGCGAGCGTCGGTTGCTGGAGCTGCGTTAAGTCGGTCGGAGGCCAATGGTATTTTCAATGGAACGCTAATATACATGGAAGCCCCAACGAGCAGCGCCTGCCAGATACTTGAGGAATGCCATGCGAAGGCTCATCTTCACGGCGATGTGTATCGCCGCCGCAACAGCCGCTAACGCCCATGATTGGTACGAAGACAAGATTGACCCCCAGACCAAATTCAAGTGCTGCGGCGGTTCAGATTGCCGCGCCATACCCCGGTCTTCGGTGCGGTCCAGGGTGGACGGCGGGTACACTTATTTGCCGCATAATTTCACCATCCCACGGGACCGGGTACAGGAATCCCCGGACGGGCAATACCATATCTGCGAAAATAAATATGTTGTAACCAACCAGCTGTATTGGCGTTGCTTCTTCGCACCTCGTGTCGATGTGTCTATACTTCTAAAGCATTAACCGCGCGTCACTTCCGCAACTTACATAAGCAAGGTGCTAGTCCATTAATTCTGTTGGACTTTCTTCAAAATTGCCGAAGCTTAAGCGGTGCGCGACTGCCCCAGGGATTTCATTGGATACATCGCGGCTATCGAGAGCCTACGCCCCTGGGCGTAACTCCATGGGGCGCTGCCGCGGGTGACTTCTGGGCGCGCTCCGCAATTCGGTGACAGATCGTGTCGGCGCGGCCGTGGTTGTGTAGATTGGCTGCGTGGCCCGCCTTGCCCGCATTGTCGTTCCAAGTCCACTCGCCACATAACGCAAACGCGGTAACGGCTGGCGATTTCGACCACGATGGACAGCCAAGCGATAGGGGATAACTGGCGCGGGATCATCAGCACGGTTCATGCGGGAGCGGCATTCGCCGGATGAGGCAGCTACGGCTGCAGTCTCGAATTTGACGCATCAGCACTTGCAAATCGTCAGCCGAGGTCTTTTGCTCGCGCGATAGTTGCCCTTGACCGTTGAATGGTTGGCGAACAGATGAACAAAATCGATCGACGGCGGCCAGAATCAGAAACGGACGCCACCGTAAATGCCGCAAGACTTGGAACTCGGCTGCGCCTCGCCCGCCAGACACGCGGCATGACGCTGAAGACGCTGGCCGCGGCTGCGAATTGCTCGGAAAGCCTGCTGTCCAAGATCGAGAACGGCAAGGCTTCGCCGTCCCTGCCCATGCTTCACCGCCTGGTCGAGGTTCTCGACACCAACATCGGCTGGATGTTCGAGCAAGTCGACGACGACGAGGCGATCGTATTCCGGGCGGGCGCAAGGCCTTTGATCGCGCTCGACGCGCTACGGCGTGGCGAAGGAATTTCGCTCGAACGCATCATCCCGTATTCGCCTGGCCACCTCTTACAATGCAACATCCATCACATCGAGGCAGAGGGCTCGAGCGAAGGTCCGATCCAGCATGCCGGCGAGGAAGTCGGCTACGTGCTCGCCGGGCGGATCGAACTGATCGTCGACGGCAAGAGCCATGCTCTCGCCACGGGTGATGCCTTCGTGTTCAGGTCGGAGCTGCCGCATCATTACCGCAATATCGGCGAGGAACGCGCTAGCATTTTCTGGGTCAACACGCCGGCGACTTTCTGAGCAACGCTGTGCGTTCATTTGGATTGACAAATATTCAAGTCTCTTGAATGCTTGCCTCGTGCCTGTAGCACCAACGGGACCAGCCGAGGTCTGGTCCGCAAGCAAGGGGAACCGAAATGCGTCTGTTCAAACTTCTCGCCGGCTGTGCCGCCGCCATTGCCATGGGCTCGGCAGCCATGGGATCGGCGCTTGCCGATACGTTCGCTCTCGTCAACATCAACCAGCAGGCCCTGTTCTTCAACCAGATCAACGAGGGCGCGCAAAAGGCTGCCGACGCCGCTGGCGCCAAGCTGGTCATTTTCAACGCCAACAATGTGCCGAGCGCGCAGAACGACGCGATCGAGAACTACATCACGCAGAAAGTCGACGGCATCATTCTGGTCGCCATCGACGTCAACGGCGTCAAGCCGGCGATCACTGCAGCCAAGGCGGCCGGCATTCCCGTCATAGCCATCGACGCGCAGATCCCCGACGGCGACAATATTTCGTTCATCGGCGTCGACAACACCAAAGCCGGCGAGGACATCGGCAAATTCTACGCCGACTATGTGAAGACCGATATGGCCGGCAAGGCCAAGATCGGCATCGTCGGCGCACTCAATTCATTCATCCAGAACCAGCGGCTCGACGGCTTCAAGAAGGCGGTGACCGAAAGCGGCCAGGGCGTCACCTTCCTCGACACAGTCGACGGCCAGAACGTTCAGGAGACCGCGTTGAGCGCTTCGGAAAACCTGATGACGGCCAATCCGGACATGAACTCGCTCTATGCGACCGGAGAGCCGGCCTTGCTCGGCGCCGTTTCGGCGGTGACCAGCCAGGGCCGCACCGGCGACGTCAAGGTGTTCGGCTGGGACCTGACCAAGCAGGCCGTTCAGGGCATCGATGACGGCTGGGTGGTGGCGGTCGTGCAGCAGGATCCGGCCGGCGAAGGCAAGGCCGCGGTCGAAGCGCTGGGCAAGATCAAGAAGGGCGAGAAAATCGACCCGATCATCAATATCCCGGTGACGATCGTGACCAAGAAGAATGTCGACCAATATCGCGCGATGTTCAAGTAAACTGCGTCGGCGACCGAGCCGCGGCGCCGCCCGAGGCTGCGCCGCGGATCCCTTGCAATCGCGTGGAATTCCAGATGAGCAGTGGCCAGACCTATCGGGTGCGGATGAGCGGCATCTCAAAGCGCTACAACGCCATCCAGACGCTCGATGACGTGTCGCTGACGCTGAAGCCGGGCGAGGTGCTGGGGCTGGTCGGCGACAATGGCGCCGGCAAGTCGACATTGAGCAAGGTGCTGTCGGGGGCAGTGGTTCCCGACGCCGGCACCATCGAGATCGACGGCAAGCCGATGATCTTCAGCTCCCCGGCGGACGCACGTGCGGCGCGCGTCGAGATGGTCTACCAGGACCTGTCGCTGTGCGACACGGTCGATGTTGCCGGCAATCTGTTTCTTGGCCGCGAGCCGCGCCGCCGCATCGCAGGCATTTCCTTTCTCGACAAGAAGCGCATGCATGACGAGACGCGCCAGATGCTCGATCGGCTCGGCATCGTCATTGCCGACACGCGGCTCAAGGTCGAAAACCTCTCCGGCGGGCAGCGCCAGTCGATCGCGATCGGCCGCGCCGCCTCGTTCGAGCCGGCCGTGCTGATCATGGACGAGCCGACGGCAGCGCTTGCCGTGGCCGAAGTCGAGGCGGTGCTCGAACTGATCCGCGCGGTCAGTGCGCGCGGTGTCAGCGTCATCCTGATCACCCACCGGCTGCAGGATCTGTTCCTCGTCTGCGATCGCATCCAGGTCATGTATGAAGGGCGCAATGTCGCCGAGCGGCTGATCGGCGAGACCAATATCGAAGACGTGGTCAATCTGATCGTCGGCCGCAAGTTCAGTGCGCGTTCCGCCACCAATGGCTATCGCGGTGGAGCGCCGGCATGAGCGACGCGATCCACACCGCCCAGCCCTCACGAGTACGCAAGGGCACCTGGCGCGATGCGCTGCTCGCCAATGGCAGCGTCGTCTCGATCGCGCTGTTCTTTCTGGTCGTCTGCATCATCTTCTCGGTTGCGACCGACGCGTTTCTGACATCGCCCAATCTGTTGAACATCCTGCGGCAGTCGGCGCCGCTGCTGATCGTCGCCGCGGCAATGACTTTCGTCATCACCACTGGCGGCATCGATCTTTCGGTCGGCTCCGTGCTGGCGCTGGTGGCGACGCTGTCGGCGACGCTTTTGCAGTTTGGCCTGCCGTGGCCAGTCGTTATCCTCGCCATGTTGGCGCTCGGTGCCCTGCTTGGGGCGGTGCAGGGCTATTTCATTGCCTATGAGGGCATCCCGTCCTTCATCGTCACGCTTGCCGGGCTTTCGGTGATCCGTGGCGTGGCGCTGCTGATCACCGGCGGCTATTCCATCCCGATCGAGCCCGGAAGCGCTTTCACCGTGCTGGGCCGCGCCTGGTTTCTTGGCGTGCCGGTGCCGGCGCTGATCGCGCTGGCGATCCTGGCCATCGCCTATCTCGCCTTCAACGAGACGCCATTCGGCCGCTATGTCACCGGCATCGGCGCCAATGCCGAGGCGGTGCGGCGCGCCGGCGTCAACACGCGGCAGACGACGCTCTTCGTCTATGTGATTTCCGCCACCGCGGCAGCCCTTGCCGGGATCATCATTGCTGCCCGGCTTGGATCGGGATCTTCGAATGCCGGCCAGGGTTTCGAGCTGGAAGTCATCGCCGCCGTCGTGCTCGGCGGCACCAGCCTGTTCGGCGGCCGCGGAACGATCATCGGCACGGTGCTCGGCGCGCTGACCGTGGCCGTCATCGGCAACGGCCTGATCCTGGCGCATCTGTCGCCTTTCCTGACGCCGATAGTCACCGGAACGATCATCCTGATCGCCATCTGGCTGAACTTCCGCCTGTTTCGCGGCGCCGTGCGGAGCCGTTGAGCCGATGAGCGGTCTGTTCGATGACGCAGTGCCGGGCCAGCGGCTGGCGATCGGGGTCGAAACAGGCCATGTGATGACCGTGCTCGGCCCAGTTCCGGTCGACGACATGGGCATCACGCTGATGCACGAGCACATCTTGCTCGATGGCGCGCGCAGCTGGAAATGCCCCTGCCATCCCGACGACATGGCGATCGCCGAGCAGCCGGTGAACATCGAGATCATCGGCGAGTTGCGCATGAACCCTTACGTCAACCGCGACAACGTCTCGCTCGACGACGCCGACCTGGCGCTGTCTGAGCTGCAGCGCTATCGCGCGCTGGGCGGCCACACCGTCGTCGATGCCACCAATATCGGCATCGGCCGCGCCCCCGAAAAGCTCGCTCGCATCAGCCGCATGTCCGGCCTGAAGATCGTCATGGGCACCGGCTTCTATCTCGAGCACACCCATCCCGAATGGCTGAAGGCGATGGATGTGGACGCCGTGACCGAGTTCATCGTCAACGATGTCGGCGGCGGCGAGACGCAGCCGCCGATCATGGCCGGGCTGATCGGCGAGGTCGGCGTCAGCAAGGATTTCACCGCCGAGGAACGAAAGTCGCTGCGAGCTTCGGCGCGCGCCTCGCGCATAACCGGCGTGCCGCTGTCGATCCATCTGCCTGGCTGGGAGCGGCTCGCGCACGACGTGCTCGATGTCGTCGAGGCCGAGGGCGCCGATCTTCGCCACACCGTGCTCTGCCACATGAACCCGAGCCACGACGATCCCGACTACCAGAAAAGCCTCGCCCGGCGCGGCGCGTTCCTCGAATACGACATGATCGGCATGGACTATTATTATGCCGACCAGGACGCGCAATCGCCCTCCGACGAAGAGAACGCACGCGCCATCGCCGCCCTTGTCGAGGCGGGCTTCGGCGACCGCCTGCTGTTGTCGCAGGATGTGTTCCTCAAGATCATGCTGACGCGCTTCGGTGGCTTCGGCTATGGCTATATCCTGAAGCATTTCATACCGCGCCTGAAACGCCATGGCGTCGAGCAGCCGGCCATCGACCGCATGCTGATCGCCAATCCGAAAAGCGTATTCGCGCGGCTCTAAGCGGCCTGGAATTACACTGGAGTTCAAATGTCCAAGAAGAAGATCCTGCTTGCCGGCGAATCCTGGGTGTCGACCGCGACCCATATCAAGGGTTTCGACCAGTTTCCGACCGTTACCTACCACACCGGCGCAGACGAGTTGCTGGGCGCGCTGAAGGCGACCGACTTCGACGTCACGTTCATGCCGGCGCATGAGGCGCAGCGCGGCTTTCCACAGACCATGGAGGCGCTGTCGGCCTATGACGTGGTCGTGCTCTCCGACATCGGCGCCAACACGCTGCTGCTGCATCCCGACACCTGGGTCCACTCCAAGCCGACGCCGAACCGCCTGCGCCTGCTCCGCGATTACGTCAGCGGCGGCGGCGGTCTATTGATGTTCGGCGGTTACTACAGCTTCCAGGGCATCAATGGCGGCGCGCGCTACCGCAAGACCCCGGTCGAGGACGTGCTGCCGGTGAATTGCCTGGCCTACGACGACCGCGTCGAGGTTCCCGAAGGTTTTGCGCCCGTGCCAAAACCAGGGTCGAGCCATCCCATCCTCAGGGGCCTCGGCTCGGACTGGCCGATCCTGCTCGGTTTTAACGAGGTGACGCTGAAGGACGGGGCCGAGGTCCTGGCCAGTGTGTCGTCGGATTATGGCTCGCTGCCGCTGCTTGTCACCGGCCGTTACGGCAAGGGCCGCACCGTAGCCTGGACATCCGATGTCGGGCCGCATTGGCTTCCGCCGCAATTCATCGCCTGGCCAGGCTACAAGACCCTGTTCGAACAGATGCTTGGCTGGGCGACCGGTGAGAGCTGAGCCATGCATGTCCACGTCGTCGGCAATGCCTGCGTCGATACCGTGTTTCGCGTCGGCCGCTTCCCTGCCGCGGGCGAGACTTTGAATGCCGTGAGCTATGCCGACGGGCTCGGCGGCAAGGGCGCCAACCAGGCGGTCGCAGCAGCACGGACTGGTGCAGAAGTGACGTTCTGGACGGCGCTCGGCAAGGACCCCGCTGGCGCGTGGATCAGGAGCCGCCTCGACGGCGAGCTGTCAGACCTTGAGGTGATCGAATTCGAGCTGCCGAGCGACCGCTCGACCATCGTCGTCGATAAAGGCGGAGAGAATTTCATTGTCAGCGGCGTCGCCTGCAGCGAGGCATTCGATCCGGTGACGCAAACAGCATTTGTCCGCTGGATCGCCCCCGGCGACATCCTCGTCTGCCAGGGAAATTTGCGGACTGCCGTGACCAATGCCTGCCTCAGAGCAGCAAAGGAAAACGGTGCGCGCACCGTTCTCAACGCCAGCCCGATCGACACGGCCTCGCTGCCCGATCTCGGCCTGGCGGAGGTTCTGGTGGTCAACCAATCCGAAGCGCAAATCTTGACCGGCCGGGATGACATGACAGCAGCCGCTGGCGCGCTGGTGGCCAAAGGCGCAGGCACCGTCGTCATCACCCTCGGCGCCGCAGGCTGTCTCCTGCTTGGCCCGGGCCATGAAGAGCCGCTTCGTTTGCCGGCGCCGCGAGTCGAAGCGCTCGACACCAGCGGCGCGGGCGATGTGTTCTGCGGCTGTCTGGCCGGTGGGCTTGCCCGGGGCATGCCGGTCATCTCGGCGCTGAAGCTGGCGCTCGCCGCCGCCGCAATCGCCGTGACACGGCCGGGCACGCTGGCATCCTGTCCTTCCGCCTCCGAGATGGCGGCGCTCATCGATCAAATGGAGCTCTCATGACCCAGCTCGGCCAATCCGGCGGCGACGCGCTCGTGGACCTTTTCGGCCGCACAAAGGTGGTGATCGGCGTCGTTCATCTGGCGCCGCTGCCCGGCGCTCCGCGCTATGACGGCGAGGCTATCGAGGCGATCTACCAGCGCGGGCTTGACGACGCCAAGGCCTATCTCGACGGCGGCTGCGACGGCGTCATCGTCGAGAACCATGGCGACATCCCGTTCGCCAGGCCTGATGATATCGGCCCGGAGACGGCGGCCTACATGGCGGTGGTTTCCGACCGCATCCGCCGCGAACTCGGCAGGCCGATCGGCATCAATGTGCTGGCCAATGCCGCGATCCCGGCCCTGGCGATCGCCAGCGCAGCCGGCGCCGGCTTCGTCCGAGTCAATCAATGGGCAAATGCCTACGTCGCCAATGAGGGCTTTGTCGAAGGCGAATCGGGCCGCGCGGCACGCTACCGCGCCAGGCTGCGCGCCAACGGCATTCGCATTTTCGCCGATGCGCATGTCAAGCACGGCGCACACGCCATCGTCGCCGACCGCCCGGTGGAGGAACTGGTCAAGGACCTGGTCTTCTTCGACGCCGACGCCATCATCGCCACTGGCCAGCGCACCGGCCACGCCGCGGATTTGGGCTACATAAGCATGATCAAGCAGGCCGCCGGCCTGCCGACGCTCGTCGGCAGCGGTGTCACGCCGGACAATGCCAAGGATATCCTCGCCATTGTCGACGGGGTCATCATCGCCAGCGCGCTGAAGCACGACGGCGTCTGGTGGAACCAAGTCGACTCTGCTCGAGTAAAGGCGTTCATGGGTGGTCTGAAGCGATAGCTGGACTACCCTACCAAGGGCTTGGGGCCCAGCTTGATCAGAGACGACGGACGGGCCCAGGATACTGCGCGACCAGATCGTCGACGGTCAGCAAAGTAATGCCTTCCACAATCGATTGAGCAATCAGGATCCGATCGAAGGGTCCTTGTGGATGGGTGGAAGCCCATCCACCGCAATGGCATACTCGCCGGTGATTGGCAGCTCATGATAGACATTGTCTATCAGGCCCCGACGTAAAAGACGCGCATCGACCCTGAAGTCGGGGCGCCCCAGACCGCGTTTAAAGGCAATCTCCCAGAGACTTGCGGCGCTGAACGTCAAGTGGTTGTCGGCATTCTCGATCTCAGCGAGGCCGGCACGCGGAAGCTTTTCGGGTTCGCCCGCCGCCCAGAGCAGAAGATGGGTCTCGAGAAGAAGTTTCATGCATGGCCGCCAAACAGCTTCTCGATTTCGTCATCGGCCATGCGATCAAAATCGTCCGGAACTGAAAACCGCCCGGCCATAAACCCCACCCGACGCATTTCGCCGGCCGCAGGTGCGGCTATGGCAACGACCTTGACCATCGGCTTGCCGGATTTCGCGATAATGAAGGATTCGCCTTTGGCCGCCCTGTCGACAAGACGAGACAGATGTCTTGGCCTCGTGGATATTGACGGTGCGCATTGCGGGCCTCTGACTTAGTCCATGAAACTTAGTCTACTCGGGCCCGATTTTTTTAAGCGTGTTTCAGTCAGTGAAGGTGAAGGATGCCGGATGCGGCCGATCCTTTCGGATCGGCCACATGGCACGACTTCAACAAAGACGCGTAATCGATTGTCTGAACTGCATGTTTGTTGGGACTGCGTCACACCTGATGTTGGCCGAACCTGTTGGTCCGGCATGCGACGTCGGAGTTCACAGGAGCGATTTTTGCCGAGCAGATGCTCTGCGTTGCGCTAGGGGCCGAAAGCGAAACGTCCGCTTTTAGGGCGCTGCGCCACGGCGGCGACGAGCCCGACACTGTACCGAAGACGATCGACGCGACGGGCGCAAAGGGCCTTACCTGACTCTATGTTCCCTTCACGATTCTCGGCTTAGTCGGTCGGCGGGATTGAGCCGCGCTCTCGAGGGCCAGGGCCAACCGTTTCTCGTCTTCGATGGCGCGATCGACTGCCTCAATTTCCTCTTGGAGCACCTTCAGCTCGGCTCCGTAGCTGGAGCCGTCGCTGTCCCCGATCTGAAAGCCACTTGCCCGCATTGCGTCGCGAGTATGGTGCACGTTACGGACTCCTTCGCGCCGCGTCGCGACCAAGATTTCCCTAAACTCTCCAAGACGTTCAACGTGATTGCGAGCCATTGCGTTCTCCTATTTTGTCGTCATCGTCGCCGACGGCGATTCAGAACGGCTAAAACTTACGGAGATACTCTCGACAAAGCATGAGTGCGGAAGCTCAAATTTGAATGTCTTGCAACAGCGTGAAGCGCAGCAGGTGGAAATTGGCTTCGACCCGATCGATCTCAGACCAAATGCAGACACTTTCGGCCGAGCGCGTCTGCGGCTCCCCCAACGGGGCCATCCGCTCATGTAATCAGTAAAATTCGAGTGCGAGAATGACCCGGGCCATGGACGTCCCGCCATTCCTGGTCGAGTTTGACCTGCGGCGGAGGCAAGGCAGGCTTCGGCGCGCTGGTTGTGTAAAGCATCTCAAGCAACTGCTCTCCGTCGATCAGCTCCAGATGCAGCCTTGACTTCGTCTCTCGGGCCTTCCTCGGTACTTTCGAGAACGAGAGGCGGTGGTGACAAATATCCCCTGCCCGGCACTCGCGAAGACCTTGCTCCTACGAAGTTTCGCACGCCTTTGACGGATTCCGCATCGGTCGTGATGTGGCGCTTTACTTGCACTGCCCGCTGGATGACGCAGTTGTCACGCAAAGGCAGGAAGCGGCGTAACGAAGCGAACGCGAAATTTCAAACTGAGACACACTACCGGGATAGAACCGGGTAGACAGCATGCCGAAACGGAACGCAAGAACGGGTGCATAAGATGACGCGTCAGCATCTTTTTATTAGCTAGTGCTAATTAGCAGGCATATAGTCACTTCAACATGTGGCCGAAGCGGCAACCGGAAAAGGGAACAGCGCGGCGCCGAGCCACTGCCGCGGTCGTCCTTGCGGCCCTTTCGTCGCTAGGGTTTTTGGTTCCCTCGAGGGCGCATGATGCCCCGTCAGGGTGGAGCTATCCGCTGGCCTGCTGTCACGGCGACGCCGAACGTGGCGAGTGTCAGCGAATCCCAAACGGCGCGGTTCATGTTCGTCCCGGTGGCTGGGTTGTGATCCTGAGGCCCGGGGATCATCGGAAGATCACGCGGCAACAGCGATATTTCATCCCATATGGTGATGAGATTCCGTCGCAGGACGGCGACTATCATATTTGCCTCCATCCGACCCAAGAGCATGAGAACTGTTTTCTTGTCCCGCCGGACTCGATATGATCCGGGAGCCACGCGCGAGCTGCGGCTGAGATGCGGATAGCGCCGCGCCCAGTGCCGCCCGACGGCTTCGATGATGCGTGTAAGCGAAATCCAAATTTCCCGAATCTTGCGGATCTTCGCTGGGGTGCCGCCTCAGTTCGTACCAAACATGCGCGCCACCCTGCGAAACGTCGCCTCAGTCGAGGCTGGCCGGCGACGAGAACGGCCGATTGGCGTCCACCACGAAGATGGCCAGCTCATCAACAGCGGTTGTGCCGGCGCTGAACACCTCCATCGGCTTGTCGACCCCGTGTCCGACCATGGTCGTGCCGGCTTCGGCATAGCTCACGCCGTGGGGCGTTCTTTGGCCGAGCTTGCCGCCCAGCACATAGAAGGCCTCCGGTCCCGGATGTGTATGGATCGGCGTCTTGGCACCGGGCGCTCCACCGGCACGGTTGACGCGCAGCAAATACTCGCTCGCACTGATCGGCGGAACGGGCCCGATCTCGACGACCTTGGTCCCGGCAGGAGTGGTGCCATCCTTCGGTCCGAGCGTGAACAGCCAGGCCTTGCAAAATCATGGTTCTGAGGCGTTGTCGCAGTAATGGAAGGTGGCGAGATAGCCGGGGAGTACGCGCATGAACTCCTGTTGATGGGTCCAAGCTCTGCACTCCGCCATGGAGGTCATGGGTTTCACGTCGGGGAGCCTGATTAGCTCCCCCTGGTTGGTCAGAAGGATTGTGACAGCGATGGCGGTGAACATGGCCTGGTTATCCATCGACTTAAGGCTGGCGATACAATAACCGCCGGAGTTGGGACGGACGTCGTCTGAGGCAACCTCGTTGACATGGTCAGGACCACAGAATCTCGCGATGCTGGAATCCGGTTTTGCAGCCGTTTGCGTTGCCAAAAGAAGAGCGAGAGCGATGATGAGCTTGGTGCGATTCATGTCGTCCTCCGTTTCATCCGGTGCTGCTGGGATCGCTTGGAGGCGAAGGCCGAATGGGCTAAACTAGGAAGCGCGCCAGGAAGGTGAAATGTCCCGAACGGCCCCTGAAATTGACCTGAAATCTGCTGAAACGATCACGTTTCGCGGTTTTGCCTTCCTGACGAAAAGCAAAGAACTCCGAACCGTCGAAGGCAAAGCGGTCAATCTTCGCAGCCAGTCCGCCGAGGTGCTCTCGGTGCTCGCGGCGCGACCGGGCGAGATCGTGTCCAAGGATGCGCTGATGCTGGCGGTTTGGCCCGATACCTTCGTGACCGACGACAGCCTCACTCAATGCATTGCCGACATGCGCCGCGCGTTGGGGGACGACGCGCACGTGATCGTGGAAACCTTCCCCAAGCGAGGCTACCGGCTGAATGCCGATCCATCGAACGCGGCGGACCCAAACGCCGCAGCCGGCACGGAACCTTCGCAGGCGCGATCCCCGCGACGCAGTTTCGTTCTTGCTGCAATCGTTCTCGTCGCGGCAGCGATCGGCGCATACTACTGCGCGGAAATATGGCGAGCCGCTCCAGTTCCTTCGAGCGACATGCCGAGGATTGCGATCCTTCCCTTCGACGACTTCAGTATCGGTGAGGACAAGGGATATCTCAGCGATGCCGTCGCCGAGGGGATCATCACCGAGCTATCGTGGAGCAAGACTTATGCCGTCATCGCCCGGAACTCGAGCTTCAGGTACCGGGACCAGCCGGTCGAGACCAGGCAGATCGGAGATGAACTCGGCGTCGACTACCTGCTCGAAGGCAGCCAGCAGAAGATCGGAGGCCGGCTGAAAGTGACCGCCCAGTTGCTGAATGCGCATGACGGATCGAATCTCTGGGCCAACAGCTACGACCGGGAGATTGGCGATCTTTTCGTCGTCCAGGAGGTGATCATCCGCACGCTTGCGGATCGGGTCGGGCATAGGATCGAACGCCCCCTGCCAACGAGCGACGCCGCCCGGGTCAGCGCGCTCCACTATCACCTGATGGCAATTGCCGAGATCCAAGAGGATTTCTCTGCCGCGAGGAACCAGCTGTTTCGGCAGCTGAACCTTAAGGCGATCGAAGCGGATCCGAACTCCCAGTTCGGCTATATCGGGCTGGCCTGGTCCTATCGCAATGACGCGGTATTCGGGTGGCACGAGCAGGAACATAACCATGACGAGGCGTTAAAGCGCGCCGCCGAATACGCCGACAAGGCCATCTTGCTCGCTCCGGACGACGCCGAGGCGCATAATGTCCGCGCCCAAATCCATACCGAAGCCGGCGAGATCGAGCAGGCCCTTGCCCGGTTCGATCAGGCGATAGCCCTGAATCCCAGCAATTCGGATATCCTCGTCCACAGTACGGATCTGCTGCTCTATGTGGGCCGTACGGACGAAGCGATCGATCGGATCGAGCAGGCCAAAGGCATCGATCCCTTCTACCCCGACTGGTTCCACTGGCAGATGGGCTGGGCGCTCTGGGAAAAGAGCGATTGCAGGGCTGCGCTGGCGGAGATGCGGAAAATGTCCAGAATCCCAAGCGGCGCACACCGAATGCTTGCGGGGATCCACGCCTGTCTGGGAAACGAGCGGGAGGCAAAGGAAGCGCTCGCGGTTGTCCTCAAAGACTCGCCCGGCGAATCTATCCGCAAAGAACGCAGGGAATGGGAGAAGCTATGGACCGCCCCCGGAAGCCTCGACCGCTGGATCGGACACATGCGGTTCGCGGGGTTGCCGGAGTGAACGGCTGTCCGGTTGTGGCCCGGCAGAAGTCCGATTGGCCGCATAAAAACCGTTGAAGCCTTTGTGTTGTGGGCGCTGGTTGCCCTCAAAGCGGGATCATCCTTCGCAAGGAATATTGGGTGCGGGAAAGTCGGCAATGGGGCCGACTTGCGCCATAGTGCGCTCGCACCCCAACTTCTGGGACGGGCCCGATGGCTGCCGTTCATCGCGATGCCTCGAACTTCCGCAGATGGCGCATTTGGTCCTTATCGGCTGCCGTAGAGCCAATCGCTCTCGAGTGCAGGCACTCCAGTGGAGTCCAGACGTTGGATTGGACCCTCGACCTCTACAAAAGCTCACTGAGCTTCCAGTCGGGCTACGAAGCGATCGCTTCGGCGAGAAGTCGTCGTTCTCAATCGGGCGACGGGGGGATACATCGGCGACGACGGCATAAGGGAGGATGGGCCAGACCGAGCCGACGGAAAGGTCGTAGCCATTGGAGCGCATAGCGCCTGGCCGGGAGGCCGGCGCCAGTCAGACTTACGCGGCGCGTCGTTGAGCGAGGTGGAGACCCGAACGGGCTCGACGAGGGTCCACGGCAGTCACAATGTTGTGGTGGTGATCGCAGTAGACGCGATCCGGCGAAGTTGGCCCAGCACAAAAACGATAACCACCGGGTACTGACGGGTCTTCGCTCACCGGGAAGCGGCATTGATAGAGGCCTAGCTGAATGAGGGGGACATCTCTCGAAGTTAGTCTGATATTTTCAGGCATGATGGTTTCCTAGTTCGTAGCAATTGCCGGGTGACGGCCGCAGTGCGACCCGTCAGGGCGAGCTTCTCTCGTTTGGGAGGCTATGGATCACCATATGGTGTTGGCAGCACCGTCAATGAAGCCCGACGCCCTGCTTCTGAAGCCAATAGTTTGCGACTTAAGGCCACACCCGCAAACGCATTAGCAATCTACCATCTTGTCCCCGAGGCACCCGCCCGCCGCGGTTTGCCGGCTAATTCGTGCCGTGTTCGCTGGAGGTATCACTCCTCTCTGAATCCTGCAGTGAGGCGTGGCGAAATCCGAACTCGCCCCGTAGATGCTTGACGTGGGCTTTCAGCCCGGCCTGACCCATGGTCGCCGGCCTTCGGGGGTGGCCCGGCGTGCTCTTGGACACGCTTCCACAGCCGTTCGCGCATCTCCTGGTTCAAGGTGATGAAAGCCGAACCGGCATATTTTCCGGTACCGGGCTTCGCCAGCAAGGCGAATGCCGCCTTGCCTGGCTCGCGCTCGACGCCCAATAGTTCGTATTCCTGGACTGTGAAGCTCTTCGTCTTCAGCCAATTCGTCGTCGGGCCGCTTCGATACGGGCTGTCGGCGCGCTTCGAGACGATGCCCTCAAGGCCCGCTTGGTCGGCAAGATAGGCGGCGGTAAGTGCAAAGAGGCTCGCAATCCAAACACCACGCATCACACGCTCGGGCGGTCTGCGCATTGTAAACACCGAAAACGCGTTGGCTTAAGCGCAAATCCTAGGGAACATGCTAGAATGTGCGGCTTCGCTCAACTTGAGCAAATGTCCCCAACGACATCTAGGACGCGCTGATTTCCGCTTCTTGAAAGCTTGTTATCATGATAATTTTCAGTCTCCTCGCTTAAGAATATATAGACATTTCAGTCAAACCGGCGGGGGATGGGGAGGATAGGATGAAACTGTTATCGCTTGTTGTCGCAGCTACGTTTTCACTTGCTATGTCCGCTTGGGCCGAGGATCTACCAAGTAGCGCGAAGAAAGCATCGATGGAAGAATTTAAGACTTTTGCTAATGGAAAAAAGGTAAATGTAATTATATACGACGCTGGAGCTGCCATAACTGCCACTCTTGTCTGGAACTGGAAGAAAAAACAGATCATTGGCGAAGCTTTGGTGAACAACAAAACTAAGATAAAGGTCAAAGTTCCATTGACTTTCGACGGCGACAAGGCCTGTTCACAAGACCAAGGTAAACCAGTTTGTCATCTTATCTACATTGACAACGACAAATTTTACGAGGTACGCGACGACGGCAAAGTCCACGCGACTTCAACGTTGGTTCAATGAGACGGACCACGTCCGAATGGTTTGGTCGGCGTTTGCACGGACCCGCAAATGCCGGCCCTATTCAGTACGCTTGTCAAGTCTTACGACACCTGCACACTCGCCTCCGACTCGAGAAAACTCACCGCTGCCTTTCGCACCTTGAAGCCTGCCGATGATATGGTTTTGCCTTGGCGCACCATCGTCATCGACGAAACTTAAATAGATGTCGAATGCCCCGTCGGCGGTGATTGTTCCGGCCAAAGGCACCATCGCGGAAATTTCCGTTCCATCGATAAAGATTGTCGTTGACTGTTCAGTGTAATCGCAGGCGGAATTACCTGCGCGCCGCGTCAGTGCCCACGCGCCATCAAAAGCCTTTACCTTGACCGGAGCGCAGACACGTTCTGGCATATTCTTGATTGCGCGCAACACCTCTTTCGTCGGCTCCAGGCTGGCAAGCTTCAATCCCCGCTGCTCGGCAAAGGCTTGAAGAGCTTTCCGACTTCCCGGTCCCCATTTGCCGTCTGCCTGTCCGACAAGGCAGCCGACTCGCGTTAGCTCTGTTTGCGTTGCCTTTGTCAACGCGCGCGGATCAGCCAAAGCTTGCGTCACATCTAAATCAGGATGAGCTTCTGCAACCGCCACGCCCGCGATGGAAATCGAGGGGGCTTTGCCACGATCTGTTGCTGCCTGTTCGATCTCGTCGATCTTCAAGCTGGCTAACGCCGCAAAGGCGCCGCTTGGATACTGTCTGAGATAGGCCTCAAAGAAGCGCTTGTCCGTTTTTTCCTTGATGGTCTCCCAATAGGCGACTTCTACGTCCCCTCCTTTCGCACCCGCCGTGACAGCGGTGTTTCCGGACAACGGTTGCAAAATGACGTCGCCCGTCAGCGAGGAGTTGTCCCATGGCACTTGCTTGCCGTCGGTTGCTTCAAGCACATCCCTACGGACGTTGATGAGGTCTCGGGAGATGTCCTGGCCAGGCGTACCAAGATTCTTCAGCAGCGCAGATGTGAACGGCGAGTTCCTTCCCTCGCCGTCCAGCGCAACGTTCCCGGGCTGCGTTGCAAAGGCTATGAGCGATCCAACGCCCGTGCCTAGCTTTGCCAAGCCCCGACCGACCGACCCTGATCGCGTACCCATCGAGCGCCCAAGGTTCTGTGAGAAAGGACTGTCCCGGCAAGCATCCAAAAATACCAGGTTGACCTTCGTGGTTCGCTCCATGGCCGACAAGACGAGGTCCATGGGCACGGCTTCGAAGTCGAGGTCGTTATATGTGGATAGCCGCGCATCAACGGGAGCCATGTAGTTGGTGCCGTTCACCTGGACGCCATGGCCGGCATAGAAGAGAAGCGCCATGTCGGCACCATCCAGCTTGCCGATGAAATCTCGAACCGTGCCGCGCATCCCGCTCAGATCGAGGTCCTCGCCTGCAACCACCTCAAAGCCCAACGCCTGCAGTTTTGCGGTCATATCCACCGCATCATTTTTTGGATTGGAAAGTGGAACCGCGTATCTATAGGCAGAATTACCGATGACCAGCGCGACGCGCCGTTCTGCCCACGCTTGGGCGCTCAGCGAAACTAGAAGAAGCGCAATGGCGAAGCGAAGCGCCATCATGGCTGTATATCCTTAGTCTCAGCTCATGCAGCGGATTCACCAGTCGATGGACAGGATAAAACCGGAGCAGTCTTGCGAGACTGAGCCCGGTGCTTCGCAGTGTCAAGTCCAGCGGATCTAGCGAAGGGCCCACCGCTAGCCCACAGTTCGTCAGCGGTCTATGCTGTATAGATTCACGCCGATAGACACCGAAACGAATTGCACGCAGCTTGGCCGTCTTCACGCCGATCGGAATGGTTCAAAAAGGGCGCCTTCTCGCCTCGCTCGGATTCTTTTTCATTCTGGGCGCCTGCATTGCCACATTCTCTCCCTCAGGCGAGAAACTGCTGCGCGACGTCTTGATGACGACCATCTCGCCCTTCGTCGCGCCCCCGACAGACATCGTGATCGTAACGATCACAGAGCAGACATTGGAAAGGTTTCCCTATAGATCGCCGCTGGATCGGGGTGCCTTGGCCGACCTCGTGCAGAGAATCGATAAGGCTCATCCGAGAACAATAGGCATCGACTTGCTTTTCGATCAGCCAACCGAGGCGGAAAAGGATCGGCGCCTGGCTGAGGTTATCGAGGCGGCCGAAAGTCCGGTAATTGTCGCATCTGCATCACACGGGGACGACCTTACCGACAAGCAACTGTCGTATCTTAGTCGCTTCGCGCCAAGCGCCATCCGCGGACTGGCCGCCCTGTCTCATGATAGGGTCGACGGGGTTGTGCGGGAAGAATTTCCCGGGCGCGTGGTGAATGGCAACTGGCAACCTAGCTTTGCGTCAGCGCTTGCGCAGACCGCCGGCATATCGGCATCGCAAGCTGCGGAGAAGATGGTCTACTATCGGGCTACAGGCATTCATCCGGCACGATGGACAATATATCCGGCACACGCCGCCGCTTTCGCGCCCCCGGCCTGGTTCGCCGGGAAGTTCGTTTTGATCGGCGTTGACCTCCCGCTGCAGGATCGTCATGCAACCCCCTTTGCCGTGCTGAACGGCTCTGTTGCCGGAGCGCTGCCGGGTGTCGTTATTCATGCCAATGCGCTGGCGAGACTGATCAAGGGCGACAAAATCATTACGCCAGAGGCGGTGGCGGCGTTTGCGCCCTTCGTTCTCGCGACGGCGCTCTGCATCTGGGTCGCTTGGCTCCGCATATCAGTGTTGGTGAAACCTGTGGTCATCATCGGCGCAGTCGTTTTGGTTTTGATCTTAGAAGCAACCGCGTTTGCCAAGGCCGGAATTCTGTTACCTATGGTCGCGCCGTCGATGCTGCTGCTAGGGCTCTCCGGATTCGTCGCCATTCTGGCATGGCACCGGGACTCGAAAGAAAGGCGTTTCGTCCAGAACGCGTTCTCGCAGTATCTCAGCCCGGCAGTCGTGGCAGAGCTAGTCAGCAAGCCGGCGTCGCTGCGCCTCGGCGGATCCGAACGCTTGATAACGTGCGTGTTCACCGACCTTGAGGGATTCACCAGTTTGGGCGAACGGACGGAACCAGAGGTATTTGCTACGGTTCTGAATGAATACCTCGAGGCGGTTTGTGGTCTCTTCATTGAACATGGCGCCACGATAGACAAACTAATAGGCGATGCAGTCATTGGTTTTTTTGGCGCACCGGGTGTGCAGGAGGACCAAGCCGAAAGGGCGCTAAAACTAACGCTTGCTACCGTCGCGATGTCTCGAAGATTTCGGACAGATCTAAAGTCTAGAGGCCATGACGTTGGCGTCACTCGTATCGGCGTCCATCGAGGACCTGCAGTTGTCGGAAATTTTGGGGGCAATCGATTCTTCAACTACACGGCCATGGGCGATACGGTGAACACCGCTGCCAGGCTCGAAGGCGCGAACAAGTTTCTAGGTACCGTGAACTGCATCAGCGAGGAGGTGGCGAACTCTTCCGATGACTACCTGCTTCGGCCGTCCGGTGTGTTGTGTCTGAAAGGCAAGACTGAGTGGATCTCAGCCTTCGAGTTGCTGGAAGACGGGCGTATGAATCGCGAGATGGTGGAGGCTTACTCGCAAGCTTACTTGCTGATGTCCGCGCGCGACAAGACTGCCGCTGCTGCCTTTGCATCGCTGGCCATTCAATATCCCAACGATGGCCTCGTTGCTTATCACCTTGGGAGACTGAAGCAGGGTGAGGCTGGCGATAGGATCTATCTTGAAGGCAAGTAAAACAAGCGTATGGTTGAACGTGCGTCATGTATCGGCAACCCAAAATCATTTTCCTACTGGCTGCGGCCATCGCAGCAGTTGGTTCCTGCTCGAGCGCTCCTGCGGCCAGCGAGTATGTCGTTGTCGCTGTCGATCCTCCCGCGGACAGCCCTCAGCTCGGCAAACTGTTCAGACTGGGCGACCTCGTGCATATCGAGGGTGGATCGACTGTCACTTTGATGGGTGACGATGGCTCGGTCACTGCGTTGCCGGGACCTGCCGATATTGTGGTGACTGACGACGCATCGGATTCTGGATCAACGTCTAACGGGGCGGCAGGCGCTTCTTCGAGTTTGACTGCGATTTCGGATCTATTGGGGAATGCCGCTGGTCAGCTCCAAACCATAGGTGGATCTCGTGGCGTTTCCGACACGACGGCCGCCACCTTGGAACCTTGGATGGTGCCGGTCGAAAATGGTCTGACAGGCTGCGTTTATGACCTCAAACTGGAGCTTTGGCGCCCACCGGGGCACAGGGCGGATGTTTCGGTTGCCTATAATGAAGAGTCGCTGGCGACAAGCTTGGTCTGGGACAAGGATACCCCAATTTTGGCAATTCCCGGAAACGTGCCACCGGATCTTCGATCCGTTGGGTTGGTGATCGACGATAAGTCGTTTCGAATGCCTATCGTGCATTTGCCCACCGGCTTCAGCCCGTCGGATCATGTGGGACTGTATGCCTGGATGATAGGAAGCGGTTGTCTTCTTCAGGCATCCGCACTGATCCGGAACTTGGCTAACCGATAGACCACCAGGGGTGGTCACTTCACGGCGCACTGGAAGCGGTAGAGGCGCGCCTTCGCGTCAACCACCGCCATATCGAGGCAACTTCTCGACGGCGCGCTAAGGAAAGCGATCGCCTTGTGCCCAGCGGGTACGCCCACTGAAAGTTTGCGGCGCACGATTTAACGCTTTCGTTGACGTAGACTTGGACGGTTGCCGAATAGCGGCTGAAGTAGATACGCAGGTGGCAAAACGTCGTGCTCTGTTGCGAGGCTATGCTGGATCAGGTGGTCCGTCCAGAAGAGTTCTTCCTGCAGAACCGGCGATCTCGAGATGCCACCGACCCTCCGCATGCCCCCTCGGAATGCTCGAAGAGGGATGGTGCGTCGCACAAAAATGTTGCAATGCACTATAAATGCCGTAACGTCAGTTTCGTAAATGAACGAGACGGCTTTTGTGAAAGGCCGTCCACCGGAAAGGATGGAAACTGTGGCCAAGACCGCTGACACCGTTGAAAATACCGCATTCCCCACCTTCGACGCGTCGAAGGCTGCCGACCAGGTCCGCGCTGTCGCCGAAAAGGGCGTCGAGCAGTCGAAAGAAGCCTATGCGAAATTTGCGTCAGGCACCGAGACGACCCAGAAGGCTCTGCAGTCGAGCTTCGAAACCGCCAAGACCGTCGGCAACGAGTTGTCGCTGAAGACAATTGCTGCTCTGCGCGCCAATGCCGAAGCCGGCTTCTCGCACCTCGAAGCCCTGGTTGCCGTGAAGTCGCCGTCCGAGTTCATCGAACTGCAGACTGCCTTCTTGCGCACGCAGCTCGACAAGACCGTCGAGCAGGCCAAGGAATTTCAGGCCGTGACGACCAAGGCTGCCGAAGATGTATCGAGGCCGATCAAGGATGTCGTTGAAAAGGCGATGAAAGATCTCAAAGTCGCCTAATTGAGTCTAAGCGATCGGAAATAGCCGCGAAACAACACCTTCTCCAGCCGGTCTTTTTCCCTTTGGCTGGATGCTCTTTGGTGCCTGCGTTGCCATGGCGGTGCGGGCATGGCTCTCTCGGCTGCGATCATCCGCACAATCTGACGGCGGCGAGCGACGAGCCCGGCCAGGGCCGTCCAAAGCGGCAACGGCTAAGCGCGATACCCTGCCCCATTCTTGGCACGTCGAGCCTTGACATTCGCCTGCGGCAAATTCAGCTGGGCCTTCGTTGCACGGATGGCGGTGCGATGCGCCTTTCGTCTGTGAGCGGCTGCGCGGACGCCGTCAAACGGCAGAAACTTCAAATCCATCATGTTGGCTCATTGCCAAAGCACCGCTTCAAGACAACAATGACCTCGACGCCGGCGCGCCAGACGCGCACAAAAAGAGCGTTGGAGGAAATGGAGGAGGAAGCCGCTGGCCAAGTCACGGACGCGCTATGCATGCGGCGTTTCGGTGCTCACGACCGACGAATCTGACGCGGATGCGTTCGCCCGGGCGGTGGCAGCGGAAGCAGCGGCCATTGACGCCGGGTTTGCCCTCCTGTTTTTCTCGCAGAGCCTCATAGAGGCCGTCGCCCTGTCGGAAGCGCTGAAGACCCACGCGCCGGCGCTCCACTATGCCGGCTGCTCGACAGCCGGTGAGATAACGCCCAAGGGGCTGGAGGAAGGCCAGATCCTGGCTATGCTGCTTCCCTCCGTATCGTTTTCGGCAGCCAGCACCATGATCGAAAATCTGTCCTCATCAGGCATGGACGGGATTACCGGCGAAGTCGAGGCGCTGAGGCGTTCGTTACACGAGCGCCTCGGGCACGAGCGAGCCGACACCACTTTCGCGCTCTGCTTGATCGACGGCCTGTCTTATGCCGAAGAAGCGGTGACCTCCGCCATCCATTGGGGGCTCGACGACATCCCACTGATCGGCGGGTCGGCTGGCGATGATTTGAAATTCGAGACAACGCGGCTGATCTCGAACGGCAAAGTGACATCCGACAGCGCCATCATCGTGCTGATCACCACGGAAATTCCTTTCCACGTATTCAAGACCGACAATTTCGTTCCCACCGACGAGAAGCTGGTGGTGACGGCATCCGATCCCGACCACCGCATCGTGCGCGAATTCAACGCCACCATTGCCGCCGAGGAATATGCCGCCTCGGTCGGCGTCGTCGCGCAGATGCTGACGCCACTGAGTTTTGCCTCGCACCCGGTAGTGGTGAAAGTCGGCGGCGAATTTTACTGCCGTTCAATCCAGAAGATGCACGCGGACGGCTCGCTGTCGTTCTTCTGCGCCATCGACGATGGTGTCGTGCTTGCCGTCGCCCAGCCTAAGGACATGGTCGAGGCGACCCGCGCCGCGCTCAGCGACGTCAGCGAAAGGCTTGGCGGCATCGACCTGATCCTCGGTTTCGACTGCGTGCTGCGCCGGCTCGACGCGCGCAATCGGCAGGTCTATCGCGAGATTTCGGAACTCTACAGGGTCAACAACGTCCTCGGCTTCGGCACCTATGGCGAACAGTACCGTTCGATGCATCTGAACCAGACCTTCACCGGCATCGCCTTCGGTGAACGCAATGCGGCCGAAGCGGCGGAGTAGGAAATCCGGGATGCCGCTCAGGAACATCGACGACCTGGAAAGGCTGAAGAAGATCAACGCCGCGCTGATCAGCCGCGTCGAGCGTTCCATGGACCAGCAAGGCAATGCCTTTTCGCTGTTCCAGACCGCCATTTCGCTCGAGAGCCGGGTGCGCAGCCGCACCGAAGAGCTGCATTCGACCTTGCGCCGGCTGGAGCAGTCGAACATCGACTTGAACGCGGCCAAGGAAAACGCCGAGCTGGCGAACCTGTCCAAGACCAGGTTCCTGGCGGCCGCCAGCCATGACGTGCTGCAGCCGCTGAACGCCGCGCATCTGTCGGTCTCGGCGCTTGCCGAAGTACAGACCAGCGAGGAAGGCACAAAGCTGGTCCGCCAGGTCGAGCGATCGCTGGAGACGATGGAGGACCTGCTCCGCACCTTGCTCGACATTTCCAAGCTCGATGCCGGCGTCGTGCAGCCCGACATCACCGATGTCAGCCTGGAGACGTTGTTTTCGTCTCTGCGCTCGGATTTTCAGCCGGTCGCGGAGATGAAGGGGCTGACGCTGAAGTTCCGGCCGGTCGATGCGCTCGTTCGTTCGGACCGAACCCTGCTGCGCCGCATCCTGCAGAACATCCTGTCCAATGCACTGCGCTATACCCGCTCGGGCGGCGTGTTGGTCGGCACCAGGCATCGCGGCGACACGATCCGCATCGACGTCGCCGATACCGGCTGCGGCATCCCCGACGACCAGCGCGAGGCGGTGTTCGAGGAATTCCATCGCGGCGTGATCCCGACGGATGCCGGGCTTGCCGCCGGCGGGCTGGGGTTGGGGCTCGCCATCGTGCGCCGCATCGCCGCGGCCCTCGGCCATCCCGTCACGTTTTCGTCGAAGGTCGGACATGGCACGATTTTCCATATCGACGTTCCGGTCGGGATCGGCGACACGGCCGATCCAATCGCCAGCACCGTCGACATGGAGCGGCCGCGCGGCTACGGTCTGTTCGGCACAAGGGTGCTGCTGGTCGAGAACGACATCGACGTGCTGCAGGCGATGACCTCCCTGCTCGAGCGCTGGCAATGCCTGGTGCGCCCCGCCGCCTCGACCGGTGACGCGCTCGACATGCTTGGTGATACGGACTGGTTGCCAGATATTGTCATAGCCGACCAGCATCTCGACGGCGGCGATCTCGGCACCACCACAATCGCCAAAGTCCGTGATTGTCTCGGCCGCGCGGTGCCGGCGCTGATCGTCACCGCCGATGGTTCGGAGACAATCGCCAACGCCGCCCGCGCCGCCGGCATCGAACTGATGCGCAAACCGTTGAAACCAGCGCAACTGAGGGCGTTGCTGGCACATCTGCTGGCTTGAACTGGTCGTATTGTGCCTAGGCGGTAATTCATATTAAGCAGATTCACTTCTTCGCGCTAAAGGATGATCTTCTTCGCGTATTGGAAGCAGTAGAACTTGAAATTTCGACAAAAAACATCCTCATGGGTCATTTTCCCAAGATGGAATTCGACCCTTTTAGCAATAGAATGCAAATTCCAACTCTTGGGCATTCAACCACTGGATCGGCTTCCAGCGGTCGATCATTTCTTGTCACTGGCCACGCTGTGCCCATTGAGGTGAGGCCGATAAAAAACGCCTTTCGGCATCCGGTATTCGTTAGATCAGCTTGGCAATCCGGACACAGTAACTTTTTCCCCTGGTGGCCGATGGGCTGAAGATGTTGTGATAAATGGCCGCGTAGCTACGGTCTCCGCCCGCTCAGGAGCTAATGAAGACTTTTAATAGAGCATTCAAAAAGCAATTTAGTAAAATTAAAGCATTTCACGTTGGACCCGGGGCCGCCATTTTACTGGACGATGGAAAGCGGCTAACTGCTGCAGAGCAATCGCCGCGTGAATTTGATCGGACTAGGGAGGCGCGGGTTGCTTAGCTGGTGTCAGGAACGTGAGAGCCGTCGCTTAGTCCGATTGCGGTGACACGAGTGCTGTCGACTAGGGTGACAGTGCGCTTTTTAGCGAGCCCTCTCAAAACCCCGCCCGATCGCGAAACAGCTCGGCATTGTCGAGCTTTGAGACCTCGATCACCGCCTGTGTGCGGCTGTAGACGTTGAGCTTGCGCAGGATTTCCGAGACATGCGCCTTGACGGTGGTCTCGCCGACCTGCAGCTCGTAGGCGATCTGCTTGTTGAGCAGGCCCTGGCGCAGCATCTGCAGCACCTTGAGCTGCTGCGGCGTCAGCGTGGCCAGGCGCTGCACCATCTCGGCGCGGTCGGTGCTGTCGGCGTCGCGCGGCCGGCCTTCATAAGTCTCGGGAACATAGATCGCGCCTTCCATCACCGAGCGGATGGCGGCGGCAAGGTCGCTCTTGCGCGCCGATTTCGGGATGAAGCCGGCCGCACCGTAGGACAGCGCCTCGGAAATGATCTTCGGTTCCTCATAGCCGGAGACGATGACCACCGGCAGGCGCGGATAACGCGTCCTGAGCTGCAGCAGCCCGTCAAACCCATGCACGTCGGGCATGCTGAGATCGAGCAGCGCCAGGTCGAACGGCTTGGCATCCGTCAGAAGCTCGAGCGCCTCGGCAATCGAGCGCGCCTCCACCGTGTCGACTTCCGGATAGGCCATCTGCACGGCACTATGCAGCGCCTCGCGAAACAGCGGATGGTCGTCAATGATCAGGAACCTGGCGCGATCGGTCATCAGCTTCATTTCGGTTTGGTCTGGCCTAGAATAGTCCTGCAACCATGGCCAGCTTATTGGCAAATAGTACATTGCCATCTTGGCCGGCTAAAGCAGAATGTGGCCATGATTTCCGCGGCGCCACGCGGCAGATGTGGCCGTTCTGAAATGCAATACCTTGCCCGGTGGCCCAAATCGACCGAATGTGCCGGCGACGGATCCATTGAAACGGAGACAGGTCGTGACCGACTTCCGGCTTCGCGTGACAGCCAGTGACCGCTGGCTTTCGCACTGTTGCAGGCCGCCACACGACGCTTCTCCGACGCCCGCCTTGTTCGCCGCCGCACCGATGGTATCGGCTGGTCTGGGGTCGCGCTGGTATACGGGCTGGTTTCCTGTACAAAACGCAGCAGGCTGATGGTGCTGCCGTTCAAGCCCCGCTAGGCGCTCGATATCGTACTGGTAAGGAGCACCACCTTGCCGCCATCGCGCTTTGGGCGCGACTTTGCCCGCGATATCCAAGCTAGTCCACGATCTGGGCCGCGCCAAGCCAGAACCAACTGATCGCAGTCGCTGATCTTGAAGCTGTACGATCCGGTTGGACCAATTTCAGCGTATTCCCGTTGAGCCCAGCGCCCCCCGAGGCTGACAGCACGTCAGCAATGACTTACGAAGCGTGTCCGTCTACGCGCTCGCCTGCGTTCGTTCCAACGCCTGGGACCGGGCGATTTCGTCCGGCCCCCAAAGATAGTGTCTGATCACTCGTTAGGCCGGCAACGCGCCGGACCGCTTGGCCGTCCAGGTGGCGATATAGTCCATCAGTCCTGGATTGAGGCAATCATAAGGTTCGA
>NZ_JAMYND010000059.1:0-2500 GCF_040318885.1 Mesorhizobium sp. M0998
CCCCTTTTTTTTTCACCCCCCCCCACCCCACACGTCTCAGCCGCCGGGCTGGTGGGCTCGGAGTTGTTAATAATCCACCCCCGCTGGCGCCCCCCGTCATCACGGCGGTCGAGGACAAGGATACGGGTGCGGCCTCGGGCATCAACAACGCCGTCTCGCGCATCGGCGGCCTGATTGCCGTGGCGGCGATGGGATCGCTGGCGGCCTGGGTCTATGCTGGCGTGCTCGGCACCGCTGCCGGCTCCGGCATTCCGGGTTTCGGCGAACCGCCGCCAGCCGGCCTGGCGCCCGGCCTCGATGCGGCACGACTTGCCGCCAGCGACGCGGCATTCGCCGCCGTTGCCGCGGTGACCGCGGTGCTTTGCCTGCTTTCGGCAATCGCCGCGTGGACGACGGTTTCCGGCGAGCGGCTGCCATGGGCGCGCGACACGGCGAATCAGCTCGGCTGACGACGAAAAACGTCGGCTCAGCCTTCGATCTTGGCGCTCGCGACCTTCAACTGATTGCTGTCTTCCTGCTTGAGCAGGTCGTCGATGCGTTCGCGCTCGCGCTTGAAGGCGACAAGGTCGTCGCCCTTCAGCGTCTTGCCGACCGGTAGGCGGACGCGCATCGAATCGACCTTTGTGCCGTTGACGATCAGTTCGTAATGAAGATGCGGACCGGTGGAGAGGCCGGTTGAGCCGAGATAGCCGATAACCTGACCCTGGCGAACGCGAACACCCGGCTCGATGCCTTTGGCAAAGGCGCTCTGGTGATTGTAGGACGTCTCGTAGCCGTTGGCGTGACGCAAGATGATCTGCTTGCCATAGCCACCGGCCCAGCCGGCTTTTTCGACGACGCCATTGCCCGCGGCAATGATCGGCGATCCCACGGGAGCTGCCCAGTCGGTGCCGGTATGCATTTTCACATACCCCAAAATGGGGTGGCGCCTGGCACCGAACCCTGACGTAAATCGGCCATTGGGCAACGGATTGCGCAGCAGAAACTGCTCGGCGCTGCTACCATTTTCGTCGAAGTAGTCGGTGCTGCCGTCCTGCATCTGGAAACGGTAGAAATTTCGCGTCGTGCCGCCGAAAGTCGCGGAGACGTAAAGCAGCTCGGATTCGTCAGACGCCTGGTCGTCGCCATCGGGTTGCGAGAACAGCACTTCGATGCGGTCCGTGGGATTGAGGCGCGACTGAAAGTCGACACCGGACGCCAGCAACTTGATCAGTCGTTGCGTCATCGCCTTGGACATGCCGTAGGAATAGGCGGTGCGGTAGATGCCGTCGTAGACGTTCGGCAGATTGCCGCGCACTACGGGCGCAGGCGAATCGTCGAACGCCGTCAGCAATTCGGGATTTGGCTCCGGCTCCTGCGCCGGCACGTACTGGTCGTGGTCGTCGAGTGCGATGGTGACGATGTGCTGGGTCCTGTCGTACACGCTGGTGCGAACGATCTTGGCGGCGTCGCCATGGACCTCAAGCCCAACGCGCAGCACGGTTCCTGCCTTGAGGGCCGTCGCATTCAGCAATTTGGCGATCGCCTCGGCCATTCCGGTGGCATCCTCGCCGGTATAGCCCGAATCAGCGAAGGCCTCGGCAATGTCGAGATCCTTGGTGAAGGGGATGATTTCCTCGGCGAAAGCCGGCGCCTGGTCGTCGATGGCGGCACGCGGCGACACCGAGACGTTTTCCGGGACGATCTTGACGTCATAGGAGCCGGCCATGCTTTCGGCGAAGCCGTCACCGAATCGCTGTGGGTCGACATAATGCAGCGAAGCGACCTGGACAGCGCCGTCGCTCAGATCGGTGCCGGCCTCGCGCACGACCTTTTCCACCTCGTCGGCAGAAAGGTCGCTCTTTTCGTCGAAGGCCGCCGTCTCGATCGGGAAATCGACGGTCTTCAAGCTCATCTCGCTTTCGACCTTGGCGCCATAGATCTGGCTGGCGGCGGCGGCTGCCGGCTGGCCGGCATTGTCGTCGCCATTGCCAAACACCTGCATCGGGTCGAAAGGCGGATAGGCCCGGCTGGTCGTGTGACCGGCGGCAAGCGCCATCTTGATCTGCACGAAAGGCATGGTGTGGATGACATCGCGGTCGCCAACCTTGGTCACCATCGACACTTCCATGCGCCGGCGATCCTTGGCCTTGGCGATCTGGCGCAGCGCGACCAGCCGTGTCGTCTTGGCAATCTCACCGGAATCGTCGCCACTGGCAAGGCTGATCAGTTCGGCGATCTCGGGTGGCGTCGCCAACTGCTGGCGGCCGTCAAGCGCTGCAAACAGCGCCACGCCCATCAGCACGCTCGAGGTCACGCCGGTAAGGAAGGTGCCCGACAGCCAGCGCGCCGAAACCTCGCGCCGGTCGGGAGGGCCGCTGCGGCCGTCCGCGATCAGCGGCGGCTCGTTGCCGAGGTCGGCTATGACATCTTCCGTGTCTGGCATCCAGAAAGGCTGCTTCTTCCCCGGGGCGGAACGGCTTGTCGTTCTTGTTGTGGCCATGACATTTGCCTGTCACGG
>NZ_JAMYND010000059.1:7500-26531 GCF_040318885.1 Mesorhizobium sp. M0998
CTTATCACTATGGATGTCTAACCGCGGCCCGTTATCCGGGTCCGGGACAATGTATGGTGGGTAGTTTGACTGGGGCGGTCGCCTCCTAAAGAGTAACGGAGGCGCGCGATGGTGGGCTCAGAACGGTCGGAAATCGTTCGCTGAGTGCAATGGCATAAG
The DNA here is from genome assembly GCF_040318885.1 of Mesorhizobium sp. M0998. Lineage (NCBI taxonomy): Bacteria > Pseudomonadati > Pseudomonadota > Alphaproteobacteria > Hyphomicrobiales > Phyllobacteriaceae > Mesorhizobium > Mesorhizobium sp. M0998. The sequence continues at coordinate 7,660 of NZ_JAMYND010000059.1, forward strand.
CCTGCCTGACTGCGAGACTGACAAGTCGAGCAGAGACGAAAGTCGGTCATAGTGATCCGGTGGTCCCGCGTGGAAGGGCCATCGCTCAACGGATAAAAGGTACGCCGGGGATAACAGGCTGATGACCCCCAAGAGTCCATATCGACGGGGTTGTTTGGCACCTCGATGTCGACTCATCGCATCCTGGGGCTGGAGCAGGTCCCAAGGGTATGGCTGTTCGCCATTTAAAGCGGTACGTGAGTTGGGTTCAGAACGTCGTGAGACAGTTCGGTCCCTATCTGCCGTGGGTGTAGGAATATTGAAAGGATCTGTCCCTAGTACGAGAGGACCGGGATGGACGGATCTCTGGTGGACCTGTTGTGGCGCCAGCCGCATAGCAGGGTAGCTATATCCGGACGGGATAACCGCTGAAGGCATCTAAGCGGGAAACCCACCTTAAAACGAGTATTCCCTGAGAACCGTGGAAGACGACCACGTTGATAGGCCGGGTGTGGAAGAGCGGCAACGCTTGAAGCTTACCGGTACTAATAGTTCGATCGGCTTGATCGTTCTCATTCCTAATGCCCATTTCTGGTGACAATCCTTGGATTGCGCCGAGATGGATGGCACAGAAAACAGCTTCTCGAGCAACGTGCGTTTTGCCGACCTGGTGGTTATGGCGGAGCGGCTGCACCCGATCCCATTCCGAACTCGGCCGTGAAACGCTCCAGCGCTGATGGTACTTCGTCTCAAGACGCGGGAGAGTAGGTCGCTGCCAGGTCTGCCAAGCGCACGTTGTTTAATCTTCTCCTTACGAACAGGCCCGCCAACGGGATATCGGGCCGCGCAAGCGGCCCTTTCATTTGGCGGAAGCTTGAATCCAGTGAGCCAAGGCTTACTTCTAGGGTTGACGCGGGGTGGAGCAGCCCGGTAGCTCGTCAGGCTCATAACCTGAAGGTCACAGGTTCAAATCCTGTCCCCGCAACCAAATTCGAAAACGGCCCGCCTTGTGCGGGCCGTTTTCGTATGGGCTGAAGTACGGCGACAGGACACTCAGCATTCCGCGGCCAATTTTTCGCGTATGTGCTCCGATCCACCTCTCATACGTCGGGCGAATGGCCGATCGGGATTTACGACGCGCCAAAAGGGCGCGCTGCCGTCTTGACTGATAGGCACCAGGTGCCGCCGCACAGTCACTGGGCAGCAGGCGTCTGCTCCGTATTTTGCCGCGAGCTTACGTCGTAACTCTGCAAGGTCCGAAAAGTGGCCAGGTCGTGCAGCCCGGAGTTCGTCAGCGACCATTTTCTCGGTTGGGATCAGCATGCTCTGCGTAAGGGTCTTGCCTTTGCGTCGCGTTTTGACCACCGGCAATTCGCTCATAGTTCACCTCCAGGAACTCCCCTACAGAAGACGAACAAGGATGCCGCAATCCGACAGAATCTCGGATTGATTTGATTGCCGTGGCTCGAGGCCACAACCATGAACCCACAAAGACGTCTCCGGCCGGACACTTAGCAACCCGGACACTTAGCAACGAAGCCGACACAGCGGGACACCGAGGCAGATCCTGTCCGCACGAATTCCTTGCAATGCACACATCAAAATTCCCGCTTGCCTTATGGCGCCGGGGTGTTTGGCTCCGTGCTGCCCAACGGAACGGAACTCCACTTCTTCGCCGACACGGCTCGAGCTGCAGCTCTAACCGGCATCGCGGTTGGTCAAGGCGATGTGGCAGCAGCCGGAACCGTGGCCCGCCGTCCAGGTGACGTTGTCGAAGCGCACTCCGGTGGCCTCGAACAGGCCGCGATCGAAGGCGCCGGCGATGCGGCAGAGCGTGGCGAGCTTCTCGTCGTCGATGCCGGCTTCGACCCAGGCGTCCTTCAGCGGGCAGCGCCTGACCCTGAAGGCGATGCGGTCCGGGCCGCGTTCGACATCGGTCGGATACATGCGGCCGCCATCCGGGCTGACGGCCAGGAACGCCTCGCCAATCGCCGGTGCGTCGTTGGGGCCGAAATCGGCGAAGGCCGCCGCCGCAACCTCCCTGCCTCGCCGTTCGATGGTGCGGATCATGATCGCCTCAGCCTTTTCCGCGCCAACTTCCGCGGTCAGCTCGTCGAGCAACAGACGATAGAGATCGGCACGGTTGCGGAAGGCGGAATCGAGTTCGCGCGACAGTTTTTCGGCTCTGGCTTCGGCGTCGGTCATGATGCGTCCTGTTCGATCCTCGAAAGTCTTGGCGCTGCCGCCACCAGCGCCTTGCCGATCGCGGATTGCGGCGCGTCGATGACGGTGCGGGCATCGCCGCGCTCGGCAATCCGCCCGCCGTCCAGAATGGCGATGCGGTGGGCGATGGCACGGACGACGCCGAGATCGTGCGAAATGAACAGATAGGCGATGCGCTCCTCGCGTTGAAGGTCGAGCAGCAGCCGCAGGATCTGCGCGCGAACCGAAACGTCGAGCGCCGACACGGCCTCGTCGAGCACGACCAGCGACGGTTTCGTGGCGATGGCGCGGGCGATTGCAACGCGCTGGCGTTGGCCGCCGGAAATTTCGTGAATGGCGCGGCCGGCGAGACCGGGGCTGAGGCCGACGCGTTCCAGCAGAGCTGCAATACGGCGCGGGCGCTCGGGGCCAGAGGCAATGTGATGGATGCGCAAGGGGTCGTCGAGCACACGCGCGACTGTGGCGCGTGGGTTCAAGGCGGCGAGCGGATCCTGAAACACCATCTGAAGACGAGTGCGCCGGCCGCGCAAGGCAGCGCCGTTCAGCGACAGGAAATCGCTGCCTTCAAATTCGATACGGCCGGTATCGAATTCGATGAGCCGGAGCACTAGACGAGCTATCGTCGACTTGCCGCTGCCGGAAGGTCCGGCCAGCGCCAGCGTCTCGCCGGGGTCGATGTGGAAGGAGACGTCGTCGACCGCGGCGATGGTCTTGCCGCCGCGACTGTATCGTTTGGTCAGGCCGGAAACGGCGAGCAGTGGGTCGGTCATGTTCGCCGCAACAGCGGCTCGGCGTCGAGGCCGAGATGAGCGTCAAGCAGCACACGAGTGTATGCGTGCCGCGGGGCATTGACGATTTGGGCTGTCGAATCGAGCTCGAGCAGCTCGCCATGCCGGAACACCGCTATGCGCTCTGCAAGCTCAGCGGCCAGCGCAATGTCGTGGCTGATGAACAGCAGCGTCATACCGTCCTCGGCCACCAGTCGCCGGATCAGCCCGACAATCTCGGCCTGCACGATGGTGTCCAGCGCACTGGTCGCCTCGTCGGCGATCAGCAGTTTCGGCCCGGCCGCAATCGCTGCGGCGATCGCCACGCGCTGCTTCTGGCCGCCGGAGAGCTGATGTGGAAAGGCACGCAAAGCGACATCGGGGTCGGGCAGACGGACGCGTTCGAGCAGGGTTTTTGCCTTGGCATAGGCGTCTCGCCAACTGAGGCCGAGATGGGTGTAGGCGACTTCCGCGATCTGCTTGCCGATTGGCATCACCGGATCGAGACTTGCGGATGGGTCCTGGAAAATAAAGCCGATGTCACGGCCACCGATTGGAGCATGGTCGCGAAGACCGGCAGGTGCCTTGGCACCAAACATTGGTGGCGGGCGCAAGAGCCAATCGATACGGCCTTCGATCTTGGCAGTGGCCGGCAGCAGCCCGGCAATAGCCAGCGCCAGCGTGCTCTTGCCGGAACCGCTCTCGCCGATGATGGCAAAGCGCTCGCCGGCGGGGATGTCGAGGCTGACATTCTTTAGCGCCGCCACCTCGGCGCCGTCGCGGCGATAGGTCACCGTCAGACTGCGAATCGAAGCAAGCGCCGTCACGACAGGCTCCTCCTCATCGCCGTGGTCTCGACGACGCCTTCGCCGGTGAGATAGACGCCGAGCACGGTCAGCACGAGCGCTACGCCCGGAATGATCGACAGGAAGGGCGCGGTGCGCAGCACGGCGCGGCCTTCGGCGATCATGACGCCCCAGGTTACGCGGTTGGGGTCGCCAAGGCCGAGGAAGGACAATGCCGCTTCGGTGAGAATCGCCGCGGCGACGATCACTGACGACAATGCCATTATCGGCGGCAGCGCATTGGGGAGCACCTCGCGAAAGGCGATCTCCAGCGGATGCATGCCGATGACGCGGGCGCCCGCAACAAAATCGCGCTCGCGGATCGACAGCACTTCAGCGCGCGCCACGCGTGCCGGTCCGGTCCAGGCGCCCAGCGCGATCGCAGCGACGACGACGCCGAGCGACGGCCCGACGATGCTGACGAAAGCCAAAGCCAGCAGAAAGGCTGGGACGGTCTGGAAAGCGTCGGTGATGCGCATCAGCATCTCGTCGACAAGACCGCCGGCAAAGCCGGCCAACGTGCCGATCACGGCACCGACGGCAAGGGCGGCGGCGGCTGCTGCCAGCCCGACCGCCAGCGAGGTGCGGGCGCCATGGAAGAGCTCGGCAAGCACGTCACGGCCGAGGCGGTCGGTGCCGAGTGGCAACGACCAGTCCTGGAACGGCGGCAGCAACGCCGGCCCGGCAATCGCCTGCGGATCGCCGGGAAAGAACAAAGGTGCGGCAAGCGCCATGGCAAACAGCGCCGCCAGGATGACCGCGCCGGCGATCGCTTCCGGGGTCCGGAGAAAGCGGCGAAGCGGGCTCACGCGCCGGCCTCACTGGCGCCGACGCGCGGATCGAGGAAGGCGTAGGCGATGTCGACGAGAAGGTTGATGATGACGACCAGGACGGCGCTGACGAGAATGATGCCGAGCAGTAGTGGGGTATCCCGCGCGGCCACCGCTTCCTGCGCCAGCCGGCCAAGGCCTGGCACGGAAAAGACGCTTTCGATGACAACGCTGCCGCCCAGCATTTGCGCGGATTGCAGGCCGAACATGGTGACCAGCGGCAACAGCGCGTTACGGGCGACGTGAGCGAGCACGATGCGACGGCGGGAAAGTCCCCTGGCACGGGCGGCCAGCACAAAGTCCTGTCGCCACACCTCGGCCATGCCGGCGCGCATCATGCGCAGATAGAGCGCGAGATAAATGAAGCCGAGCGCCGAAACCGGCAGGACGAGATGGCGGGCGATGTCGGCGGCGCGATCGAGGCCGCTCTTGGCCGAGGCGATACTCTCGATGCCGCCGATCGGAAACCAGCGCAGGTCGACGGCGAAGACAATGATCAGCACAAGCCCGAGCCAGAAGCCCGGCACGGCATAGAGCGCCAGCGAACCGATGGACAGGAAACGATCGCGGAAGCTGCCGGGACTGGCGCCGACATAGATGCCGAGAGCCGAGCCGAGGCCGAAGGAGAGCGCCGTGGCGCTCCCCATCAACAGCAGCGTGTTGGGCAGGCGCTCGAGGATGACATCGCGGATCGGCCGCGAAAAGCTGACCGATTGGCCGAGATCGAGATGCAGCAGCGCCCAAAGGTAATTGGCGAGCCGCGTCAGCTCCGACTGGTCGAGCCCCCAGCGGTGACGCAACAGCTCGATCATGCCGGCGTCGCCGCCAGTCGAGACGATGTAGGCATCGACCGCGTCGCCGGGAGCGGCTTCGAGCAACAGGAACGTGCCGATGACGACAATCAGCAGCACGAAGATGCTGCCGACGAGACGGCGGCGAAGGAGGATGACGGCGCGGGTCATGGCGCAACGCCGATAGGAGAGCCAAGTCTTCCGTGCCGCGCTTTACGGCGCCCCCCTCTGTCCTGCCGGACATCTCCCCCACAAGGAGGGAGATTGGCAGTTTCGGCGATGCCGGCCGTCTTGCAACGCTGGAGATTGGCGAAAGCGACAATGACAGCCGATCTCCCCCCTCGTGGGGGAGATGTCCGGCAGGACAGAGGGGGGCGCGAAGGAACTCTCATAGCCGAAGCTGAGCACCCACATAGGCGATGTGCAAGCCTTGAGCCGACCTGCCTAAGCCTCCAGCCAAGTGTCCGCCCAGTTCGATACCGCCCAGCGCGGGTTGTTGGCGATGTTGTTGACCGTATCGCGGGCGACGCTGATGAAACTCCATTCGGCGACGTTGATCAGCGGCAGGTCGGCGGCAACTTTTCTCTGGAACTCCTTGTAGAGTTCGGTGCGGGCGGCGGTGTCGAGCGTCTCCGATGCCTTGGCGATCAGGGCGTCGAGATCGGCATTCTTGTAGCCACCCTGGTTGGAGAAGGGCACGCCGTCGGGAATACCGCTCTGCACCAGGATGGTGGTCGAGATCGCCGGATCGCCGCGGAACACCGGCGGCCCGACCGCAAGGTCGAAGGCGTGGTCGGTGTAAACCGCCTTGATGTGCGCGGCAGAGTCGTTGTTGACCAGCTGGGCGTCGATGCCAATGACGGCGAGCGCCTGGCGCAGATAGTCGCCGAACTGCTTGGTTTCGTTGAAGTAAGGCGCCGGCAGCAATCTCAATGAAAAGCGCTTGCCGTCATCGCCCCGGCTGTAGCCGGCCTCGTCAAGCAAGGCATTGGCCTTGGCGACGTCGAAAGCGTAGGTCGGCACGTCGGCGGTGTAGAATTGCGGGTCGTTTTTCGGCACCGGGCCAGTGGCGGTGGCGGCATAGCCAAGGAATACCGTCTCGACGACGAAATCCTTGTCGATGGCGTGAGCGATCGCCTGGCGTACTTTCAGGTCGGCCAACTCCTTGCGGCGATGATTGATCTCGACGACGAGCTGGTAGGTCAGCCCTTCATAACCCTTGGTGATCACCTTGAGACCGGGCACTTTGGAGATGCGGTCGAGATCGGCCAGGGGCACGGCGGAGAAGGCGGCGAGCTGGATCTCTTCGGCTTCCAGGGCGCTGGCCGCCGACGTGCGGTCCGGCAGCACCTGATAGATGATCTCGTCGAGATAGGGCTCGTCCTTGCCCCAATAGTCGGTGTTCTTCTCCAGCCGGTAATATTCGCCGGGCTTGTGTTCGGCAAATTTGAACGGTCCGGTGCCGACCGGGGCGTTGTTGGCCGGGTTGTCCTCGATCTTTCCGGTCTCGTAGATGTGCTTGGGCACCACGCTGCTCAGCGCCGGCAAGGCGTTGCGGATCAGCTGGAACGGTGTCGGCTTGGCGAATTTGAACACGGCGGTGGTTTCGTCCGGCGTGTCGACGGCCTCCAGATCCTTGAACACGGTGCGGCCGAGATTCTGCAGCGGCTTCCAGACCTGCAGCGCCGAGAAGGCGACATCGGCTGAGGTGAATGGCTTCCCATCATGCCATTTGACGCCCTCGCGCAGTTTGAACGTCAGCGACAGGCCGTCGGCGGCACCTTCCCAGCTGAGCGCCAGCCGCGGATCGAGCCCGTCCTTGCCGCCGAAGGAGGCCTCGGCCAAGGTTTCCACGATCTTGCTCGAGATGAAGAAGACGCCGTTCGAGGCGACAATCGCCGGATTGAGATTGCGCGGCTCGGAATCGGCGGCGACAACCAGTCGTCCGCCCTTTCTCGGCGTCTGCGCCGAGCCGATCGTCGGCATGGCGGTGGAGGCCAACAGCAACGCCGAACCGGCCAGCATTGTACGTCTGGAAATGGTGAACTCTGGCATGATCGAACTCCGTCCTCTCCGCGGACCCAGCCGGGTCCGCCGTACCCCTCGGACGCTCGTAAGCATCCTGCAAAGCTGATTATGGGCCTTGTGCGGGGTTTCGCCAAAGACGGAATTGGCGCATCTCTACGTGGCTTTGAAATTTCCGTCCGCTGGACCAGTTGTACAGAAAACGGTTCGACGCGCGGTTCTAGCAGGACCAGGCTGGGGTAAAGTGCAGCAGGTGGAGCAGCTTTTGGGGCTGGTTCGCCCGTTCTGGCTGGACCAGATCGGGCAAAATGATGCAGATTTAAGCATAGCCGAGGTTCAGAGCCGGAAAAGCCGGTGCCGGCGAGCGGCCGGCTAAGGGATTTCAGGGAGAGAGACATGAACATTGCCCCAGGCAAGAATGCCGTCGGCAGCGTGCCGTTCGACCAGGCCAGGGTGGACGGGCTGATGGAGGAGGCCGGCATCGACGTGCTGCTCGCCACCTCCAAGCACAACACGCAATATCTGCTTGGCGGCTACAAGTTCATCTTCTTCGCCGCCATGGATGCAATCGGCCACAGCCGTTATCTGCCTTTCGTCGTCTATGAGAAAGGTGGGCCGGAGCATGCCGCCTACATCGGCAACCGCATGGAAGGCGGCGAGCACCAGAATCATCCATTCTGGACGCCGACACTGCATGCCGCCTGCTGGGGTACGCTCGATGCCGCCAATCTGGCGGTCGAGCATTTGCGAAAGATCACCAAGGGCAATGCCCGCATCGGCATCGAGCCCGCCTTCCTGCCGTCCGACGCCTATATGCTGATCCGCAACGCGCTGCCGGATGCCAAGCTGATCGATGCGACTGATATGCTGGAGCGCATGCGGGCAATCAAAACCGAGGCGGAGCTGGAAAAGCTGCGCATCGCTTCGGAGCTGATCACCGATTCCATGCTGGCGACCATCGGCTGGGCACGCGAAGGCACGACAAAGAGCGAGATCATCGAACATCTCAGGCGCGAGGAGACCAATCGCGGCGCGCATTTCGAATATTGCCTGTTGACGCTAGGCTCCAGCCACAACCGCGCAGCCTCGCCGCAGGCGTGGAAACGGGGCGAAGTGATGTCGATCGATTCCGGCGGCAACTACCACGGCTATATCGGCGATCTTTGCCGCATGGGCGTGCTGGGCGACCCTGACGCCGAACTCGAGGATCTGCTGGCCGAGATCGAGACAGTGCAGCAGGCGGCCTTCTCCAAGGTCAAGGCGGGCACGCTGGGCGGTGACATGATTTCTCATGCCGAAGGCGTTCTGAAGAAATCCAAGGTTGCGGCCTATACTGATTTTTTCGCGCATGGCATGGGGCTGATCACGCATGAAGCGCCGTTCCTGATGACCAACCATCCGGTGACATATGAAGGCACCTATGCCGCAAAGCCGCTGGAGAAGAACATGGTGCTTTCGGTCGAGACGACCATGCTCCACCCGACGCGCGGCTTCATCAAGCTGGAGGATACGGTGGCGGTGACCGATGCCGGCTACGTCATGTTCGGCGATCGGGGCCGGGGCTGGAACAGGGGCGGGGGCGGCTTAGGCGCTGGTACCTAGCCCGTTCTTGAGATTACCTCGTTCGAGCAAACAATTGGTCACACCAGCGAGCATTTGCCGATATGGAACGCGAACTGCCCAAGCAGGTCTTTATCGACGGGTGCGAGCAGATCTCCATGGAGTTCGAACCGATTGCGTTCCGCTTTGCGAAAACCGGTCCTCATGCGAGTCGTCGGGCCGGCGACTGGGCATTCAAAATCTCCTTTCAATCAAACTATCTGAACGTCGGCGGCGAGTACGTCGAACTCGTCGTGCATGCGTCGGTCTACAGCAAGGCAATAAAGGAGTGGGACGGCGGACATGGAACATCGCAAACCCGCATACCCGCCAGGCTGAAATCGCGAACATCGTTGCCAACATCCAAACGACTGTCCTGCCGCTCTTCGAACGTTTCGACGTTCCGCGCAAACTAGCCGAACAGGTCGCATGTTCTGAAGTTCCGGGCTTCATGTTCCCTGAAAATGCTGTTCGATTTGTACTCTGGCAGCTTGGTCCGGAGGCAGCGGAAAACTGTTTGTCCTACTGGGTGGCGCGCTTACCTTCGCCGGATGCTTTCCGATCAGAGCGCGATGTCCCCACTTTGCCGGATAGGCTCGCTCTGGGAAGCGATACTAACAACCTAGCAAGGGTCGCTCGTGCGATGAAGATTGGCCTCAGCCTGTGACATTATCTGCCCGGCGGGATCAACCTGAAATCCGGCAACTCCCGCAATGCCAGTTCCGGCCCTGCCGGCGAATAGACGACGAAAAGCTGCATGGCCGCATCGCCGGTATTGAGCGTCGAGTGGAAGCGGCTTTCCGGCACATAGATGGTGCAGCCGGGGCCGACTTTCTCGACGACCGGGTTGCCTTTCTCGTCTTCGACCATCTGCTCGCCATTGCCTGAGATGACAAAGATGATCTCCTCCGCACCCGGATGGTTATGACGCGTATGGCCTTTGCCTGACGGTAGGTCGACGACACCACCGGAAAATCGCTTTGCGCCGTTCACTTCGGGAGCGACCGTCAGCGACAGCCTGCCCCAGTCGAAGCCGAAGGCGCTGACGTCTTTTGGATATACGAATACCTTGCTGTTCTCCGTCATCGTTCCACCCTTCTGTTTGCTGGTCTCTACGCAGCGCCGAACGTGACCGCCTTGAAATCCGCCGTCTGCCTGGCGATTGAGGCTTCCGCCGGCAGCCGCTCCATCGAACTGGCGCCATAGAACCCGTGCAGGCCCTTGCAGCGCTCGAGAACATATCTGGCGTCGTCCGGCATCGAGATCGGCCCGCCATGGCAAAGCAGGATCATATCCTCGCGCACTGAGCGTGCCGCTTTGGCGATGGCGTCGATCTCGCTCACACAGTCGTCCAGCGATTTAGCCGATGTCGCGCCAATCGAGCCGCCGGTGGTCACCCCCATATGGGCGACGACGATGTCGGCGCCAGCTGTTGTCATGGCGCGCGCCTCGTCTGCGTTGAAGACATAGGGCGTGGTCAACAGGTCGAGTTTGTGAGCCTCGGCGATCATGTCGACCTCGAGCCCGAAGCCCATGCCGGTTTCTTCAAAACTCTGCCGCATCTGGCCGTCGAACAGGCCGATAGTCGGAAAGTTCTGCACACCGGAAAAACCCATCGTCTTCAACTCGGCCAAAAGCAGCGGCATGATGACGAAGGGATCGGTGCCGTTGACGCCGGCCAGCACCGGCGTCTTCTTCACTACCGGCAGCACTTCGTAGGCCATTTCCTTGACGATCTCGTTGGCGTTGCCATAGGCGAGCAGGCCGGCGGCCGAGCCGCGCCCGGCCATGCGGTAGCGGCCCGAATTGTAGATGATGATCAGGTCGATGCCGCCGGCTTCCTCTGCCTTGGCCGACAGGCCGGTGCCGGCACCGCCGCCGACGATCGGCACGCCGTCCGCGATCATCTTGCGGAATTTCTCCAGGATTTTCTTGCGCGGTATGGCGGCCATGTCTTGGTGTCTCACTGTCTGGCGATGTCGAGGAAGGCCGTTGTGGCAGCCCAGGCGAATTCGGGGTCGTTGATATGAAGCGGCAAACGCAGCACGCGCCGCGTTTTGGCGGGTTTGATGGTACGCTCGATCGCCTCGAACAAAGCGGCATCGGCTTCAGGGTCGAAGAAGGCGCCGCCTTCAATGTCGAGCGCCGACACGCCTTTCTCCGGAATGAGGAAACGAACCGGACCCTGGCAGAGGCTCAGCCTTGTACCGATCCATTCGCCGATCGTTCTGCTTTCGTCGGCAGTGGTGCGCATCAGTGTGACGTTTGGATTGTGCTCATAGAACAGCCGGCCGCGATAGCGTTCCGGAATTGTCGGCGGCGCCCAGAAATTGACCATGTCGAGAGCGCCGACCGAGCCGACATAAGGCAGCCCGGTGCGGGCGATGGCGCCAAAGCGATCTTCGGTCGCCGGCAGCACGCCGCCAAACAGCAAGTCGCAGACTTCGGTCGTTGTGATGTCGATGACGCCGGACAACAGGCCGCTGTCGGCCAATTTTTCCATGGTGCGGCCGCCGGTGCCGGTGGCATGAAAGACCATGCAGTCATAAGTCGAACGAAGCTCATCGGCGATCGCGGTCACGCATGGCGTGGTGACGCCGAACATGGTGAGGCCGACGGACGGTTTGCCGTCGGGCGGCGGCGCCGGCTTTGTCGCCATGCCTGATATCGCCTGGGCGGCATTGTGCAGCACGACACGCGAAAGCCGGTTGAGGCCGGCCATGTCGGTCACCGACGGCATCATGACGATGTCAGAGACGTCGACGTAAGGCGCGGTGTCACCCGAGGCCAACGTCGAAACCATGATCTTGGGCAGACCGAGCGGCAGCGTGCGCATGCCTGCGGTGATGATCGAGGTGCCGCCACCGCCGCCAATGCCGATAATCCCGGCAATATCGTTGCGCGACTGGACAAACCGGGCAAAGGCGGCAGCCATCGCCGCCACCGCGGTGCCGCGATCGTCGACGCCGAGCACGGCATTGCGACCCTCGGAATGGTGGCTGGCGACCTCGTCCGCCGAAACATCGACCGGCACGGTCGCGCCGCGTGTTCCGATGTCGACACGGGCAATCGAAGCGCCGGTAGCCGCGACCGCATCGGCCAGAAATGCGAGTTCCTCGCCCTTGGTGTCGGCGGTGCCCACCACATAGATGCGCTTCATCGCGTTTCCCCGGTCTTGGGCGTGTTCGGCGCAGCCGCCCCTTTTTGCCCGGCCGTTCGACGGCGCCAAGGGCCATTGCAATTTTTTGAGACACGCGTATCGTATTGACATGAATGTCTCACGTCAACAAGCGGCAATGGACGACGATGCCAGCCAAGGGCCGAACCCCCAGGTAGAGCGCGGGGCCCGCGCGCGCACCAGGCGTCTCATGCTGGAGACGGCGACAATGCTGATGCAGGCGGGCGCCACGCCCTCCGTCAGCGAGGTGGCGGAGGCAGCGGAGGTCTCGCGCGCCACCGCCTATCGGTATTTTCCGAGCCAAGCGGCGTTGGTGCAGGCGGTGGTCGATGAGGGGCTTGGGCCGATCCTTACGTGGAAATCGAGCTCTGCCGATCCCGAGCGCCGGGTCGCCGAGCTGTTCGAGACCGCCATGCCGCGCATCGAGGTCTTCGAAGCGACGTTCAAGGCGGCGCTGAAACTGTCGCTCGACCAGTGGGCGCAGCGACAGGCAGGCACGCTTGACGGCGAACCTGCCTTCACGCGCGGCCATCGCGTCGATCTTTTGAAAGATGCGATCGCGCCACTCAAAGGCCGGTTGCCGCCGCGCGAATTCAAGCGGCTCGCGCAGGCGCTGTCATTGATCTTCGGTGTTGAGGTGCTGATCGTTTTAAAGGATATATGGGGATTGGATAGCCGCAGTATGATGTCGGTTGCGCAATGGGCGGCCGGCGCTCTTGTGCGCGCGGCTATGACCGAATCGATGATTGAAGGAGATGGGATCGCGCCGACGACCGCCGTGAGATGACGCCAATCTGGTTCGACCAGATTTTCAACCTGGCTATTCATGCTACTAGCGATGCAGCGGCCCAAGTAAGGCATTCATGTATCAAGGAGTAGGAAAATTCAGGGAAAAACAGGCAGATATCGCAGAAGCCAACTTGTCTGCGTGTCCGCCACCGTCCAAGAAAGGGCTTGACGTTCCTCTTAAATTGGTAATACCAGATCAGGACAAATAAAGCGGATCAAAGGTGAAGGCTGAGATCCGTTTCGGTCGAGCGAGGAGGCTCAAAAACCGGAACGGTGCCGTCACGGGAGGACTACCAGGGCCGGCCTCGCCGCCGGCTCGCATGACGCGGTAGAATGCGCACAAGGGAGGAAATCATTATGCGCAAGACAATGACCAGCTTGCTTGCTGGTATCGGCCTAGTGCTCGCCTGCGGAACGTCCGTCTACGCGCAGGAAAAGGAACTTACAATCTTCTGGGCGGAATGGGATCCGGCCAATTACCTGCAGGAACTCGGGAACGAGTACGAGAAGGAGACCGGCGTCAAGATCACGGTGGAAACCACACCGTGGCCCGACTTCCAGACCAAGGCCTTCACCGAGTTCAACGCCCATGGCGACGCCTACGATATGGTCGTCGGCGACTCGCAATGGCTTGGTGCTGGCTCGACCGGTGGCCACTATGTCGACCTGACCGACTTCTTCAACAAGCACAAGGTCGGTGAAGTGATGGCACCGGCCACGGTGAAATACTATGCCGAATATCCGGGCGGCAGCAGCAAGTACTGGGCCATTCCGCTCGAAGGCGACGCCGTCGGCTGGTCCTATCGCAAGGACTGGTTCGAAGACCCCAAGGAAAAGGAAGCCTTCAAGGCCAAGTATGGCTACGATCTCGACGTGCCGAAGGATTTCAAGGCGCTACGCGACATCGCCGAATTCTTCTACCGGCCGGACCAGAAAAAATACGGCATCGCCATCTACACCGACAATTCTTATGACGCGATGGCGATGGGCTTCGAAAACGCGCTGTTCTCCTTTGGCGGCGAGCTGGGTGACTATAAGACCTACAAGGTCGATGGCTTCATCAACTCCGACAAGGCGATCGCGGCGCTCGACGCCTACAAGGAACTCTACAAGTTCACGCCTCCGGGCTGGGCCAAGTCGTTCTTCGTCGAGGACAACCAGGCGATCACTGAAAACCTGGCCGCGATGAGCATGAACTACTTCGCGTTCTTCCCCTCGTTGATCAACGAGGCGTCGAACCCGAACGCCAAGAACACCGGCTTCTTCGCCAATCCAGCCGGACCTGGCGGCGACCAGTTCGCCGCACTCGGCGGTCAGGGCATCTCCATCGTTTCCTACTCGCAGAAGCAGGAAGAGGCGACGAAGTTCCTGGAATGGTTCATCAAGGACGAGACCCAGAAGAAATGGGCAGCGCTTGGCGGCTACACCTGCAGTGCCGCCGTGCTCAAGTCGCCCGAATTCCAGAACGCCACGCCCTACAACAAGGCGTTCTACGAGACCATGTTCAAGGTCAAGGACTTCTGGGCGGTTCCGGAATACGCTGAACTGCTGCAGCAGCTTAACCAGCGCATCTATCCTTACATGATCGGCGGCGAAGGCACCGCCAAGGAGACGCTGGACGCACTGGCAGCCGACTGGAACGCGACCTTCAAGAAATACGGCCGCGGCCAATAAGTATGAAGTTTCACGGAGGGGGCGTTCGTGCCTCCTCCGTTTCTTTTTCTGATTTTTGAACCGGGAGCAGGGTCTTGGCGACCACGATGATCACCACGCTGGACAGGTCCTCGCGGGCCGCCGCTCGCGGTCTAAGCGACATTTCGATCCGCAATCTCTTCATCATCCCGACGATCCTGTTTCTGATCGTCTTTAACATCTTCCCGCTGATCTATTCGCTGGGCTATTCGTTCACCGATTTCCGCGCCTCGACCAGCGCGGCGGCGAATTTCGTCGGGCTGCAAAACTATCGCGACCTGCTCAGCGATCCCTATGTCTGGTCCAACTTCGCCATCACCGCAAAATACGTCATCATCTCGGTCGCCGGCCAGCTGCTCGTCGGCTTCGGCGTGGCCATGCTGCTCAATCGCGACATTCCGCTCAAGGGCCTGCTGACGACGCTCCTGTTGTTGCCGATGATGCTGTCGATGGCCGTCGTCGGCCTGTTCTGGAAGCTGCTCTACGATCCGTCCTTCGGCATCATCAATTATGCGCTCGGCCTCGGCACCTTCGAATGGCTGTCGAACCCGAAAATGGCGCTCTATGCGGTTGCGCTGACCGACATCTGGATGTGGTCGCCCTTCGTCATGCTGTTGTCGCTGGCCGGCCTGTCGGCCGTGCCCAAGCATCTCTACGAGGCAGCCGCGATCGACAGGGCCGGACCGTTCTACACCTTCTTCCGCATAACGCTGCCGCTGGTTGCGCCGATCCTGATGATCGCGGTCATCTTCCGCACCATGGAGGCGTTCAAGACCTTCGACCTCGCCTACATCCTGACCAGCCAGCCGACGGCCGAGCTGATCTCGATCCGGCTCTACAAGATGGCGTTCCAGGAATGGCAGACCGGGCGTTCCTGCGCGCTCGCCTACATCGTGCTGATCATGGTGCTGGCGATCACCAACATCTATGTCAAATACCTCAACAAGGTGAAGGAGCGCTGAGATGGCCGCAGTCCGCACTTCTTCCGAAATCACCTTCAACCGGGTCGCCATCGTCGCTGTCCTGCTGGTGACGATCATCTTCCTGGCGCCGATCTACTGGATCGCCTCGACGGCGTTCAAGCCGCGCAACCTCGCCACCACCATTCCGCCGACGGTGGTTTTCCAGCCGGAGATATCGCCCTTCGTCAAGTTGTTTACCAAGCGTTCGCAGCTGCGCAGCCCGCCGTCGCCGGAGGAGTACGCGGCTGCGCCGTGGTGGGAGCGCGTCGCCTTCAATGGGGGCGAAAAGATCGTGCGCGACGGCAAGGGCCAGGTGCAGTGGTCGGGCTATCCGAGCCGTTTCATGAACTCACTGATCGTTGCCATAACCTCGACCGTCCTAGCCGTCGGCATGGGCACCTTCACCGCCTATGGGTTCTCGCGCTTCAAGGTAAAAGGCGAGGCGGACCTACTGTTCTTCATCCTGTCGACACGCATGCTGCCGCCGGTGGTCGTCGCCATTCCGATGTTCCTGATGTACCGGGCGGTCGGCCTCAACGATTCCCATATCGGCCTGATCATCCTTTACACCGCCTTCAACCTGTCCTTCTCGGTGTGGCTGATGAAAGGCTTCATGGACGAGATCCCCAAGGAGTATGAGGAGGCGGCCCTCGTCGACGGCTATACGCGCATGGAGGCCTTCTTCAAGATCGTGCTGCCCGAGGCCGCCACCGGCATCGCCGCCACCGCCGTGTTCTGCTTTATCACGGCGTGGAACGAATATGCCTTCGCACTGATCATGACCAGCCGCCGTGCCCAGACAGCACCGCCCTTCATCCCCAGCCAGGTCGGTTCCGGCCTGCCGGACTGGACGGTGATTGCCGCCGGAACCTTCCTGTTCCTGCTGCCGGTCGCGATCTTCACCTTCCTGCTCCGCAACCACCTGTTGCGCGGCATGTCGTTTGGAGCGATCCGCAAATGAGCTTTCGCGACATCAACCAGAAATATCTCGAACCGGGCAGCCAGGTGCTGATGGTGCTCGGTATCATCGCGCTCTGCCAGCCGTGGAACATGCTGCTGCACAGCTATGGCGTGACTATCATCCTGATCGGCCTGATCGGCTTCAACATCACCTCCAAGATCGCGCCGGAGGAGAAGGCCGGCACCGGGCAAGGGGCAAATCCGGGGGCACAGCATTGACCCAGATCGAGCTTCGAGGCATCCAGAAATATTTCGGCGCCGTCCAGGTCATCAAAGACCTCAACCTGAAGATCGACGACAACGAGTTCATCGTGCTGCTCGGCCAGTCGGGCTGCGGGAAGACGACGACGCTCAGGGCGATTGCCGGGCTGGAGACGATCGACGGCGGTGACATCCTCATCGACGGCAAGCCGGTCCAGCACCTCAAGGCCGCCGATCGCGATATCGCCATGGTCTTCCAGTCGTTCTCGCTCTATCCGCATATGAGCGTCTATGAGAACATCGCCTTTCCGCTCAGGGCGACGCGCAAGAGCAAGGCGGAGATCGACAGCGAGGTGCGCTCGGTCGCCAAGACGCTGCAGATCAGCGATCTCCTCGCCAAGAAACCGTCGGCGCTGTCGGGCGGCGACATGCAGCGCGTGGCGATCGGCCGAGCCTTGGTGCGGCGGCCGAAGGCGATGCTGATGGACGAGCCGATCGGGGCGCTCGATGCCAAGCTGCGCGAGGAGATGCGGGCCGAGATCAAGCGGCTGCACATCAAGCAGGGCTCGACCAGCATCTACGTCACCCACGACCAGATCGAGGCGATGAGCCTCGCCGACCGCATCGTCATCATGCATGAAGGTGTGCTGCAGCAGGTTGGCTCGCCGGACGAGGTCTATTCGCATCCGGCGAACCTTTTCGTCGCGCAATTTGTAGGCAGCCCGGTGATGAACGTCGCCGACGCTTCGGTGACCGAGAAAGCCTCGTCGGCCTCGGTCACCGTCGGCGATGCGGCCGCCGGTTTCGAATTCCCGCGCGCCTTGCTGTCGAAGCTCAACGGCCATGCCGGCGGCCAACTCGCGCTCGGCATCCGGCCGGAAGGCGTCCTCGTCCGCCGCGAAGCAGCCGAAGGGTTCTTGCCGGTGGAGACGCAGATCGTCGAGCCGCTCGGCTCCTTCGACATCGTCGACCTCAAGGTCGGCTCCAAGATGCTGCGTGCGCGCACCAAGAGCGGCTTCATCGGCGGCCCCGGCGAAAGAGTCTTCGTCAGAATCGATCCCGGCCAGGCGCATTTCTTCGACACGGCGAGCGGCAAATCGCTGGGAGTGAGACTCTGATGGCCCACATCCAGCTCAAGAACATCTCGAAGAAATTCGGCAACCACACCGCCTTGACCGGGCTCGATCTCGACATCGCCGATGGCGAGTTCTTCGTCCTGCTCGGCGAGACCGGCGCCGGCAAGACGACGACGCTGCGCATGATTGCCGGCCTGGAAAAACCGAGCGAAGGTCAGGTCTTGATCGACGGCGTCGATGTCGCCGATTGGGGCGCGGCGGAGCGCGACGTGGCGCTGGTGCTGCAGCAATATTCACTCTACCCGCGCTATACCGTACGCCAGAACCTCGAATTTCCGCTGAAGCCGAAAATCCGCCGGCTGCCCGATGCCGAGATCAAGGATCGCGTCGACCGCGCGGCCAGGACGCTGCGGATCGAGCATCTGCTCGACCGCAAGACCGACAGGCTTTCAGGCGGCGAGATGCAGCGCGTCTCGATCGGCCGCGCCATCGTGCGCAAGCCGAGGGTATTCCTGATGGATGAGCCGTTGTCGGCGCTCGACGCCAAATTGCGCGAAGCGCTGCGGACCGAATTGAAGAACCTGCAGATGCAGCTTGGCGCCACCTTCCTGTTCGTGACGCACGATCAGATCGAGGCGATGTCGATGGGTGACAAGGTCGGCGTGCTCAACCATGGCCGCATCGTCCAGACCGGCACGCCGAACGAGATCTACAACAATCCGCGCGACACCTACGTGGCAAGCTTCGTCGGCTCGCCGCCGATGAACCTCATCGACGGCAAGCTTGTCAACGGACGTGCGGTGATGGCACCGCTGAATTTCGAATTGCCGTTTTCGGGGGGTGCCAAGACTTCGGGGGGGCTAAAGACGGGCGCGGGGGCCGCCCGGGGCCCGCCCCGCGTGGGGATTAGGCCAGAATACCGGTAAGTAGCCACCCCCGCGCCGCGGGGGGCGGG
>NZ_JAMYND010000060.1:0-24815 GCF_040318885.1 Mesorhizobium sp. M0998
CGCTTCAACAGCAGCAATCCTTCAAAACAGAAGCGTCATCCGCAAACCGGTGCACCAAATGCCGCGTCAGCGGCTTCGTTCAATCCTGAATCTCAACAGGCCTTAGCCGAGACCCTGGGTGCACCATCAGCTGTGCGGCACCGAAATCCAAATGTTGAACTCACCAAGCTCAGTATGCCGGTGAAGGTACAGATGCGCTGCTATCGCGTCGGCCATGTGGTCGAAACACCGGATCTTTTTGACGAATCCAATCTCAGCCGCGGCAGTTCTCCTGATGAAGTCGGTTGCTGTTGCTACGACGAGAAACCTCCAATCGGCCGTTCAAGCCGCGGCTTCCGAAATCGCCGGATGGGCTTGAGACCTCGACCGCCACCAAGTGAGGTAGAGGGCGATCAGCCATATGACCGGCAGAAGCGTTAGCAGCGATGCCACCGCGGCGACCGTCGGGTCGGCCTCGTTGCGTATGTTCTCCCACATTTTCAGCGGCAGCGTGTAAATTGAGAATCCGCTGACCAATGACGTGATGACGACCTCGTCAAAGGAGTGGAGGAAGGCGAACACGGCGCCGCCGATGATGCCTGGCCGGATCAACGGAAGGGTGATCCTCCTGAAGGTCTGCAGCGGTCCGGCCCGCATGCTCTGGGCGGCCTGCGCGAGCCGTCGGTCGAAATTCGCCAGCGTCGCCGACACGATCACGACGACATAGCCCATTGCGCCAATGCTGTGCGCCAGGATCATGCCGGTCAGGCAACCGATCAGACCAATATTGATCAGCCCGAGATAGGTCGCCACTCCCACGACGATGACCGGAATGGTGATCGGTGTCAGGATTACCATGGTCAGGATGCGGCGTAACTGCGGACCGGCGCGGCTGAGACCGTAGGCGGCTAGTGTGCCAAGTATAGTCGACAAAATGGCAACCGCGATGCCAATCTGAATGCTGGTCCGGGCGGCGCCGTACCAAGCCGGATCGCCGACAAAGGAACGGTACCACTGCAGCGAAAGGCTCGAGGGTGGAAATTCCAAAAAGGCCCCGGAGCTGAACGACATGATGATGACGACAACTTCGGGAAACAGGAGGAAAGCCAAGACGAGCACCGCGAACGCCGGGCCGGCGATCTCCGACCAGCGGCTGCTGCCCCTCGCCTCGTAAAGATGGGCCGTCCAGCGCTTCGCCCGATAGGGTATGGAAAGTTCGCTGAGGTGGCCTTTCAGCGAGGCGAATGAGGGCAGCCGAGACAGCCGGGGCTTCCGCGGCTGCCGCCCCGCGCGGCTCTGACTACCGGAAAGGTCGAGCCCTACGATCGACAGCACGACAACGGCGATCGCCAGGAGAAGGAAAGACGAGGTCGCGATGCTGGCCACGTCGAAGGACGTCTGAACCTGAGCCGCGATAAAGGTCGACAGCATGGCATCCCCCAACCCGCCAAGTGCGGCCGGCGTGATGTAGAAGCCGAGACAGATCACAAAGACTAGTAGTGAGCCACTGCGCACGCCCGGCAGGCTGAGGGGGAAGAAAACCCGCCAGAAAGCGGTGAACGGCCGCGCACCCATGCTGCGCGCCGCCGAGCTCAGCGACTTATCGATGCCGATCATGACGCTGACAAGAGGCAAGATCATCATCGGCAGCATGATATGAACCATGCCGATATAGACGGCCATGCGGTTAAAGATAAGTTCCAGGGGGCTAGAGATGAGGCCGAAGTGAAGCAGCCCATTGTTGATCAGGCCATTGTCGCCGAGGATCACGATCCAAGCATAGGTGCGCGCGAGAAAGCTGGTTAGGTAAGGGATAATGACGAGCACGAGGAGCGCCATGCGCATCCGCTTCGATGCGGCCACGATCAGATAAGCCGTGGGGTAACCGAGAACGAGGCAGATGATAGTCGCAACGGCGCTTATTTCGACCGTCTGGAAGAGCACGCGAACATTCGCCGACTGGCCTAAAAATGCCTGGTAGTTGGCGAGAGAGAAGGCCGGTGCCTTGAGGCTGCTCAGGAACATCTGCACGGCCGGTATGCCGAAAATGACGAGCAGGATCGCTAGGCCCGGAAGAGTGAGCACGATGGGCATTCGGCCCAGTTTCTTAAGCATTTGCATTCGCCTTATCCCTCTCGGCGCGTTACGCCGCGACGAAGCGGATGTCGGAGCGCAGCCAATCGAGCCGCACCTCGTCGCCGGGTCGGAAAATCTGCTCCCCCGAGACGACATGCTGGCGCACGATGAGCAGGCTCTCGCCCATCCGCACATTGTATCTTCGCAGCGGCCCGGCATAGACCATGTCGTCCACCGTGCCGATCACGGACTGGCGGCGGTCGGCATCTGCGCGCTTCGGGGCCGCCTGCGCCGCGATACACATCCGCTCCGGACGGATCATGGCCACGGTGCCCGATGGCTGCGCCGCATCGGATTCCACCTCACAATTGAGATTTTCGAGGATGTTGGCTTCGCCAAGAAAATTTGCCACGAAGCGTGTCGCCGGTTGGTCGTAAAGGGCTTCAGGCGTATCGGTCTGCTCGATCCGTCCAGCACGCATGACGATAATACGATCTGACAGGGTGAGCGCCTCTTCCTGATCGTGCGTGACGCATATGGTGGTCTTGCGGAACTCCTTGTGCAGACTCTTGATCTCGCCCTGCATCTGCTCGCGAAGATTGCGGTCGAGCGCTCCGAGCGGCTCGTCGAGCAGGAGGATCGGCGGATCGGCGATCAATGCGCGGGCAAGCGCCACCCGCTGCTGTTGGCCGCCGCTCAGTTGCGACGGCATGCGGCCGCCCAATTCCCTCAAGTGCACGCGATCAAGGATGCGATCGACCCGCTTTTCCCTCTCGCCCACCTTGATGCCACGCATTTCGAGTGGAAATTCCAGGTTCCGGCGCACAGTGAGATGCGGAAACAGCGCATAGCTCTGGAAGACAATGCCTTGGTCGCGCCGATAGGATGGCACTGCGGCCACCGACTTCCCAGAAATAAGGATGTCCCCCTTGCTTGGCGCTTCGAACCCGGCGAGCAGCATCAGCGCAGTGGTCTTGCCCGAGCCGCTCGGACCGAGAATGGTCAGGAACTCGCCGCGACGAACGCTCAGCGATAAGTCTTTGACCGCTACGACCGCGCCATACATTTTCGTAACGTCCCGAAATTCAATCTGCGTGGGAATTGAGCTTTGCTCCAATGTGTCATCCTCGACAGGTGGGACGGACGTTGCTGAAGGGCGGTGGCCGCTGCGGCCGTGTGCGTCGTTGACCGGATCTTCAGCAGGAAAATCCTGCTCCTCGTAAACGCAGGTGTCGGACATAGTTACTCCATCAAAGTAACAGAGGGTCGGCAAGCCGACCCTCTGAATCGTCGTCGCCTCTCAAATTAAATTTACTGGTCTGAACTCAACGGAGAACCCAATCGCCCCAGCGCTCGCTGAGTCGCGCCCCATTCGTCTTTCCATCCGATCCGACTTCACCGTACCATTTGCCATTTATTGCAAGGCTAATCTTCAAATAGTCAGGATGACTGGCGAGTTTTCGAGCCAACTCGTCCGGAATCACTTTGAAAGCGTTTAGGTTCGTTGGGCCATAGTTGGTGAGCTGGGCGTAGGCCGCCTGGCGGTCCGCGCGCGTCGCAAATTCGATGAACTTTTGAGCGCTTTCCGTGTTCGGGCTGCCCTTTGGGATCACCCAATAATCCCAGGTGATCTTGGCCTGATTTCGATTGATCTCTATCGGTTCGCCCTTGTCGATCAACAATTGCGCCCGGCCGTCATACGACATCATAACGTCGCCAATTCCACTGCGCATCAACTGCTGAATCTCGGACCCATTCGACCACCATTTGCGGATACTCGGCTTTACCTTGTCCAAGCTAGCCAAAACCCGGTCGATATTCATCGGATAGATACTATTGGCGGCGACGCCATCAGCAAACAAGGCTTCCTCCCAAGGGCCTTCGTCTCCCCATTGACCTGACACGAGGAGGCGAGCGCCAGGAAACTTCTTGACGTCCCAGAACTCCGCCCAGTTGGTTGGTCGTGGTTTGTCAGCCGGGAACTTCTTTGTGTTCCACACCATGACATAGCCGTAGACAAGGCTGCCGACACCAAAGGGCTGCCGGGCGAAGTCGACGATGCCGTCCAGCTCTTGCTTTTTGTAGATGGAGTAATCGATATCCTCCAGGAGCCCTTTTGCTGCTGCTGCAATCGCCGCGCCCTGGGACAGAGGAGTCACGTCGACCGTCACGTTGTTCGACTTCACCATCAGCTCAAGCTGCGCCGGCAGGAAATCCTGAGTGATCGCGGTCACCTTAATTCCGGTCTCGGCTTCGAATGGCTTTGTAAAAGCTTCGATGCTCGCTTTCCCCGCGTCACCACCGTAGACCAGGATTCGCAACTCCTTCGATTGCGCCGAAGCCTTTTTGGCAAAGGAAGGCAGCGCCCCCACCGCTAGAGCGGTCGACGTAGTCTGCAAGAAACCCCTGCGATTAATTAGAAATTTCATTGTCGTTCTCCCTCTTTCTTGTTCTCCCGCAGACCATTAGGGTGCGGATTTTCTTCACGTTGCGTAGTCACGCGACGACACCGTCAGATGGCCAGGGCTGTCTCTACCAGGTTCACCCAGTAGCCGATGCCATAAGGCAGGGCTTCGTCGTCGAAATCATAGGCCGGGTTGTGCAGCGAAGCGCTCGGGCCATTCCCAAGGCCGATGTACGAACCTGGCCGCGCCTCGAGCATATAGGCGAAATCCTCGGAGCCCATGGAAGGCTTGAGCTTGCCGTCAACGGAAGCCGCGCCCACAAGATTGGACGCAGCCCTTATCGCCAGATCGGTCTGGTCTGGGTGGTTGAAGGTGACAGGATCGTGGCGACGATATGTGAACTCGACATCGCCGCCAAATGCGCGCGCAATACCTTGAGCACATGCGAGGATATTCCGCTCGGCGCAATCCCGCAGGCCAGGCACGAGAGTCCTGACGGTCCCAGCTATCTCGGCATGTTCGGGGATGATATTATAAGCTTGGCCAGCAATCAGCTTGGTGACAGAGATAACCAGCGAGTCCAGTGGGTCGGTCTTACGCGAAACCAGTGTTTGCAGGCCGATGATGATCTGTGCAGCAATGACAATGGGATCGACGTTCTGATGCGGGGTGGCCGCATGGCCGCACCTGCCCTTGACGATGAGGTCGAAATCGTCGAGGGCGGCCAGCATCGCGCCATGGCAAATGGCTAATTTACCGATCGCCATGTCTGGATCATTATGCATGCCGAAAACCTGCGAGATGCCGAAGCGATCCATGATCCCTTCCTGCACCATCTTCAGGCCGCCAAGGGCTCCTTCTTCCGCGGGCTGAAAGATCAGCGCCACCGACCCTTTGAAGTTCCGCGTGCCGGCAAGATATTTTGCGGCCCCGAGCAGCATAGCCGTGTGGCCGTCATGGCCACAGGCGTGCATCTTGCCAGGTGTCCTGGAGGCCCAAGGCTTGCCGGACGCTTCCAGTATCGGCAGAGCGTCCATGTCCGCCCTCAGCCCGATAGTCGGGCCGTCGCCGCCTTCGCCGTGGATGAGGGCGACTATGCCAGTTTCGGCGATGCCTGTTTCGATGTGATTGATCCCGAATGAACCAAGCTTCTCGGCGACGAACCGCGCAGTGTTCTCCAACCGATAGTCGAGCTCGGGAATCTGGTGCAAGTAGCGGCGCCACTCGGTCGCTTCGCTTTGGAGGTTTCGGAAAGTATCAACACTGTTCATGTACACGCTCCCAACTTCTCTTTTGGGACACAATTGCGACGGCATCGGTCATTTATGATTAGGTGCTGGGTAGCCTACGTCAAATCCCGTTTTTGTATCCTGGCCATCTCCGAACGAGATGGTCCATAGCCAAAAGTGCCGCCACCACTCTTCACACCAGCACCCCTTCTAATCCTTAACACCTGCATAGGAATCTGGCGCCAACTCTGATGACAGATCATCCGCCTGCAGGATCACGAATTGAGATTTCAAGATGGCGCGAAAGCACGACACCTTTGTTCGCGCGAAATGCCACGAGATGTGCCGGACAGAGATTGTTAAGACAAAACAATGCCCGGAAAAGTACATCCGACGAGAACCCGCAGGACATGATCCCCGGTCGGTGTCTATCTGTCTGTTATGATTGCTTTTGGATGTCTCTTACAGAACACATTGGCGACGGCGGGACATTATAGCGTTGGTGCCCGCACTTGGCGCTGCAGCTCGAATCGTAGCGGACCTTGGGCTTAGCTGGGACGGCAGCAGATCGGGCGCGCGGCGGTCTTCGAGCAGTCCTTGGCCTTGCTTGTTGCAGTGGCTCACCCAGAGAAAATAGGCAATGTCCTTGTGCCCGTCCATAGGGACGAACGATAGATTCACATCCACTCCTCAAGACGGCTCGCGGCTCAGCTCGGGTTCTACCGACATGTCCGAGATGAACAGCCACGCGTCAGCATGGTCGCCGAGGTCAGTCGGGCAGCTACGGTATGCGCTGACACTGGACTACAGGCGCGAGTACCGGCCACGACCCAACCACAGGACTGAAAAACAGATTTCGTCCGTAGCCTTTCCGTTCGCACCATGGGCAAGGGTGATAGTCAATCTGGCCCGCCCCTCGATGTCGAACAAATTCGTGTTTAGGAGAGTGACGCCATCAACATTCTGCGGAGCACAGTGATATCGTAGACTGGCAACTGCGTGATACGACGGATCGCCGGCGCGACCAGCGGAAAGCCAGCGCACTCGAACAAAATAATCCCTATATCGGGGTGCGCTGCTCTTAGTCGCACAATGCAAGCGCTAACGTCCGCCTCCATCGCAGCGACATCAGTCGGGGGCGCCGGATGTTTCCTCTCATCGTGCCAATATTTGCTTCCCTCAATGCCGCCAACTACAATTCTCGCCTTTTCGGCCGGATCCTGTAGGCCGAGCAGATCCTCGTCGAAACAAGTGGAGTCATATGTCAGCACTGCAATTTTCGTTGAGGGCGGAGACTGACGGATCAGCGTCGGCAACAGAAGAAGGCTCGACATCGCCACAGGGACATGTACCGACGAGGAGACAGCCGTTTGATGCCTTATCGTAAAGCCACAGTTCGAGCTTATCGCGACGGCTCCTCTCTCGACCAGCCGCTTCGCTGCTGCAACATAGGCTTGCTCAAGTGCCGGGTCACCGCGAACGACTCTCTCCGCCCACGCTCCCTCTACGGTTTCGGTAATGACCGCAGAATCAGCAGAGCCCGCACCTTGGACTGAGCCAAAGGCATAGGTCTCCTCAGTATCCCGCCCCTGGTCAAGCTTGAGAACCCCGAGAGATCGAGAGAGAAGCGCCGTCATTGCTCGAGTGTCCCCATTGCCAGGTCTGGATGGCCTAATCCCGCGATCGATGCTCTGATAGAGAAGACCCCAACAAATTGCGGTCGAGCGCTCTCCATCGCTTGAAGCACCCTCTGCTGCCTGCGCTTATATTCTGATAGCGGGAATGCCGGCCCGGTTAGAGGGATCGGCGAGAAGGTCGTGGCCATAGCTAGTCACCTCATTGTAGGGGCGTCAAACCGCGCCGGCAGCCCCAAGCGTGCCAAGATTCGCCGGTTCGTATCCGTTTGGTTGGCCAAATGTCAGCCGAGTGACCACTTGTGTCAAATGAAGATTTTATATCATTGCCATCTGACAAGGAGATGGTTGGAAAGCTTGTAAGCCGATGGGGTTCAACGGGATTCGTGCCCTATCCAAATCCTTGGAGCATGACCTTTGCCGATGACGAGGAGACCAGTAACTTCTCTGGGGTTACGCGGCGCGCAGAAGGGGTGGTTTGCGCTTGAAAAGTGATGGCACTTTCGGCTCTGGCTGTCGGAATTGTGCCCGCAGTCGATCGCGAAGCTCGCCGCTCAGATCTGCCGTCCGGACCTGCATCAGTATGTGAGCACGTTGGAAGGACCAGCGCATCTGCTGCTTCTTGACCATCCGCTTGTCGACGAGCGAGTTCACGGCTGATTCGGCTAGGGTCGAGGCGAGGCGAAGGCCGGCCCGGTAGCGCTTGCCATAGTTGACGATCGCTCCGCGATTTGAATGAACATGGGTCAGGAGCTGCGAGCCGAGGCTATGGAGCCGTACCATCGGAAACGGGCTTTCTCCCTGCCAATCCTTCAGTGTCGCCAAAAACCGTTCCAAGTCGCGGATCGCGCGATCGACGGGACCGTGCCACAGACGCCACTTCACGGCTCTTAATGTCCTTGTCGATGGGGGGAAGCGCTTCGAAAAGGCGCCTATGGTGCGCTTGCGCCCGGTCGGATGCGTCTCGGTAGACTCAACCGGCAGGAATTCGGCGAGGACCCTTGCTGCTTGCCGATACGGCCAGCATTTTCCTAGCCGCGCCGTCAGCTCCATCAGTTCGGGCGTTGCCCGATTCAGGCAGATCTCCTTCAGCGGTGTGAAACCAATGACTATGACCGGATTGCAATCCCGGCACAGCATCCAGCGGGCATTGCGCACCTCCACCGTTCCAAAGACAGTTGGATCCGGCGTGGGCCGGAACGCCTAACAACCCGTATTCGACCCCAGAGAAATTACCGATCTCATCGTGACGGGCCGCCGCATTCTCGCACTTAATGCGGTGCGACCGCCAGGGATTACCTCACACTTGACATACAAGAACTACTTGCTTGCACGCAGTCTAAAAAAAGAACAGTTCCCTCCGCTACGCGGATGGCCATGAGCCTGTCGGCCGCATTGCGCAGGCTCAAGCGGAAGCTGCGAATGCCGAAGCGGGCGAGAATAGCCTTAATGCGGTTGATGAGCCGCGTCTGCTCACCGACCAAGGTCTGTCGCTCGCGGTTCGGCCGCCGCGCGTCCTCTTCTTCGAGCGTCGGGATCGCCGCCATACTGCAATGGCCCTTCTCACCACGCAGCTAGCCGAGAAAGGCGCGCATCAAAAGCTCCGGGTCGAGCCGATCGGTCTTGGCACGCCGGTGCTCACGCGACGCCGCAACGCGGCAGGGTCGATGGCATAGGCCTCGACGTCGCGCGCCCGCAGCCAGCGCGCCCGCCAGAAGCCATCACCGGCCGCCTCGTAGGCGACGGCGATCCGCTTGATCGCATGCCCGGCCTAGCCGGCTTGGTCGCGGCAGCGCCGCAGCAACAACCGCGGCAATCAGCCACTTCGCCTTGCTCATTTCGATGAGGGCGGAGATTGTGTTATCCTGTTCGAGAGCGGTAGGGACCCGTTTCCGTCAAAAGACTGCGACATGGAGCGCCTCCTTCTGAACACTTGGTTCAAACAGCGCCGAAAGATGCCACACCCTCGCCGCTCGCCCCAGAGCATCTACTCAGCGGGGCACGACCTGGCAATCAGCTTGATATACATTATGGTACTTTGCGTTCGAGAGCGACAGGTTCAACAGACCAGGCCTCGACGCGCTTTGTCTCGCGGGCGTCTTGATCACTGCCGGATGTCGCGGCTTACTCTTTCCATCGCTTCAGCACGCCGGAGGCACCAATCTGACATAAGCTCCGGATCGAGTGCAGGGGGTGGGCTCATCTTTCTGGAGCGACGGCAGCGGTGGAGCTGTTCCTCGCCAAAGAAAGATGGCCCAGGCGGCTTTCGATCGCATATGCCACCGCAAGAACGGTCGTATCGGTATAACGCGCACCGACCAGTTGGAGCCCAACGGGCAGCCCTTGATCATCCAGTCCGGAGGGCAGGGACGCTGCAGGCTGCTGTGTCAGGTTGAAGGGATAGGTGAAGTGCGTCCAACGAAAGCACCGAAGATGCTCATCGACTTTGTGGCGCGCTGGTGCTGAGCCATGGTGACGAAGCCCTACAGTTCGGTATCAATCCTCCGCGGCCACCCCTTCATTGCCGTCTACCACGGTGAGGTCAATACGAGGAAGATCTACCCAGCTTCCCAGCCTTATTGAGGTCTTCCACTGGCTCCGACGGCCGTAAAGGGGGTGGACGGGGCAAGAGGACAAGGGTGGTCTGCACTGCGATCGCCCGCGAACTGGTCGGCTTCATGTGGGCCGTGCCCGGGAGACGCAAGCAACCTGATCTGGTCGCCGCAGCGACATACATCATTCGCTCATGGGCGGAGGCGGGACCACGCCAGGGGAATGCCCGTCAGACGCTTTGTGGCCGGTCGATCGTTCGCCGGGAACGAGGCCAAGATAACCCATGAGCTGGCGCGTGCTCTCGAACGGCTGTACGTCACCAACCTCGGTGGCGAATGTCACGGCAACGATCAGGTCTACGCCCCTCAGGGTCTGCAGCGCCCGCACGATCGGCGCCAGTGACCAGGTCGGAACGAACTCCTCGATCACACCTCAAGTCGCTCGACCCGCTCTTTCGAGACGCGGACTGCTTCAACCATTTTCTGAAGCGCGATCTGATGCGCCGGATGATCGAACGGTTTTTCCTGCAGCCAACGCAGATAGCGCATCGACCAGCCTTTCCTGCGAGGATAGATCCGTCCGTGCTTGAGCATGAAGGCGCTCACATGCTGCCGGTGGACGCGAAGCGTCTCGACTGCGGCCGCCCGGCGCGGACGAGATCCCGCAGGGCTTCGTGACCTTCATCTGGGATCCACACTGCCGTCAGTTCGCCGGCGCGCAGCAGTCGAGCCAATGCAAGAGCATCCCGGCGGTTCGTCTTCACCGATCGCCGGGCGTCCTCGGGATCAGCGACGTGGCGACTACCATGATTCATGGCCGAGCGAACGGATCAGCCGATAGAGACCATAGCCGGTCGGGCCGGCCTCGTAACAGAAATACACCCATCGAACTTGGTGGCGATCCGCTGGATAACTCGGCGCATGCTCGTATCCGATGCGTCGACCTCGCCGAAGAAGCGAACCTACTCCCTCCCGGCCAGCATCCGCAATCGCGATGGCGTTCCTCAGCTTCGCGAAATCAATTCCGACAAATGCTTTCCTATAATCTGCCACGGCTCGTCCTCCTGTGATGAGGATCGGCTCGGACCGCCCGAGCAACCCTCGGACGCGCAGTGTAGGGCGAGCCACCTCACCGGCAGAGGCGGCCATACGGTCTTACTTTTCAGAGATCGTACTGTTTCGACAAAAGGCTGAGCAAGTCGGGGATCTGCTGCCAAAATCGCTTCGACTGACGCTCCAGGCACGTTCTGAGAGATGACAGGCCATTGGTAGTTGTCGGGGTGGCCGAGGTCACGCGGGATAGGCTCCTCTGAAGCGGGCTCATTCCAAACATAAGATACCTAGAGTGGGCGTCTCCGCACTGATCCCTGTGATATTGGTCGTCATTTTGGTAGCGTCTTCAATAGCGCTCTAGAAAGATAAGCGGCAATTCG
This sequence comes from Mesorhizobium sp. M0998, assembly GCF_040318885.1. NCBI lineage: Bacteria > Pseudomonadati > Pseudomonadota > Alphaproteobacteria > Hyphomicrobiales > Phyllobacteriaceae > Mesorhizobium > Mesorhizobium sp. M0998. Next base: position 11,309 of record NZ_JAMYND010000060.1, read on the forward strand.
CTTTTAGCTTGCCGCCGGAGGCGACGCATCTGCTTATTGGACTTGCTCGCCAACAGGTGAACGCAGTCTACTCAGCACAACATGACCCGCAGGTCGCCAAACCCGCGTTGAGTTCGGATTCGGCTTGCAACAAAACTTACGCGCACCATCGGGGCTAGCCGAAGTTGAATCAGCGCATGGCGGCAGACAAATTCTGTGCTTAGAGCTGCCGCGCCGGCCGAACTCACTCGATCGCAGTCCGGCCGCTATCGAGGCCGCTCGGAGATTGTGCAGCACGGAGCGGCCTTCACTTCTCCAGCCAGCACGCCGACAAGTGCTGCGGCCCGACTTCGATGGCGGGCGGCTGCTCTTCCTTGCAGCGGTCGAAAGCCAGTGGGCAGCGCGGATGGAAACGGCAGCCCTTCGGCACGCGCGCGGCGCTTGGTACCTCGCCTTGCAGGGACGGCAGCTCGGCGCGATCTGCCTCGCCGCGAATGTGCGGTGTGGCGTTGCGCAGCGCTACGGTATACGGATGGCGCGGGTTGAACGTGATCTCGTCGGCGGTGCCGATCTCGACCACCCGGCCGAGGTACATGACCGCAATCCGGTCGGCAATCAACCAAGCGAGCGGCAGGTCATGGGTGATGAACATTAGCGCCAGACTGTGCTTGTCGCGCAGGTCCAACAGGACCTGGAGAATCTGTGCGCGTATCGAGACATCGAGCATCGACACCGGTTCGTCAGCCACGATGAGTTCCGGCTTGACGGCAAGCGCTCCGGCAATCACGACCCGCTGGCGCTGCCCGCCAGACAGCTCGTGTGGAAACCGGGCGAAGAAATCGCCGGGAGGATTGAGCCCGGAGGACGCAAGCGCTTCGCTCACCCGCAATGCGAGCTGTTTGCCATTATCGACCAGCTGCAGTGACCGCAACGGCTCCGCCACGATTTCGAAGACGGTATGTCGCGGGTTGAGCGCCTGATAGGCATCCTGAAAGATCATTTGCACGCGATGCCGGTAAGGACGCAAAGCCGAGAAGCCTTGTACCGACGTCATGTCGCGGCCTTCGAACAGCAACCTGCCGCCTGTGGGCTGGGCAAGCTTGGTGATGACGCGACCTACCGTTGTCTTGCCGCTTCCCGATTCCCCGACGAGGGCGACGATCTCGCCGCGTCCGACTGTGAGGTCGATCCCGTCTACCGCGCGCACCGGGCCGGCAGGTCGGCCCAGGACACGATCAAACAGTCCCCCACGGACCGGGAAATGGACCTGCAGGTTCTCTAAACGCAGGATATCGGCAGTGTCAGGCATGAGCTGCGACCTTGTCTTCTTGCGTCAAGGACCGGTGAAGGTGACAGGCGACGCGTCCCCGCCCGAACTTATCGAGGCTAGGGACTTCGGTCGCGCAACACCCAATGGCCGACGGGCAACGCGGGTGGAAGCCGCAGCCTAACGGTCGATTCATCAAGTTGGGGGGATCACCGGGAATGGGCCGAATTATCCGTTTGCCACTCGCTGGGTCCGGGATCGATTCGATCAGCAGGCGGGTGTAGGGATGCTTGGGCTGGGCGAAGATCTCGGCGACAGTGCCATCCTCGACGATTCGGCCGGAATACATGATCATCACGCGATCACACGACTCAGCCACCACAGACAGGTCGTGGGTGATCAAAATGAGGGCCAGGCTAAGCTGCGATCGCAACTCCCCTAGCAGCTTTAGGATCTGAGCCTGTGTGATGACGTCGAGCGCCGTGGTCGGCTCGTCACCGATGATGATCGAGGGGCGACACGCGAGCGCCATGGCAATCATCACCCTTTGACGCATACCGCCCGACAACTCGTGGGGATAGGCGGCGCCGCGATCCGCCGGAATGCCAACGAGGTCGAGCAGTTCTCTTGCCCGGGTGGTCGCCTCGGCCCGCGACATGCCGAGCTTAAGCATACACGGCTCGGCGATCTGCTTGATGATGCGGTGAACAGGATTTAGCGCATTCATCGCGCCCTGGAAGACTACGGACGTTTCGTTCCAGCGATGTGGCCGCATCGCCGCATCATCGTCGATCGGCAGTCGGTTACCGCGATAACGCACCTCGCCGCTGCTGACCCGAGCGTTGGGTGACAGCAGACCCGCGATCGCCATTGCGGTCGTGGTCTTGCCACTGCCCGATTCCCCGACGAGGCCAACGGCCTCTCCGGCTCGAAGCGCGAAGCTTACACTGTCGATCGCACGCGATGAAACGCCCTTGAGCCCATAGTCGACAGAGAGCCCGTTGACTTCCAGAAGCGGAGCCTTGTCCTGGGAGGAGTTTGTCATGGAATAACCCTCCGCCGTGGATTGAACGTGTCGTCGAGGGCATTGCCAATCAGGACGAAGCTAAGCGAAACCGTGAGTACGCATAGGCCGGGTGCGCCGAGGTACCACCAGGCACCCGCACTGGCAGCGCCGGCGCGCTGGGCGAGCGAAAGCAAAGTGCCCCATGAAGGCTGCATCGGATCGCCTAGCCCGAGGAACGAGAGCGATGTCTCGACATAAATTGTGCCTGCGACGACCAGAGCCCCATTCGCTGCGATTTGCGGCACGAGGTTGGGCAGGATGTGCCGTACCATGATGCTGAAATTGCTACTACCCGCAACGCGCGCACGATCAATGAATGTTCGCTCCTTAAGCGACAGTGTCTGGCTGCGAACGACACGGGCGACGAACGCCCAGCTTGTCATGCCAATGACGACAAGGATCACGAATAAAGAAGGACGGAAGCCAAAAATGTCTCCACCCCGCCCCATCACCTCGAGAACCACGGGCGTGATAACCAGGGCCAAAACGAAGGACGGCATGACAAAGAAGAAGTCCGTCAAGCGCATCAGCCAGACGTCAACCCTGCCACCATAGTAGCCAGCCGTCATACCGATCGTAGTCCCAACGACCAGGCTGATCACAGTTGCCAGCAGCGCAATCGTAAGCGAGATCCGGGCACCATGGACGACCAGATTGAGCACGTCCCGCCCGACCTCATCGGTCCCCAGCAGATGCTGGCTTGATGGGGATATGAGGAAATCGCCGGTTGCATTGATCGCAGTTTGGAGCGGTCCCACCAGAATATTGGGGACGGCAGCCAGCATAAGGAAGAACACCAGACATAATAGGCCGAGCTGAGCCCCACCGTGGAAAAGAAATTTGGATAGAAAGCCCTTGATTGCACGCGCCCGGCTACGCGGGGAATATCGAACAATACTTTCATTCATTACCGGACTCTCGGATCAAGAAAGCCGTACGCAAGATCGGCGACGAGGTTTGCAACAACGATCGACGCACCAAGCAACAGGAATATGCCTTGAAGGACTGGGTAGTCCCGTGCGTTGAGCGCTTCCACCGTCAGGCCGCCGATCCCCGGCCAGGCGAATACGGCTTCGACGGTGATGGCACCGGCGACGACGTAGCCGAGATTAAGGGTAATTAGAGTTACGACCGGTAGCATTGAATTACGGAATGCATGACGCATCAGCATCTGACCATTAGTGAGTCCCTTCGCCCGGGCGGTCACCATGTAATCCTCGGTGACTACGTCGCTCATTGCCGCACGCGCGACCACAACGTATTGGCCGACTAATCCAAGAGCCACCGCGGTGACCGGAAGCGCGAGATGCCGCAAGTAGTCGAGGAACCTATCAGCGGAACCGATGCTAGCGCCGGGTGAATAGATACCATAGCCCGGAAGCCACCCCAATGCGGTGCTGAAGGTCACCACCAGTATCATAGCAAGCCAGAAAGACGGCGTGGAGTAGAGCGCCAGAGAAGCTCCCGTGGCGATACGATCGACAGCTCCTCCTCTGCGCCAGCCCGCATAAAGGCCAAGCATAACGCCGCATGAAATGGCGATTAGTTGGGCTAGTCCAACCAGAGCAACAGTTGCCGGCAAGCGCTCCCAAATAAGGTCAGCGACAAGTCTGCCCCTGAACTTGAAGCTATAACCTAAATCGCCGTGGAAAGTTGCCGACAAATAGTCGACCGCCTGGTCTGGGAAGAGCGGCCGATCGAGACCCCAGTTCTGGCGCTGTGCTTCGATCTGCTCCGCGGTTACGGCTGCGCGCGCCCCCACCAGCAACAGCCTGGCGGGGTCGCCCGGAACGATTCGGAACAGGACAAAGTTCAGGATTGCCACCATCAGAAGCGTCACGACGGCCCTGAGGAGGATTTGCGTGATGTGTCGACTCGTCCGCCGCCCCTGGTCATTAGCAACCATCTTAAACCGGCCTCAGGCGATCGAGCGGAAAATACCCATTCGTGGACAGTATGTCCTGAGTCCCCCAACCATCGAAGCAATCCTTGCGATGGGCATCGAGCACGAAGGGGTAACATACCATGATGTAGGGTGCTTCGGTGTAGAGGAGGCGCGACGCCTGATCGACCAGCTCCTGGCTCTTCTTAAGGTCAATGGTCACTTCGATCTCCGAAAGAAGCTCGTCGAATCGCTCATTTGTCCAGTACGATCTGTTGTAGATGCCGATTTGCTTGCTGCTCCCCAAGCCGAGCAGATCTTGAGGCGTGGAAGACGTCCAGTTATTGGTGACGACAAGATCCCAACCTCCGCCGCCATCCCCCGGTGCTGCCGTGCGGGCATCGAGCGCGCCGGAGTCAAGCTCGGTCACCGATACGGGAATGCCAATTTGCCCCAACCAGCCAGTGATAAGCTGCACGGCCGCAACCGGAATCAACAAATTGCCAGAACCGGTTCCGGTGATCAGTTCGAGCTGGAAGCTGTTTCCTTCCTTGTCCTCCCGGACGCCGTCGCCGTTCGTATCCCGATAGCCTGCAGCATCAAGTCGGCGGGCCGCCTCGGCAAGATCGAAGTGGCGCCTGATATCGCTCAGGTCCGAGTAGTAATCGGCCGCCACCGGCACCATCGGTCCGACGCCGGGGTCGGCGTGCCCACGAAAGGCTCGATCGACGATAGCCTTCTGGTCGATGGCGTAGCCGATCGCATCTCGAAATGCGGGATCCTGCAGGGCCTTGGTGCTGCCTATCCCGTCCACAGACGCGGTGTTGAACGCCAGGTAGTTTCGCTGCTCGACTCGTGTCTCACCCACCTGGATGGCCGGATCCTTCGAGAGATCTGCCCATTGGGCAGCCGTCAGGCTCATGCCATAGTCGAGGCTGCCGCTCTTCAAAGCCTGCGCGATGGAATCGACCGTATTGAAGAAGGTGAAGATCGCGCCAGCCGTCGCCGGCCGCCCCGTGCGGAAATACGGGTTAGGTGTGAGGCTGACAAACTGGCCCTGCTGAAATTCCGAAACGATCATAGGCCCAGTTCCCACCAGAGACGGGTCGTTGCGGAAGGTGCTGCGCGCATCGGCATAGCTGATGTTCTTCCAGATGTGCTCGGGAACAACCATCTTCCAGCTTTCGATGGGCCAACGGGTGGGAACCTTGGTCACAATTTGAAAAGTCTCTTCGTCGAGAGCCGCAATGGACTCGACGTGTTCAAATCCGCTAGTGTTGTTGTAGCCTACGTTCAACTCGTCGGGCGTGCCCATGGATCCGCGCAGATAGCTATACGTGAACGCAGCATCTCTGGCCGTGGCAGGCTGGCCGTCCGACCACTTCATGCTGGGCCAGATCTTGAAGGTCCACGTCACGTTGTCATCGGCAACGGACCACTCCTTGGCGAAACCCTTCCGATCGGGGTAGCGCCGGGCGTCTAGGCCCACCAGCCAGTCGTAGGTGAAGACCCATGGCCAAAACGAGTTCCAGCTAGCAAAAGGGTTCAAGGTGTCGGGGGCGATAGCTCCGCCGAGGCGCACGATGTGATCGTCGCACGAAGAGGCAAACGCCCTTGAGCCCACCACCAAGGGTGCTGCCGATGCCAGCATCATGGTCTTCATCAGGGCACGACGGTTTAGTGACCAGTTATTCATTCTAACCTCCCATTCGAACTCTGATTAGGCTGCACCAACTTCAATGAGACCGCACTGCCATTGCCCCTTACATGGAGTTCCCTTTATTTCTGAGACGTAGAGTGTCGTGGTGGTCTCCGTATTGGCAAACATAGAATCCATATCGCAACTATCTAGGATCCAGATGGAGGTCGCCTCCCGGTTCCAAAGAGAACGAGGCAATTGCTTGAGGAGGCACGGTAGCCAGAAACTCTTAAGTCGTTCGTGATGGCGCACGAGGCGTCGCCAAGGCGCCGTCCAGCAGAAGATGGGCTCGACCACCCAGTGGCGGCGCAGGACCTTAGACCTCATGGTCGTCGCATGGCGGATGATCGACCGAAGTCGAGATAGACGGCTTTGGCCATGAGCTTCAGCCGGTGGTAGGCCCTGTCGGCCAACAGGTGCTTCACTCGATGTCAACGCTGCGGAATGCCGCTCAGGTCGCCTGAGCCCCTGCACTGTCGGTGATGTACCCGCAGCCAGAACTTGGCCGTCGTTGTGCTCGAACAGATGCCAGGAATCTCCTTTGGGCCGTCAGGCCGGATGCGAAGCGATGGAAAATGGTCTGTTCCCAGTACGCCCTGGTCGTGATCTTAAGCCAGATCCCGTCGAAGAAGACGAGCGGATAGACCGCGTCCGGTGGCCGGCTCTGGATCGTGCACCTCTTCCATGACGGTGTCGGTGAGGGCCGAGATCTGGTCCGGCGACAGGTCGATCCGATAGGGCCTTCTCCAGACGCCCGCGGATCTGGCGGGCACTCGCGCCGCGCATGCCTGGAGATGATGTCGTTGAAATCGGTAACCGCCGTGAGGTTTCTGCGATCAGCTTCGGCTTGAAGATGCTGGACCGCTGGCGGCATCGACAGCATCATATTCGACGTGCCCGTCGGAACCGATTTCCTCGAGTGGTCCTTGCGGCGATTGGCGCTCCGCCGCCGCCCGCTCCTGAAGGTGGTGGTCAAGCTCCGCTTCAGAATCCCCTCCCGAAGTCGCCGAAGCATTCGATTCCGGAAGGTTGCTGGCATTTATTTAGAGCCAGAGCTTAGACGGTGATCGTCAACTGCTCGCCGCTTGGATCCTCGGTCGCCGATGGCTCCACGGTCCAGCTTCCTCCAAATCGCGTGCGACACGGACCAGTGTAGCCTCGTCGCCAAAGCGGCCGACGATCTGAATTCCGATCGGCAGCCCGTCGGCACTTTGTGCCAATGGCAGTGATACCGAAGGATGCCCGGTGACATTGAACACGCCAAGATATTGATAGAGAGCAGCATCCGCTTCCAGGTATTCCTCGGCGGATATTGTCGGATTGGTGGTGCAGTAGATGCCGCCATGCTGCGGTGCCACGATTGGCATCGTAGGCGTGAGCAGAATGTCGAAAGCCTGGATCGACTCACCCACAAGAAACCGCATCTTCCGTAAATCTTCTAACAAATGGCGCGCATCATACGGCTGAGCATTCCGGCATAATTCGTGAACTTTGAAATTAATCGGCTCCAGGGTGTCCACATTGATCTCACGGCCCAAAGCCCGTGCGGCCTCTTCGAGAGAGGGAGCGCCGAGAATCCCTCGGCCGAGCAATATTCTGGCGTAGTCGGCGTAATGATATGGCGGCTCCATATCCCTCACCAGGTGACCCATTTCCTCGAGAAGGATAGCTGTCGTCTCGAGGACTCGAGTGACTTCCGGATCGACATCTACGGCGCCCCACTTGGTCCTTGCGACCCCGACAGTCAACTTGCCGGTGGGTTGCGCAAGTTGCTCTACGTAGGGACGATCCGGCTGGATGATGATGAACGGATCGCCGGGATGGGGGCCGGAAAAGACGTCCAGCGCTGCCCCCATATCGCGGACCGTCCGACAAACAACAAATTCTCGACTTATGCCGAACGATGCGTCCTGGTTGTTAGGGCCGCCCGAAACGCGTCCGCGGGACGGGTTCAGCCCGACAAGACCGCACCAAGACGCCGGGACCCGAATTGATCCACCACCGTCATTGCCATGTGCGATCGGAGTGATGCCAGAGGCGACAGCCGCTGCTGAGCCAGCGGACGACCCTCCTGCGGAGCGTGTCAAGTCCCATGGGTTGCCGGTGATGCCATTGAGAATGGATTGACTCATCCCGGATGAGCCAAGCTCCGGCGTCGTTGTTCTTCCGACAGTGCGGAGCCCGGCTTCCCGCGCTCGACGAAAAAAATAGCTGTCGGTCTCGGGACGATAGCCCTTGAACAGGCGGCTCCCATTTTCCTGGAGGCGCCCAGCCTCGGTGGCACCAATATCCTTCCGAAGGAATGGCACGCCATTGAAGAGCCCAACATCCGCGGCGGCAACGGTCTCAGCATCTTCATAAAACTCGATGACGGCGTTGACGCGAGAATTCACATCGTCGTGGGCCTCGCGCGCCAAGCGAGTCAGTTCCACAGGAGTCACTTCGCCCGCGCTCACGAGAGAGGCCAAGCCGGTGGCATCGTACCCTACGTATTCGCTCAGCTTCATATGCAGCAATCCTTCTCTTTGCCTAGTGTCGGCGGCAGAAGGTGCTGGCACGCATAAGCGATCACGAAAACCCAGAGCCGATTCCACAGCGGTCGTTTTCTAGCGGCAGCGCAGTGCAATTTCGCAACCTCTCGGACGAGGCCCACATTTGTTCCTGCGCCTCTGGCGGTCAAATGCTGATTTGAGATTTGACCCATCTGATAAACAGATGGCTATCGAAGTTGCCCCGCTGGTACATTCTTGAGGTCGTTATTCGGATCTGTTGCAACTCTTCGATTACTGGCGAGGCAAAATGCTGGACTATTTTCGAAGGGAGGGGATCGATGGGGTGCCAAGCGTCACAGATCGTTTCGAGCCGCCCGTAGCTGTTCAACAAGCGAAACAAAGCAGCTGAGGAGAAGCGAAGAGACGTAACCGCTATTCTCGTCTTTGACGGGCCCCGATCAATATCCCGAGGCAGGGCGATAGAACTCGGGGCACGAATCGAATAATCGAATCGTCCAATGCTACAATGCTACTTGACCTTTGGCTTGACGAAGGGCGCCGGCCTCAGGTTCCAGCCCCATGAGCAAGTTGGCGACCCCGGTGGTGTCCCGTCGCACAGACCTCATGCCGCTCAGCGTCACTTCATGAACCTGAAGATCTGCTTGGCAATGTCTGTAGCCATCGTGACAATGTTCCCCAAAGACGGTTCTCACCGATGTGCGACTTGGTGATAGCCACACCATGGCACCTTGAGGCCGGGATCTGACCCTTTGTGCTCAGGTGCATTTCAACCCTTCACCCGACCGCAACAGCGATAGGATATCTATCGGCGTGTCCACTGCTGGGGAGAAAGCCGAAACTCCTGGCGCAATGCCTCAGAATGGGCTCCACGAGCGGGAACGGGCCGGAATGCCGGAGCCTTTTCCGCATCGAAGATCGCGGCCGGTGCGATTACTTGAATATCTCCTGCCGGCGTGGATACGGGCACTCGCCGCAGATGTGGATGCTGGGATACATCCTCTATTTCGTTGAGACGGCCATAGGCGAGACCCGCAGCTTCAAGTTCATTCATCGCCTCCTCGCTCGCCATTTGCGCAAATCGATCTACGACGATCTCGTCCAATCTGGTCCTGTTGCCGAGACGCTCCATATTGTCGGCGAAGCCTGGACGACGGGCAAGGTCAGGTTGTTTCAGGAACTTCGCGCAAAAATTCACCCATTCACGATCGTTTTGGACTGAGAAGATTATATCCTTACCGTCGGCACAACGGTAGGCGCCGTAGGGTGCGAGAGATGGGTGGTTAACCCCCCCGCGTGCAGTATGATAGGCGCCATAATCGAACTGTAAGACGGGAACATTCATCCAATCAGCAATAGCATCGAACAGCGATACTTGGATACTCGTACCTTGGCCGGTGCGCTCACGTTGGAATAGCGCCTGCAGGATGGCGTTCAGGGCAGTCATCCCAGCTGAAATATCGCATACAGAGACGCCGACGCGCGCCGGCCCGTGCGTTGTCCCGGTTATCGCGCAGAGCCCCGTCTCCGCCTGCACGATGAGGTCATACGCTTTCAAATGCGATAGGGCACCTCCATCGCCGAACCCGGAAATATCGCAGGTTATAAGCCGGGGAAATCGCTTGCGGAGATCTGTGGAACCGAAGCCGAGCTTTTTGATGCTGCCGGGTTTCAGGTTCTGAATGAAGACGTCGGCCTCAGCGACCATCGCGTCGAGAACTGCACGGTCTTCGTCGACCGTCAGGTCGAGGCAGATTGACTCCTTCCCGCGGTTCAACCAAACAAAATACGCACTCTGGCCCTGAACGAGCTCGTCGTAATTTCGCGCGAAATCGCCTTCGGGACGTTCTACTTTGATGACACGTGCACCTGCATCCGCGAGCCGGGAGGAAGTATAGGGTGCCGCTACCGCCTGCTCGACAGCTACAACTGTAATGCCTTCGAGAGCCTTGTTCATGCGGATGCCACCTCAACATTCTGTATGGAGTTCCGCGAACGCCGGTAGTCCAGAATGGCGAGTAGCCTGCTTTGCTCATTGCCGACGATGGAGATGCCTTCATCGACGCCCATGCCAGGTTTTGCGAGCATCATGTCAGCCTGTGTAGCCACTGCAATGTTTACCGCAGCTCTGGCCGACAAGTCCGTCTCGGCGCAGCTTCCACCAACGTATGCACCGACTCCATTTTCCTTGCAGATCAGTACGGCCCTGGCCGTGTCAGCTATTGAACCAACGTCGGGCATCTTAATCTGAGCTAGATGGGCCGCTTTTGCTTCCGCAAAGAGCCGAACGTCATCAAGCGTGTTGCAGCGCTCGTCGACCACGATCCGGGCGTTTGTGCCGCGCGCGTCGAGAAGCGCAACGAGCTTGGCGTATCCATCTAGCTGCGCTTTGGTTGACCCGAAGTCTGCTGGGCATTCGATATGAAGTCTGTAATCGGGGACGTCGTCCGCTAGTCGCGCGATGAAGTCGGCGATCTTTTCCGGCTCCATGCCAATCTCGAGACCAATCCAGCCGTAAACGTCGAAATGCAGGATAGGACGATAACCGGGCTCTCCGATCTCGGCGGCGCGTCTGGCGACCCATTTTACGAACTCACGAAACCTCTCGCCTGAAGGCCCGAACTTTTCACGCGAGTTAATGAGACCATGAGGAAGCACATCGACAGACTTGAGGATCATCTTATCGATGTTGATTTCTCTCGAATCGCCACTTTGAGCGAAAATGGGGACAGGCCTTTCTGGCAATGGCAATGCGAATTCCGAACATATCACCTCGGCAAGCGTGGTCCGGGCAACATGCGCAGCAGCGCGAAGCAGAGCCTGGCTAACTCCATACTCCACCGCAAGCGGGAGCCGCTTGTTTAGATGATATGCCAAGACTTGATCGCAAGCGGTGAGGAAGTTGGAAACATCAACCGCGAGGAGTCTGGGAATGACGGCAGACCTGGTAAATGCTTCGAGCGCATCAATCTGGAACAGTGGATCGCGACCGGCGGCGCCTGAATACTGCACGCTCATCATGTCGCCCCAGACTATTACATCGTCCGACAACACGAGGCCAATGCCGAGCGAACGCGATGGCATTCGGATCGCCTTGAAACCGGGGGTCAGGGGCGCCCCAAGATACCGAAACCCATCATGGGCAGCGCCCGCCCGTATTGCAGCTTGATCGTCATAAAAAAAGCTTCCATTCCCGGGAGAGAGGATAACGTCTTTCACTGTCGGGAAATTTTCCATGGTCGTCTTATCTTTTAATCGGTGTCACGCAGAGTGCCAGCGACGGCCCGGAAATCGCGCCAGCCTTTTTACTCACTGAGCTGTTGCTCAGCCATCGCCGCAGTATGGCCAGCGACGACGTCCGCACACCAATATAATTTCTACTTCCTATCCATCTCGTTTCGAGATATCGTCTCAATCAAAGCGTTGGGAACAACGGTTTCAGGATCTCGCGCATGGCGGTTCCGTGCTAGGGGCGTGCATAATTGGACCTAAGACAGCTGAAATATTTCGTCGGCGTGGTGGAGGCGGGTAGCTTCACTAAAGCAGCAGCGCAACTGAATGTGGCGCAGAGTGCCTTAAGTCTTCATGTCCGACAAATGGAGGAAGAGTTTGGCACCCAGCTCTTGGTTCGCGACAGAACGGGAGTGACGCTTACGGCTGCTGGAACGAAGCTTATGCGCCACGCTCGAAGTATTTTACGCCAGGTTAACCTTGCTGAAGAGGAATTGACGAGTAAGGTAAAGTCGCCCTCCGGCGAAGTTGTGATCGGGATACCCTCTGGGGCAGCTCGCGTCATGGTGGCCGAGCTTCTCTCCCTAGCCCAGGAACGGTTTCCAAAGGTTTCGCTCAAGATTATTGAAGGGATGAGCGGATTGATCGACGAGTGGATGACCTCTGGTCGATTCAATCTCGCAATTCTCTACAAGACTGTCGAAAGTCCGGACACGTCCACACTTTTAGCTCGCGAGGAATTTTGCCTCGTGGCTCCCCCGAACCAGCCACCGTTCGAAAACACTGTTCGACTGTCTGATTTGCACGCATATCCATTGGCTGTTCCCATGCGTGTCAATAATGTTCGACGCTCGGTGGCCGATGTCGTCGCCCAGCACGGAGGCACGTTGGATGTGCGGTTTGAAGTAGATTCTCTGTCGACCATCAACAGCATGGTGATGGATGGAAAAGCCTATTCGATTTTAACGCCGTCAGCTATACAACGTGAAGTCTCTCTCGGCCAATTGCGTATGGTTAGGATTGTGGATCCAGTCATAACGAGGTCGATTGTTCTTGCTGTAAACCCGCGAGACGAACGGTCAGTTGAAGTGGCCGCAATACGTGCGCTGGTCCCGGAAGTCGTCAAAAAACTGACGCGAGACGGGAAATGGCCAGCAATTCTTGCTGAAGGCGAGCCAGCCCTTCATAAGTAATCTCGCTTTCGTTATTCTGACCTCCCGAGGATGACTTCTCAAATGTGAAGGCCCGCTTGCGCACAGCCAGCCCTTCCTCGGGGTAGAGAAGATATATGTGCCAATTTCGACGAAGCTGGCCATGCATTCCGAAGCGATGCCGGCCACCCATTCCAATTTTCATTCCGGCCGGGATTCCGGCTTGAAGCCGGCCACCTACGCCGGGCGGGGTCTCGAAGCGAACCTCGTATCCACGTTCCGCCGCGGCAGAACGGACGTCGCGCAGGAAGTCGGTAACGGCCGTGTAGCCGCCGCCATAGCCGAGGTCCTTCAGTTCGCGGAAAAGCCGGCTGCCAGTGAGCCCGGGATCTCGCGTGACCCGTTCGCGAAGATAGGCTGTGAAGGGATCGATCACCGCCTGACGCGGCTTGCGCGGTCCGTAGGCCGGAGCCTCGAGCCCGCGCGCAATGTATTTGCGCACCGTCTTGCGGTCGATCCCGCTCTCCCTGGGAATCGCCGACACGGACAGGCCCTGCCGATGCAAATCCAGTATCATCATCATCTCCCCGATCTTGATCACCGAAATCCCTCTCCCGACCATCAGGAGAAGCATCAACGATCACGCGTCGCCGGTGAACCCGCGCGCGCACCGGGACGACCGCCACCGCCCGAAAAAAGGGTAAATTAAAAAGGGACATGTT
>NZ_JAMYND010000061.1:0-24739 GCF_040318885.1 Mesorhizobium sp. M0998
CATGCACCTCGTTCTTCACGCGCGTGCGATGCCGCACGACCTGGTTGCGCCGCGCGACGAGGCGGCGAAGCCGCTCGGTCCGCTCATCGGGAACCCAGACCTCCGGCAGAAAGCCGCTGGCATGGAGCTGCGCCAGAACGCCGGCATCGATCTTGTCGGTCTTGATCCTGGCATGAGCGATCGCCTTCACCTGCATCGGGTTGGCGACAATCACCCGGCCGACATAGGGCGACAGAACCCGCACCACCGCCATGGCGTTGCCGGTCACCTCGACAACGACCTCGTCCGTCGTGTTCAAGCTGCGGCCAAAGCCCTCCAGTCCGGAGCGGGTCATGTCGACCCGTCCGTGATGGCGCAGCCGGCCATCTTCGCAGAAAACTACTTCCGCAAAGGTGCGGTGGATGTCCATTCCAATCACACGTCTCATCGGCTCCCTCTCCTCAAGCAGTCGGGAGCCGGCGGGCGACGCGACACCTACGGATCCGCGCTCTCGGCGCAACCGGGCAGGTCGCAGGGGCGGCCAGCTACTAACGCGAGCTCGCAGCTCATCGAATACATCGGCCTGCCCGCACTTGGCGTGCTCCCGGTGCCCCTGTCCCGGATGGTCGCACCATACGCCGAAAATCGCTCATCTCCAGCGGGGATCGGATGGCACCGTCATGATCATACCGGTTACCAATGCCATCGAGGCGCTGAACTCAAAGCTGCGGCGGACCGTGCGAACGCGCGGTCACTTTCCCAAAACGACGCCGCAATGAAGCTGCTATATCTGGTTCTCAACCACGCCGCCGAGGAATGGAAACGCGCCCCGCGCGAGTGGTTCGAGGCCAGAACACAATTCGCCGTCGTCTTTCGGCGAAAGGTTCGTCAGCCAATGACGACAACCGGCCTCACGCACAAGATTCCTGACAGTCCCCCAACCGTCAGCGCATTTACGATCCAGCGAGCGGCCGTCTGTATTCGACGTCCGTGTTGCCACCTCTAACGGTGTCCGGCTGAACATCTATTGTTTGGAACCCGACACACTGAGCGCGAGCATTCCGCCGGCGAGCCGCGAAACACATGATTTCTTCCGCATAACAACCATTCAATGGCACGCCAATTGCATGGGACGCGGCGGAAGATCCGTTATGACCATAGCGGTTTCGCCGCCTCCGGCCGAGCGAACCAATGAAACTTGCTCGAACATCTAACTTGATGCGAGAGACGCTGCACTGATGAGCGCCGTCCCACAAATTGAAGCTAACGTGGCAATCCATAGAAATTAGATGAGGCGCTCCGTACGATACGGCCGGTAATACAAAACGTTGCAATAGATCTTCCAACTAAATTCATGGAATCTTCATGACCGCAGATCGCTGGCGCTGATATGATCACCGCAGAGTCTAAGGTCAGGAACGACCAAAAATGATGCCGACTTATACTCAGGCCGCCATGCAGAACGCAACGAGGACAACGTCAATGGCAAGACAAGCGCTCATCCTGGTTGAAGGTGACAGGACTAGTGGTCTGCTATACGTCCAAGCGGCCAAGCGTCTTGGCCTTTATCCAATTACCCTGGTGGCTGATCCAGCTCGGTACGACTATCTAGCGGCGGAACAGGTTGAGACAATCCGTGTCGCTACAGACGATCTCGATGCGCTGATCCGCGAATGTTCCGGACTACGTGATACGTATGACATTGCTGGCATTACTGGCTTTACGGACCTCGACGAATCGGTCTCTGCTACAGTTGTCAAACTCTGCCGGCATTTCGATCTACCGGGACCGAATCCCGCATCGATTGAACGATGCTGCGATAAATTCGCTCAACGTCAGCTCCTAGCAGATGCCGGCGTTCCAATGCCTGCGTATCGCTTGGCAGCGAATGCGGCGGAGGTAGAAAGCTCTGCCGCGGAGATCGGCCTGCCGGTAATTATCAAGCCAGCCGTAGGCAGCGGCAGCAGCGGTGTCCGATTGTGCCGCAACGCCGATGAGATAGCCGAACACACGACCTACCTGTTGGGCGGGAAGCACATTTGGCGATCTTCGCCCAGGATACTGGTCGAAGAATTCGCACAAGGCCCCTTTTATAGCGTCGAGATAATGGGAAATGAGGTTGTTGGGGTTGTCGCCGTTGATTTTGGCGCCCCACCGCATTTCGTCTTCCGCAATACGACCTTTCCGGCCCCGCTGAGGGATGACGAGCATAGACATATCGCCGATGTTTCGTTGAGCTGTTTGCGAGCTCTCGGTCTTGGCTGGGGACCAACGAACATAGAACTCCGGTGGACGAAGCGTGGCCCGGTCGTCATCGAAGTCAATCCGCGTCTTGCTGGCGCGCTCGAGCCTCAACTGGTCCATCTGGCTTGCGGCATTGACCTCATCACCGAGCACATCAAGCTTGTCATCGGCGAGGAATGGGATTTGCGCAGAAGGCATTCGCAGACTGCGGCCGCATGGTTCCTAGTTCCTGATCGCGATGGCACCCTCGATTGGATCGACGGCGATAATCGGGCCTCTGCTGTACCAGGTGTGGTCGAGGCCAAATTGTATGTTGAATCCAACACGCGGATCGTCAGGAAAGGCGATTATCGAGACCGCATTGGACATATCGTGGCCGTTTCACCCAGCCTTGCTCAGACCGAGGCGATACTTCAGCGTGCCGTCGACTTAATTAATTGGTCGATGACATCATTTCCGAACCTTGGTGAACAGGAAGAATCAGCGACTCCCAGCGGCAACGCACCGATGAAGGATCGTGCCCACTGAGATGCTATGGGGCGAGCGGCGAGGATGTGGCATCTTTCGGCGCTGTTAGAACCAACTCTTCATAAGGAGGCACCCTATGTCGCGGTTTTTTGACGCAAGCCGGTCCCTTACCTCTCTTGAACTGGATAACACGGTCATCGCCGTCATCGAAATGAGCAAGGCGAAATGGCTGATTGCCGCGCTTGTTCCGGATTTCAAGCGTCAGCCGCTGAAGAAGATCGATGCCGACGCGCCATCATGGTTGAAGCTGCTGCAGCGCTCGCGCGACGAAGCCGGCGAGGCCGGGCACACAATCAAGCGGATCACCGTCGCCTATGAGGCGGCCGGCGAATGGCTTTTGGCTGGCGCGTTGGCTGTGGGCGCGCGACATCGAGGTCTATGCCATCCTCCCCGCCAGCATTGCGATGTCGCGTGAGCACCGGCGCGCCAAGACTGATCGTCTCGACACCGAGTTTTTGATGCGCCCCTTCCTCGGCTGGCTGCGCGGCGAGAAGCGCCATTGCAGTCGGCGGCGATCCCGACGCTCGAAGAAGAGGACGTGCGGCGGCCGACCGCGAACGGCACACCTTGGTCGGTGAGCAGACGCGGCTCATCAACCGCATCAAGGCGATTCTCGCTCGCTTCGGCCCTCGCAGCTTCCGCTTTAAGCCTGCGCAACTCGGCCGACAGGCTCATGGCCATCCGCACGGCGAAGGGAACGCCGCTGCCGGACAACACCCGCGCCGAGTTGCACCGCTTGCTTGAGCGGCTCGACTCGTGCGTGCGCAGATCCGCACCATCGAGGGCGACCGCCTGCGTAGGCTCGCCGCGGCTCCAGCAGCACCAGAACGCTCCCACGCGATCGTGCGTGCCCGCCTGTTCGCCAATCTGGCGCTCGCCCGCGGCGACGGCCGATACGCGCGGCTGTAGTATAAGCTCGGCAGCGTCCAGATCCTTGATGATTGGGGCCTGAGCCGCTCGATGACTAGGCCCGTCACGACAAGCTCGAAATCCTCGAGGACCGTTACGGCCGCCGCTCTACCACGTCACCAGCCAGCTCCGTCGCGGCTTGGCACGAGGTGACCAGCAACCAAACATCAAATCCTGCCGCCATTCTCGACGGCGCCGCAATCCAAGAGACCTCCCGCACAGGGCAGGCCGCGTGAACCGCTTCGACGCAAAACTGAAGCGGACAAATGATGTGCTACCAAAACCGGACAACTTGAAAAGCTACCGACACATCCGCCAGCCTCTCAGACGCAACGTCGTGCATAAGACGGGCTAGGTGAGCCTTCGCGAACCGCGAACGTCATCGTTCCATCCTCCTTGGTCCCACCGTCGTAGAACATGCGGTCGCGCACAGAATTGTCTCGGTTGAACGTCAGCACTCGCGGTTTGATCTCTGCGATCTGATGCTCCTCAATATATGCGGAGGAGCAAACGATTATCTCATCCCCGATCTGGCAGGTGCGAGCAGCGGCTCCGTTCAGCACACAGCAACGAGAACCCCTCTCACCGTAAATCACGTACGTGCTGATGCGCGCGCCTGTAGCCTTATTCCAGATCTCAACGAATTCCATCGGAAGAATACCCGCCTCGTCGCAATGATCGGGGTCCAGCGTTATTGAACCGTGGTAGTTCAGATCGGCGTCGGTCACAGTGATGCCGTGAAGCTTGGCAGCAACTATTTTTCTCATATACTGGTTTCCTTTTTCGGCTATGGACCACTGCGCTGACGAGCGACTGCAGTGTCTTAGTCCCAGGGACAGGGGATTGGTCGATGTGCTGCGATAGGTCGAAGAGTGGCTTCCAGAAGGGATCGGCAATCACGAAAGAGATCGTGGTCAGCATAGCCACCAGGAGGAGGTTGCCCGGTCACGAGGCGGAGGCATTGCCGGTCTGTAGTTGCCCTTTGCCCCCAGAATAGGATCCGACGCTGACCTGACATGTTCCTTTCACTCGATTGATTGCGATGTCGGCACGACATGATGCCCAGTCGGCAGGTTCCGCAGCCTTGCAACCAGCGCAGCAAACCTCATGCCAATTGGGCTGATCACGCCAGAGACAGAATTTTGTGATCGCATTTCAGCTATTTAGCCTGAGACCAAACCAGAGATTGGTTCAACAAGCCCGTGTCGCGGACCCGACAAAGCGACGGACGGGATGAGGTTGTCGTCGACGCGACCGGCAGCGCTGACGGTGATACGCGTGCTGTCGCGCCCCTATGTCGGCCGGGTGATTGTCGCCAACCCAATGCAGGTGAAAGCGATTGCCCATGCCAGGATTAAGACCGACAAGATCAATGCCGGCGTTCTGGTGCAGCTTCATGCCAGCGTGAAGGACGAGATGCACGGCAGCCTGCAGGCGCATCTGGTGCCGAAGGCCCGCATGCCGATCTGTTCAACAATAGGGGTCGGGCCTGGCTCGAGCGGCAGGTGCTTCCCGACGACGAACGGGGCCGCGATCGCCCGCCACATCCGCGAGACCGGCCGCCTGGCCGAGGATCTGGCTGATCTCGATCGCGACATCGCCCGGGAAGCGGTTTGATGATGAGCAGGTCCGACAACGCCATTGTCGCCACCGGCATTATCGCCGCCGTGGGCCGGACATCCACCGTTTCAGCGAACCGCAAAGCTGGTGAGCTACTTTGGCCTCATCCGCGTGTGCGCCAATCCGGTCTCGGCATCGCGCAATGGGGCGCATCAACAAGCATGGGCCCTCCCATGCCCGGGCCATGCTAATCGAGGCCGCCTGGGCGGCGGCAAGGCTCCCGGGCCGCTCAGAGCCTTCTTCCTGCGTATCCGCAACAAGCGTGGGCATCAGATCGCGGCGGCCGCTGTCCCGCGCAAGATCATGATCCTGATCTGGCACATGCTGACGAAGGAACAGGATTACTTCTGAGCCCGCCCGGTGCTGGTAGCGGCACAGCAGCGGCAGCTCGCCCTGAAGGCCGGCGCGCCGAGCGAAGGTGGTGTTGGTCGTCGCGGAACAGCCTACGTCTATAATTTAAAGGAGCAGCGAAACAGCGAGAAAGCCGCAGCTGAGAATGCCGAGCGCGCTTACGAGCTGATGGTCCGCCCCTGGCGGGCCGCGAGGCCGAAGCGGCGCACGGACACCACAAAGGAGGAACGACTATAAAGGCGGCGTGGCGGCGCTTTCGTCCTCTCGCGCCGCTCTTCGCCATGTGGTCGTCCGTGCCAGGAGAACATAGCAAGAGCTGACAAACCTTGTCGATGTCATCCGTAGCTGACGGACACAGTATTCGTGCACCCGCACTATCGCACCAATTCTCACCAGCCGTTAAGGTGACAGTACCGCTCAAGCGCTTCTGCCGCGCGACATACGTGGAACGGCCCTGCAGGCAAGGGCTTTTTTCAGACGGTTGATCACACGGGAACGGTGCGGTCATATGTCCGGCCTTTTCAGCGCGGTTTGAAACCGCTGGGGCCTCGATGAAGTCCGCGATGCGAGGGACTGATCAATCAAGCGTGCTGTGAGCACATTGTCGCGCCGGTCTCTCTCGCCTCGGGACTTCGTCCCATGGAATCATCGTCTGTTTCGTGCACCTCACCTCTGCCGGGTACCGCGCCGGTCAGCTCGTCCTGGTCGTCGTTGAGCTCAGGCGCTTGCCACGCTGTTTGCCCCGTCCAGACCTCGATATGTTCCGCCCTTGGTTAGAAGCGCCCAGATGATGCGCGCCATCTTGTTGGCGAGCGCGACGGCCACGACCTTGAAGGCTCGCCGCGCCAGGAGGGCGCCGAGCCATTTCGGCGGCTTGGCATTGTCCCGCGCGTGACGCAGAACAGAAGTTGCGCCGATCACCAGCAAGGAGCGGAGCTCCGGGTCCCCATCTTCGATATTCCTCCCAGACGCTCCTTGCCGTCGCTCGAATGAGACCTCGGCGTCAATTCCAGCCAGGCGGCGAAGTGACGACCGGATTTGAACCCGCCCGGGTCCGGAACAAGTGCCTTGATGGAGGCCGCCGTGATCGCTCCGACACCCGGTATCGTGACCAAACGCTGCGTGTCTTCGTCACGCTTTATCACGGCAACAATCTCCCGCTCGAGGTTGTCGATCTGCACGATCAGCGCCTCGATCTGATCGGCGATTGCCGACGGGGCGAAACGGGCAGCCTTAGGTAGGCGAGCATCTGTCTCGTCACGCACGATCGCGATCAGTCCGGCAATTTTCGCTGTGCCAATGCCGAAGGCGCGCGTCTTGAGCACCATCGCAGCCGCCTGCTGCTCGGCCGATTTAATCGGGACAAAGGGCATCGTCTTGCGCGTTGCCGCCTCGCTGATCGCCTCGGCGTAGCGGCGTCTGTCTTGCCGCGTTTTACGAATGGCTTGACATAAGCCGGCGGGGATCAGTCGCAGTTCGTGCCCGAGCGCTGATATCTCGCGCGCCCAATAATGCGAGCTGCCGCAGGCCTCAAGGCCGACCAGACACGCGGGCTGCTTCTCGAAAAACCGTAGCACCTCGTGCGGCGCAACTTTCGGTTTACGACCGGAGAGTCCTCGGCGTCGGCGCCGTGAACCTGAAAGATCTGTTTGGCCAAATCCAGCCCGATGGTGGTAATCTGCTTCACGGAACGGCTCCTATCTTGTGGCGTTGCAATCAACGACCACGTTTAGCACCTCTGATACTGCGGTGGCGGGCCGTTCCACGTCGTCAATCAGCGTGAGATTGGTATTGCCTCACCAATGGATGCTCCCGAGCAGGTTTTCCGCTGCCTCACCAGGATGTTCCTCATGGACGCGACCGGTCAGTCTGTCATTGCCTGGAAGGCCGTTCCTGGCAAAGCCAAACACCATCTCGTGAGCCTTTTTTCTTTCGCCATATTTTGACGCGACGGTGCAGCGTGCGCAGAAGGAGGCTGGGATATTTCTCTGGGTTTTCCGACTGCAGCCGCGCCAGCAGTTCCCCGCTGGTTTGCTACGGCTCTTCTTCAAACCAGCTACGTAGCCCGTGGGTGACCCCTGTAAATGGATCAGGTCGCCGCCGTTCCCGCTTCTGCTTTGGTTTCGACTTCGCAGTGGGGCGGATTTCGCCCTCTTTTCACGCGGTTCGCGAGCGCGACAGGAACGGATCGAGCGCGGCCTCGGTCACTGCGGAATCTGATGTGGACAATCGATCGGCTAAGGCCACCAGGCGCCGTTGTGCGGTTCGCACCTCGTTCAGCAGCCTGATGGGGTCCAGTTGCGCAGACATTTGCGCCAGCTTCGCGCGAACGGACGCCGGCGTCTGCGGATTTCCCATCAGGCACTGGCAGGATGTCGCCGGAATGCGCACCTTGGCGCCATCACGCTTCTTTTCCGCCAACTTGAACGAGGACTGGAAAAAGTTCACAAACAGCCGCACCGTGAATAAGCTGCGCAAGGGCCGCAGCAGTTCAAGCCCCTCCAGCCGGCGATACCCGACAACGCGCCGCACCACGGCGCCGTTCTTCTGTTCGACGAACGACCTGATCGTTCTTGCGGTAAGGGCGGCAGCGGGTGAACTCGATGCCGGCATCCAGCCAGTAATCGCGTATCGTCTCGTTCAGGAACACGCTGTCATTGTCCGTGTCGAAGCCGAGAAGTTGGAACGGCAGGAGCCGCCGTAATTCAGTCAGCACCTCGGTCAGCAGCTTCTGCCCACGCACCAGCAAGGGAGCGCATTCCGTCCATCCGCTCGCGATGTAGGTAAGACAAAGGTTTGTATGAAGTTTCCACGCGCCGTTGGCCCGCTGTGCGCCACCAGGTCGGCCTCGACGAATCCAGGTGGAGGATTCTGCCAGTCGGAGAAGGTTCGGATCGGAACGCTGCGCCGGAGCGCGGTGGACGCTGTGCTGCGACGGCGTCTCGGCCCACCAGCGGTGTCTCGAACCTCGCGAAGGGCGCGGTCGATAGGCCGCGCTCATCGCCAATAACTCGTGTGCGGATCTATGCGGTTAGATGAGCGCCCATGAGGCTCCATCGCCTCCACCAGAATCGGAATTAGCGCCTTCAGTCGTTTGCCGCAGATGCGATCCAAGCTTCCCAGATCACGATCAACGCTTCACAAGCGCATCATCGTAAATACGACGCTCGGGCCGAGGCCCGAACGAGCTGGCGGCGAACCTTGGCGAAGCAGGCGCCAGGCGCAGCCGGCCCGCAGTACATAGAAGATTGCGTTCATGATCTCGTACATCGGCCATCGGCGCGGCCGACCTGTCCCGGCCGGCGGCGGCAGGTACGGAGCGAGGAGTTCCCACTCCGCGTCTCTCAGGTCGCTTCCGTAACGCAGGTGATCGCGGCTAGCTTGCGACGGGTGGCCGGCGTCCACATGAGATTCTCCAAACTGGCTTCGACAACTGTTTGGAATCAATCTCAAGCCGGCCATCCATCCTGGCAGTCCAGTTTCAAGACGGGCTCTGAGAAAAATAGTCCTCTCGGGTCATTTCGTAGTATTGACACAATTTACCGTCGTATAAACGGTCGTCAATATAGCGCAGCCCAAGCTTTGCGGCCGCCTTAACTGACCGCGTATTGCCGTGCGAAATGAAGCCGATGACCTTTTCTTTGGTCGAGTTTTGTAAGGCGTGCGTGATTGTGAAGCGTGCGGCCTCCGGCCCCAGACCTCTTCCTATCCTATTTTGGAAAAATGCATAAGCAAATTCGAGATTATTGGTGTCCTCGTAGTCTCGCAGGCCACAGCGGCCGATGAAAATCGGACCATCATTGACCTTTTCGTAGACCATCCAGTCGCCGAAGCCGTTCTTGCGCCACTGAGCCAATATCCAATCGAGCCTCTTGTGCACATCTACGGTGGTCTGCGGCACATTCCTGTAGATCGCCTTCCGAACCAGCGGATCGTTGTGCAGCTTGAACAATTCCGCCTCGTGTTCGGGTCGTACGGAGGTGAGGATCAAACGTTCGGTCTGATATGTGATCATCGGTATTCTCCCAATCTGGCCAAGCTGTGTCGCGATCCGGCATGATTGATTCAGGAGCGGCTGCTGGATACCCATCTTGGTTTTGATCTACCGGATCTGCGTGTTTCACATTAGCAATCAGCACAGATGCACGCACCTACCATGGCTGGTGGGGTCTGTGGCAAAATCTGACCAAGAGTTGTGAAGAGCCAAGTTGATCTGCCTCACGCTGGGCTCGCCAAGCGGTCCAGGCTCGTGTCCCGCGGGATGGTGTAACTCCGGCGGTGACGAAGCCGCTCGCGAGCGCGGCCTCAATAGCGCGCAAGCGAGCGATCGGCATAGCAGCGGTCATCGATGTTCCCCGGTAGGGTCGAGTTGGTGACACCAACCTGTTCGAGGAACCATCGATGACCAACGACATGATGAAGCTGCGCGCGCTCGCGGAGAAGACTTCAGATTCCGATCTCTTGCGCGAGATGATCGGCTTTGCCGCGGAGTGGCTGTGCCTGCGGCCAAGGAGTGCGACCGACCAGGGCCGAGGCGTGATGTCCTTGTGGAACGTCGTGCCCACGACCGCTCGGGCGACGTGAATAAACAAACGTGCGCAGGTATCCATCACCGCCTTTGCTGATCCGGCCGATCCGCTCCTTTCCGCCGCTGCCTGAATCCGGGGCGTGAGCCCAGCCAGGCCCCCAATGCCGTGCCCGGCGCGCACCTGGTTGGTCAGCGTCGTGCGCGCGCCCACCAGCCTTGAACGAACCCGATGCAGCGACTGGATGTCCAACTGCTCCGCCGTCTTCAGCTCGACAAATCGCATCGTCGGACGTGTCGCGGCTTCGGCGCTGGCTGTCCTGGAAAGGGGGATGAATCATGTAGACTGAAACCTTTCGAAGCGATCCAGAGGGTTCGACGCCCTCCCGGCAAAGGCGCAGCCCGCCGGCCGGAAGCGACTCTTGCATGGGCGCCGGCAACGGCGTTCGTGAAGCGTAGACAGCGGATGCTGAAGCCCGAGGTTGAGCCTCGAAATGCTCTATACGCTGGAGCCTTTGGTGTTGGGACACTGAGGGCAGCATCGGCGGGACCGTGACAGGCGAGCTCTTGTCGATCCGGCCGGGGTCTGAGAACCGGGCAAAGGCATGGGATGGATTGCCAGGAAACACGAGAGATCCCGCTTGCGTCCACGGGCGCGGCGCGCCCGAGGAAGGAACGCCGGCTGATCAAATGTTCCAGGCCCAGTGCGCGTCCTCCACGCGCGTTGGGAGCGCTGCGGCGGACATGAAGGACGGAGAAGCGTGTGGAGCCTGCGACCGAAACCATAAGGGACCAGGCATGCGCGGGCGAGTGGGCATTGGCCGCCTGAGCACCGTCATGTGTCCGCCGCTCCGCTAAACACGGGGGCTGCGCGGCGGACACGCCGACGTCACAGCTACTGCCACGCCATTTTTGCAGAACTTGACGCACACAACTGTCTCCGAAAGACGAACGAAAGTGAACCCTTCGAAGACGCGTGGTATAAACGTAAGTGTCGCCGAAACCAGGACCGTCTCGTCATCCTGGGACAAGTCCGCCGGGTGCCTGATGACAGGGCGGGCGGCGACCGGCGTTGAGGGGCGGGAGTCGGACACAGGCATTCGCGCGGAACTGCAGGAACCAGGCTCCTGATGCAAAGGGAGAAGCTCAAGCGGGCCAAACCGCAAGGCGAGAGTACCGATGCAGGAGACTGGGGCGGACCGGCCCGTATGAGCGTTGAAGCCCCTGCAATGGGGCCGGAGCAAAGGGGCCTGATCAGGAAGAACGGGGAAGTCGTCGAGCGCTCACGCGGTACCCCGCAACGGGGCGTTGTCAGCCCGATCTTGTCGAATCTCTTCATGCACTATGCATTTGATCTGTTGATGACCCGGACGCATCCTGACCTTCCATGGTGTCGATATGCGGACGATGGTCTTGTGCATTGCCGGAACGAGCAGCCGGCACAAGCCCTCAAGGCGGAGCTTGGTGCTCGACTGGCAGCATGCGGGCTTCAAATGCATCCGACAAAGACCAAGATCGTCTATTGCAAAGACCAAAGGCGCAGGGGGGAATACCCGAATGTCGTGTTCGACTTCCTCTGGTATCAGTTCCGGCCGCGACGCGTGGCGAACACACAGCGAGATGAGTTCTTCTGTGATCACACGCCTGCGGCCAGCCCAACGGCAATCGACACGGGACTGCCGGACGCGCACAAGCCCGAGCTGAAGAAGCCGGGCCGCAAGCCGCTGCCTGAAGATCTGCGGCGAGAGCGCGTCGAGCATGACCTGCCCGAGGACCAGAAGGTCTGTCCGTGCTGCCGCAACCGCATGCATCGGATGGCGAGCAGCGTATGAGGCGCTGAAGCAAAAGCTCAGGTCGCAGCGTCCACGGCGACGAGCCCTGGGTGCAGGTTCTCAAGGAGAATGGCCGGCACGCCCAGCCAAGTCCTTTTATGTGGGCCTATCGCAGCGGCCAGGACAGTGAGCAGCCGGTCGTATTGTTCGATTATCAACCCGGCCGCGGCCAGGAGCATCCCCGGGCCTTTCTAGCCGGCTTGTTGATGAGTGATGGCTGTGAGGCCTGGCGCACACTGGACGGCGGCACCCATCTGGGTGCATGGCACACGCGCGCCGGAAATTTACCGATGCGCTAAGGCCAGGAAGAAACCCGGCGGTCCGCCGCTGCAGGCGCTCAAGCTCTTCGAAGCGCTATACGAGGTCGAGAGACTTGCACACCAGGCGGCGGGCGAAGGTGAAATGCGCGCCGTACATCTTGCGTCTGCGACAGCAGCATAGGGTCGGTCTTGACCGCCTTCAAGAAATGGCTCGACGACCAGGCGCCGAAGGTCTTAACCGAAAGCCTGACGCGCAAGGCGATCTCCTATTTCGCCCGATCGATAACAACGTGGATCGAACGCGACATCAGACCTTTTGTAACCGTAAGAAAATCCTGGCTCTTCCGCGACACCGTTGCCGGCGCCAAGGCCAGCGCCGTTTTCTACAGCCTGGTTCTGACCTGCCGTGCCTGCGGGGTCGATCCCTATGCCTGGCTTCGCCACGTGGTCACTGAATTACCACAACGCGCAGCCGACGCCGGCATCGAGAATCTGCTGCCCTTCAACTTCGGCGAACGCGCGCACCAAAACACCAGCTGACGCGCGAAACCCCGCGACAATCCAGACCCGCCCGATGGCATCATACCGCCTCCGACCCGCGGCGCTCGTCACGGCGTGTACCGAACATTGCGTTTACGGAAATAGCGGCCGCCGGTTTTGCCACGACCGCCGAACACATTTGGCTACAACGAGCTCGAAATTTCTCGCTGAATTGGGATCGACGCTCCGAACATGGGCTGTATCCATGCTGATAACGAACTCTTTGCGTCGGTCGCCGGGAAGTTGCAATTCGAGCTGGCGTCGGTCATCCGTTGAGACCTCCCGCGCCATGTCCACCGGGCGCTTGGCGAGCACCAGCTTTTTTGCCTTCTTCCGTCGAGCGCGCCCTTTGTCTTGTCCGGCAGCTCACGGGATGTCGTGCTTGCGTTGTTGAGCAGCTTTTCCCAGCCGACCTTGCCCGACCCATCCGTTCAACTAATCTAGTGTAGCCCATGAAGCTGACCACGGCCTCACCGGCTTCCAATCCATCTCGTTACCAGATGACAATGATACGCAAACTGAATTTGACGCGCACTGCCGACTGGCTAAACTTCGAAAAAGGGGACGTCACTGCAGCACAGGTCGAAAAGGCCGCAGAAAATCAATAGCTGCCGCGGTGGGCCTGCGAACACCATATTCCGGACCTTGTGAAATGAAAAAGTCGTTCATCCGTGCCAACATCTCTTGAGGGTCTGACGGCATGCGAGTGCCTGGACCTATACCGAAGGCGGCAGCTCTCGCCCGTTGAAGTCGTCGATGACTGTCTCAGCCGCATCGACGCAAACAACCCGACGCTGAACGCATTTTGCCTCGTCGATCACCAAGGGGCTAGGTCTGTTGCCCGGGCTTCGGAGGGGCGCTGGATGAAGGGTGAGCCAGCCGGAGTTCTCGATGGCATTCCGGCCACCATCAAAGATCTCACCGTGACGCGAGGCTGGCCGACAAGGCGCGGATCACTGGCTAGTAGCGCCGAGGGACCCTGGACAGACGACGCGCCCGTTACAGCGCGCATTCGCGAGGCCGGTGCCGTTATCCTTGGCAAGACAACCACTCCGGAGTTTGGCTGGAAAGGTGTTACAGATAGCCGCCTCTACGGCATCACCCGTAACCCTTGGAACCCTGACCTGACACCAGGCGGATCCTCGGGCGGCGCCGGAGTCGCGGCGGCCCTGAACCTTGGCTTTCTTCATCAAGGTAGCGACGGTGGGGGATCAATCCGCATACCGGCGAGCTTCACAGGAACCTTTGGCTTCAAGCCGACCTTCGGCATCGTTCCGCAATGGCCTGCCAGCGCCATGACCACGCTGTCTCACTTGGGGCCGATGACCCGCACAGTTACGGATGCGATCCTGATGATGAACGTCATCGCGCGAAAGGATGCTCGCGACGGTTATGCGGGACCCGCTTATCCCGGTCTCGAGGTCGATCCAGCAAAAACCCTCAAGGGTCTGCGCATCGGCTACAGTCGAGACCTTGGGTATGTGAAGGTGGCCCACGACATCCAAAGAGTCACCGACAAGGCGGTCGACCAGCTTCGGGCTCTTGGAGCCGAGGTGGTCGAAGTCAATCCGGGGTTCGCGGATCCGGTCGAGGTATTTGCTACATTTTGGTTCGCCGGCGCCGCCCGTATTCTGTCGCGAATGAACAAAAAGCAAAGGCAACTTTTAGATCCCGGCTTTCTGGAAGGTGCCGAGCGCGGCCTGACGATCACGCTTGCCGAATTCCAGGAAGCTGAGGCGACGCGGTTCGAGCTTTCCGCCCTCATGGCGAAGTTCCACGGAGACTACGATCTCCTGGTCACACCGACAATGCCTGTCGCCCCGTTCCCAGTAGGGCGGGACAAACCCGATGAGAGTTTCAGGGGGTGGGTCGACTGGACGCCCTTCACCTATCCCTTCAACCTGACGCAGCAACCAGCAGCGTCCCTTCCCTCCGGACTGGATGATCAAGGGCTTCCCGTTGGGCTCCAACTGGTCGGTGCGCGTTATGCCGACACCAACGTTCTTGCTGCGGCATATGCGACCGAAAGCCGCCTGGGACATCTTTCTTTGGCGAGGAACAGCTCCACCGCTGCCGTGGCTTGAGAGAGATGAGCCCACCCTCTGCAGTCAATTCGGAGCTTATGACCGGGTTCCTCAAGATCATCCGCTCGCTGGCCGACAAAGGGATGACTCTGGTCGTGACTCAAGGAATGCGATTCGCCCGCAAGCTTGCTGATGCGGTGCACTTCATTGCCGATGGCACCATGGTCGAATCAGGGCCGCCGGACAGGATTTTCAACAGGCCTGAGAACCCGCGGCTTAGTGGGTTCATCCGGTCAAGCCTGCGCTGACACCGTGCTTTGAGCGGATTGAGAGATGTAACGAGGATCATGAACGCTCCCCACGCACGCAACACCCCTTTACGGCGAACAGCAGTTCAAGGCCGCGCCCGCATACTAGCGAGCTCAAACGCGCATGTACTATCGAACCGAAGATAGCCGGGAGGTTCTCGACAGCACCGCTGGGCTGCGGTGCGTCAGACCAGCCGGTTCTCGGGATCGACGGCGTCATATTGCTGCAAGTCTTTCTCGGCGGGGCAGCGGACAGCCTCCAGGTCACGGCTGAGGGCGTCCCGGACCCGGTCACGGTGGTTGGCCACCTGCATCTCGGCCTCGGCAGCCGCCGCGACCGCGCCGGGCTCGAGGACCCGCAGCAGAGCTTCCGCAATCGCATCCTCGACCCGTAGCCCGCCGAAAGCGATACAACGCGGCTGGCCACCATCGAGCAAAACGCGCCAGCAGGAATAGTCGCCCGTGAAAAACTGGTAAGGCTATTTGATGCCATTTAGGATTTTCGCCTGATTTCGGCTTTGATTTTGCCGGAAGTCGTGGCCTTTGGCAGTGATTTTTCGGCAAAATAATTGCGTCTGCGTTGCGTGATTCGATGGTGTTTTCGGAACCGGAGAGGAGAAGCAAAGCGATGCGGCCTAAGGAACGGCGGGACAGCGTCAGTCCGACCTGTTGCGATCCCGGCTCGACCACATCCTCAATATGGATCATGCGCTGGTGACGCTGGCGGCGGCGATCGACTGGCGCTTCCTCGAAGAGCGGCTCGGCGCAGTCTATGACGACGATCCCGGCCGACCGCCGCTGCTGACACGGCTGATGGCGGGCTTGGCCATTCTCAAATCGATGCACAACCTGTCCGTGTCGATGCCGGCTCAATACTCCCAGAAGTGCCGTTTGAATCTTCCCCAGTATAGCGCTGCCGCCGGTCTTCCGGAGCGCGCTCCGGGAGACCGGCGGCCCGTAATCGTTGATGCTTCTCCTGATGGTCGGGAGAGGGATTTCGGTGATCAAGATCGGGGAGATGATGATGAGTACTGGATTTGCATCGGCAGGACCTGTCGGTGTCGGCGATCGCCAGGGAGAGCGGGATCGACCGCAAGACGGTGCGCAAATACATTGAGCGCGGGCTCGAGGCTCCGGCCTACGGACCGCGCAAGCCACGTCAGGCGGTGATCGATCCCTTCACGGCCTATCTTCGCGAACGCGTCACGCGATATCCCGGACTCACCGGCAGCCGGCTTTTCCGCGAACTGAAGGACCTCGGCTATGGCGGCGGCTACACGGCCGTTACCGACTTCCTGCGCGACGTCCGTCCTGCCGCGGCGGAGCGTGGATACGAGGTTCGCTTCGAGACCCCGCCCGGCGAGCAGGCGCAGGTCGACTTCGCCCAGTTCAATGTCGTCTTTGCCGATGAGCCGACCACGCCGAGAATCGTCTGGCTATTCTCCATGGTGCTTGGCTTCAGTCGCCTTATCTGGGCACGCTTCGTCGTCCACCAGGATCTGCCGACTGTCTTGCGCTGCCATGCTGGGGCTTTCGAGGCGCTGGGCGGCGCTCCTCGCGAAGTGCTTTACGACCGTATGAAGACGGCTGTGATCGGCGAAGGCGATACCGGCGGCATCGTCTACAACCGTGCCCTCGTCGATCTTGCCCGCCACTATGGTTTCCATCCCAAGGCCTGCCGGCCTTACCGCGCCAAAACAAAAGGCAAGGTCGAGCGACCGTTCCGCTACATTCGCGAGGACTTCTTCCTGGCCCGGTCCTTTCGCAACCTCGAAGACTTGAATGCGCAGTTGCGTCACTGGATGGACACGGTCGCAAACCCGAGGGTTCACGCCACCACAAGGCGCGTCGTCAACGAAGCTTTCGCCGAGGAGCGCGCAGCGCTGCGGCCGCTGCCTTTGGCTCCGTTCCGATCGGTCCTAAAGCTCGAGCGACGTATCAGCCGGGAGGGCATGGTCAGCGTCGGCGGCAATTTCTATAGCGTGCCCGACGCCACCAGGCGCCGTGTCGTCGAGGTGCACACTCTGGCCGAAGAGGTACGCATCTTCGAGGACGGCGCACTGATTGCCATCCATCCCATTCTAGAAGGTCGGCACCAGCGTCATGTCGAGCCGGGTCATCGCAACATCCACGTCCACAAGCGCCGACAAAGACTGAGGAACGACGAGGTCATTCTTCATGGGTCGGGCGACAGGGTCGCTCAGCGCCCGTTGGCCTTCTACGATGCCGTCGCCCGGGTGATGGCGAAGGAGCAGCGTCCATGACGAATGCGCTCGATACCACGCCATCCACAATCGACCGGATCCGCCACGATCTCGTCGGCCTGAAGATGCCACGAGCGCTCGAAGCGCTCGATCATATCGTGCGCCGGCTCGAGCAAGGCGAGATCGCCGCCCTCGAAGCCATGGACATCCTCCTTTCGGAAGAGTTGACCCTCCGCGAGAACAGCCGGATCAAGACGGCACTGCGCATGGGTTCTGGCCACGATCAAGACGCTCGCCGGCTTCGACTTCTCTTTCCAGCCCTCGCTCGATCGAGATCGAATCTTCACGCTCGCCCAACTCGGCTTCGTCGCCCGCTGTGAGGTCGTCCACTTCCTCGGCCCACCCGATCCCGCGTCATAATGCACACCTCGCTATGTCATTGAAAAAGCATCGGCTGTTGATCTTGCCCTTGCGATAATGGGCGTCGCATGCCGCTGTTGGCATAGTGCTGGATGTCGGGACGCACGAGATCCTGACCGCGAATGACCCAAGGCGTGCCCTTGAAGTATTGCTCGGCCGGCAGATGACCGGCGCGGATCATGCGAAGCACCGTCATTGCCCGCGCGCTCAGCTTCTCTGCCGCTTCCTGCAAGGTGTACTCGCCGCGCGCCGCGCGCTCGCCGTGTCTGTAGACGGCAATGTTGTGTTGGCTACGGAAGGTGCAGACGCGCGACTGCGTCCATCCGTTTTGCCGGCCGGTGGTCTTGCCGAGTCGATTGAGAAGGGCCGCAATCGCCTTGTCCGGCAGCTGGCGCGCTAGCGCCCGGATCAGCGGTTCGATCTCGGGCGCGGCACCCCACCTGTGATGACCGAGCTTGTTCTTCTTGACGGAGAGCGTGGTATGATCGCCGCCCTGCCAATGCACCACCATCTCGATCCGGTCATTCTCGACACGGACGACGATCTCGCGAACGACCGTGCGAATGATGCGCTTGCGAGTGACGCTGGTGGCATTTGCGTGATGCCACGCTCGTTCAAGATCGGCGCCCATATGCAGCAGCTCCTGGCGCTCGGCCTCGCTGAGTGCTTCGGGCTTTTTGGTTTCGAGGGCGTCGAGTTCGGCTTCGCGCTCTCGCACAACCGCAAGCGCAGCATTCCAGCGCCGCTCAAGTTCGCCTGCCACGAGCCGATTGTCGGGATCGACGGCGTCATATTGGCGCTGCGCATGGGCCGCTTCATAGCGTGCCTGTTCAAGCGCGAGCTCGATCTGACGCCGCTTCTCAGCGCTCTGCGCCTTGGATGTCTCGATCGCCTGAACAGCTGCTTGGATGCCCAAGGGTTGAAGCCGTTCCAAGACTTCGGTGCCGACGGCTTCATCGACGCGCAGCGATCCGAAGCTGATGCATGGATCAGTGCCATGGTTGAGGAACGCGCCACGACAGTGATAGCGCCCGATCTTGCCGTTTCGGCCAGAATAAGCGACGTGCAGTTTGCGGCCGCAATGGCCGCAGCGCAGATGACGGACTGATCGAACTGACGGCCTTTGAACATCCCGAACCTCGCAAAAATTGACGCAAGGTTCCTCCCACGCGACCAGTTACCAAAACTTTGCAACACAACCCCTTCCACTAGCCTGCCCCCCGAATTGAGCCGGACACTTCTGCCTCCGGCAGTTTCAGGAACTCCGCTCCGCCGGAGTGCATCTGCCGATTTGTCGTGTTTATGACAACATCAACCACCTGCCAGAACCAAGCCGTTCGCGTAACCTATTGAAATAACGAGGAAAGGAAGTTCAGATCTCATTTTTTGGCAATCGGCACAATTTTTGGAGACTGGAAAGGTCGCGGCAAGAAGTGTTGCCTAACTACCCAACGTGGTAGTGGCAAACTCATTTTGCGGTGCGTAACAGTGCGATGCAACATTGAAATTGTCTCGCTGACCTGCAGGTAGCCCGATCGCACCGTCCTCGGCGTCAGCTGCAGGGTCAGCGGCCGAAGAGGCCATAAATGGTACTTGACATCCGAGCCCAACAGGTCGCCGGCGAGCACTATGATCTTGTCTTGATCGGCTCCGGCTTCGGTTCAGCCTTCTTCTTGCACGAGTTCTCCAGGAGAAGAAAAGCGCGCGTTCTCGTCCTCGAATGGGGGCGCTACAACACCCATGATTGGCAACTTGAGCACGGCTCAAACAGCAACGTCCAGGTTGACCGTACCTATTCCAGCAACTCCAGCAAGCCGTGGGTCTACACCATCGGCCTGGGGGGCGGAACGAACTGCTGGTTTGCGCAGACGCCGCGCTTTCATCCAAATGATTTCAGGCTGAAAAGCCTCTACGGCATCGGTCTCGACTGGCCGCTCAGCTATGACGATCTCGAGCCCTTTTACTGCACGGCCGAGGCGATCATGTCGATTTCCGGCGATCCCGACATGGCTGCGGTCATGCCGCGCTCCAGGCCTTTCCCTCAGCCGCCTCATTGCATGTCGGCGCCGGACCGGATGATGAAAGCGGCGCAGCCCGGGCAGCATTTCGTTATGCCGGCTGCGCGCGCACGGATCGCGACGGAACAGCGCTCCGCCTGCTGCGCCTCCTTCCGGTGCTGGCTGTGTCCAGTCGACGCGAAATTCACCGCCAATAACGGCTTCATGCATCTCTTCGAACCTCCCGATGTTGCGGTGTGCCTTAATTCAGAGGTGCGCCGGCTGGAGTACGCCGGCGGATCTGTTCAGTCGGTTACATTCGTGAATGAGGACAAGGAGTTCCAGGTCACGGCGGATCTGTTCGTCCTGGGGGCGAACGCCATTCAGAGTCCGGCGATAGTGCTGCGATCGGATCTCGATGGCGAGTGGGTAGGACGTGGATTGCACGAAGGCTTTGGTCGGAATTTCGAGGCCTATCTCGACGGGATCGACAATTTCGACGGCTCGACGATCACAACCGGGCTGAATTTCGGCCTGTACGACGGACCACACCGGTCGGACTACGCCGCCGCACTTGTCTATTTCGAGAACCAGTGGTCTTACGGGATGCGTTCCGAACCGGGACGGCTCCGGCAGACCCTGCCGCTGAGAGTCGTGACTGAAGACCTCCTCAAGCCGGAGAACCATGTCACGCTCGACGAGAACGAGAACGCCCACGTCGTTTACGCGGGGCCTTCTGATTATGCCGTGGAGGGCATGGCGCAGGCCAAGCAGCGGCTCGGTGAGCTGCTTCGGCCACTGCCGGTGCAGGAGATATTCGATCGAGGGCAAGCGAAAACCGAATCGCATGTTCAAGGGACGCTGCGAATGGGCAGGGATGTCACGGATTCTGTCGTCGACCGGAACATGATCCACCATAAACTGAGGAATCTCGTCGTCGTGGGTAGCAGCACCTATCCGAGTTGTTCGTGCGCCAATCCCAGCCTGACTGCTGCCGCCCTCTCTCTCAGGGCAGCGAGCCGCATCGCGTAAGGAGGGATCCGGCATGATCACGATTTCGAGACGCGTAGTGCTTGGGCTTTTGGGAGGCGGTGTGGCCTCTATCGCACTCGCTTACGCTTCGGGGCGCTCCTTCGCCCACGAGGACTTGGTCCGCATGGTACTTGAGCGCTATCTTGGGCCCCTGAACATGGCTGAGAACGAACTCCGGTCCTTCACCCAGGAGTTCCGCGCCCAGCGTCCGACGACCTTTCCGACCGAAAACTTAGCGGACGTATCCGCGCTTCTGGAGAAGCTCGGGCTTGCGTCCGCTGCCCGTCCCATCCTACCCGGCGGCCGTGCGCAGCGGCTGGAGCATTTCGAGCGCTGGCTGCTCGCGGACTTTCACCTTTTGACTGACTATGCCTGGCGTCAATCACCAGGCGATCCCATCCGTTTCACGGGCCTGCAACCATGCGCGAACCCATTTGCGAATATATCGAAATAGCCAATAACCCACAGCAGAGCTGGGGGGTTTGACGGGTAACCGCCATAGGCGGTTGCAGTCCGCGACGGGCCGCCCGTGAGCATTAAGGCGACGGGCCGCCACGGGCCGTCGGTCAGGCGTGGATCTTGGTGGCGCGTCCGCCGCGTGATCGGCTGATCGGCCGGTCTCTCGCCAGTTATCTCATACCGCGTCAGATGGAGCTGGCGCTTATCTTGAACATGCATCAACTTAAAATTTCTTTATCAAAACATCACAAACCAAACGTCCGTACAGACGCGGCTGTTATCAACATAATCAAACACTTGGCAAACAAATCTCGCTCCAACCGCCGCGTTGACGAGAACATCTATCGGTGATAGCCTTGGCGACAAGGTTTGCCAAATGCAAATTGTCCACCAATATTCATGTATATTGACGTCAGCCGCATTACGTTTCTGCAAGAGCAGGGGTAAACGGGATCGTCTAGCGGTAGGACAGCGGAGTTCTGCTCCGCAGCAGACCCTGGTTTGAACCCACTTCCCCCAACCAGTTCAGGACATTTCTAGTGCCGGCTCGTTGGAAGCTCCGTAGCGAAAACGGTTGCCGCTAACCTCGACACTTTGGCGATGCGGTGGGCCTAGACCCAAGAGTGGACGACAAGTGAGAAGTTCTCAGCCAGAACAATTGCCTTTGCGCGAGAAAACAATTCTAAAGGAGAAATATAT
This sequence comes from Mesorhizobium sp. M0998, assembly GCF_040318885.1. Lineage (NCBI taxonomy): Bacteria > Pseudomonadati > Pseudomonadota > Alphaproteobacteria > Hyphomicrobiales > Phyllobacteriaceae > Mesorhizobium > Mesorhizobium sp. M0998. The sequence continues at coordinate 21,932 of NZ_JAMYND010000061.1, forward strand.
GCAGAACATACTGGAGCGCTTGGCCGCCAAGATAAAGCAAGCCGATATTGATCCGCTGCCTCCCGAACAATTCCGTATGGAGCATATGTTTGATCCTGACGTTTATGGCGAGATCGTGCCGCGTCTGCCCGAAGACGACGCCTATCAGTTTATCCATCACCCTGATGCGATGTTTCCACACGGGCGCGGTCCAACAGAAAAGACCACCCAATGGCAAAAACCGGAGGATCGCCTGCTCTGGAGCGACATGCGTGATACGCACCGTAAGGCGCAAATAAAGGGCCACGATATACCCAATATTCTGGACGACTTTGGGGATTCCGTAAACGTACTCTCACTTGATTGTTTCGATACGTTGCTATGGCGCAAGACAGCGACACCTAGAGACGTTTTCGCCGTGCTGGCCGACAATCCCGTCGCGCGAAGGTTAGGGATGACTCCTCACCAACGCATTAGCGCTGCTGCGCGTGCCTATCGAGCGAAGCCGTTAGAAAACGGATCCACGGAGATCGATATCGGTGATATTTATCGGTCTTTCACATCGCTTTCTGGTGAGGACCGGGAGCTCTTGGCCGAGGCGGAAATTCGGACCGAAATGAATGTTTGCTTTGCATTCTCACCGTACGTAGAACTGATAAGGCTGGCGCGCACCCGTGGTATCAAAATTATCATCGTGAGCGATACGTATTTGCGCGAAGACGAGTTAAGGCGCCTCTTGGCTCGAAATTTGCCTGCAGACGTTATGCAGGCGATAAGCAACATCTACTGCTCTGTCGATTATGGAACGTCGAAGAGCCATGGTCTTTTTCAGATTGTAATCAAAGAGTGTGGCGTGTCTGCATCGCAACTACTTCACATCGGAGATAATGATGTAGCCGATGCCCAAGCGCCGCGGAAATTGGGCGTACGTGCGCTGCATTTTCTGCCGTTTGATCATGAGGCTGCAGACCTCTTGCGCCTACAGCACGCGGCATCTTCATTGATTGTACTCGATCAGGCAGCGCCTGAAGCAGTTGTTCTGCCATGCTATAGTCCATTTCGGCCAATTTTTGCCGTTGGAAACCTGCAGCCGTACGCGCCTGAGACGATCATCGGCTATATGTCGTTTGGCCCGGTTCTATACGCCTATGCTCGTTTTCTTATGGACGAGGTGGAGGCACTACAGCAGCAGGGCAAGCGGGTAAAAGTCTTCTTCCTTTTGCGTGATGCTTATCTTCTTTCCGCTGCGTGCGAAGCCTATGCCCGCAAGCCCGTCGGCAAACTGGTACGACTCCGAGCATTCGTTGCTATTGCGGCATCTTTCAAAACCCGCGCCGATGTCGATTATTACATCAGCGGGATTAAGCCAGAATTTGACGATTTTCATTCCACTGCAAAACAGCTTTTGCTTCCGCCTGAAGTGACTGAATTGTTAATACGGATCGCCCATCAATCTGCCGATCCACAAACGGCGTTCCTTCAGCTGCTGCGCGACGACGATGTGTTGGAATTGATATTCAAGAACTCATCTGCTTTGCGTGCGCGCTTGATGCGCTATATGTCCAAGGAATTGGAGTGGGAAGAAGGTGATACCATTGTTTTGGCAGACACAGGCTATAACGGCACAACGCAGGAATATTTGATCCGCACCTTCAAAGAAGAGTTGAAAGTAGACATACTGGGTCGCTATGTGGTCTCCTCCGACGAACCTTACCGTCCGGCGAACAGCAAAGCACTCATTACGACACCCTGGTGGAATTTCGATCTATTTGAGCAATGCTGCACTGTCAAGGAAGGAGCGGTTGTGGACTATAATTTGGCCGGAGAGCCAGTTCTTGCGGGGATCGACCTAAGTGAGAAGCAGTACGACAAGGTCGCCATTATTCAAGCGGAATGCGTTCGGTTCATCAATGATGCAAGGACATTTTTTACCGAGGCTGGTTTGACGCACGAGTATTCGATTTTGCAGCGGGCCGCCCATGCAGCCTTATTCCGTTCTGTCTACATGCCTATGGAAGCGGAATTGGAATATTTCACGGACTTCTTCCAGAACGACAACTTTAGGGGAATATGTCGCAAGAAGACAATCCATCGTCTAGAAAATGCTTTGAGGAATGTGAGGCGACTTGCCTCACCTTATCGGCTGGGTGCATTTGAAACACGCTGTCTGGGCCTTGACTTCACATTTAGCGCTATAGTCAACAGACGATTTAAACTTGATCTAGGCCCAGAAGATATGAATGTGCGTTTTTCGCCTCTAAAAATCTCGATATGGAGGGCACACGAGACCAAGGTCTTCTTACTTAGAGCACACCATCTGCATGACGGATATTTCTCCGTTATGCTGCCATATGTAAGCGGCACCAGTGTTAAGATGCTCTTGGGGGAGCACTACGAATGGTTGCAAATTGAAGATATACAACTTTTGAATAATGCAGGAAGCCTGTATAGGAATGTGTCGAGCTCTCTCGATCTGGAAGAAATCAATCGGGAGGGAGAGATTTACCGGTGCCTGTCACAGGCGAGTGTAGCGACAATCCGTCCCGTTGATTTGCAACAGTTCAAAACGCCTCATTATTATCATATGATCTTTCGCCCACTGGTTTCGAGGGAGTCTGATTCGCCGCGGGGGCCAGGCCTCGCAATAAAGGATGAGGATTCGTCGGCCGTGAACAATGAGAGGGATTAGGCTTCGAGTTGCTTCGGCTGACGTTGGAGGGCGGCGAGGAGAAGCCACAAAGAACCTTCAGCCACCTGAGCAGGAGGGAGAAGTTGTAGCCGGCGGCGGCCAGGATGGCGTTGACGGCGTCGCCCTGCTTGCCGGCGAGA
>NZ_JAMYND010000062.1:0-24233 GCF_040318885.1 Mesorhizobium sp. M0998
CAGCTAGGGTCAGGACCCATTAATTTGTTGAGTTGATCTCTGTTGGGTGATTCAAGGTGGCAGGAGGTGCCGCCTTGAGTGATTTGCTGATGTTGACGCCGGAGCAGATGCGCCGGATCGAGCCCTATTTTCCTTTGTCGCATGGTGTGCCGCGTGTAGATGACCGCCGGGTGCTGAGCGGCATCCTGTTCGTGATCCGCAATGGTCTTCGCTGGCGAGATGTCCCTTCCGACTACGGTCCGCACAAGACTATCTACAACCGCTTCATCCGCTGGAGTCGGCTGGGTGTGTTCAACCGCATCCTGGCGGAACTGGCCGCGCAGGGCGGCGAAACGGACAATCTGATGATCGATGCCACCCATCTCAAAGCGCATCGCACTGCCGCCAGCCTCCTTAAAAAGGGGCTCTATCCCGATGTATCGGACGCAGCCGAGGCGGACTGACCACCAAGCTGCAAGTGGTCTGTGACGGCAAGGGACGTCCGCGGCTGCTGCATCTGAGCGAAGGGCAGGCCAATGATCACAAGACTGCTGCGGCAGTGATCGAGGATTTGCCCGCCGCCAAATCCCTGCTCGCCGATCGGGCCTACAGTTCAGCGGCCTTCCGCCAGGCGCTCGTCGAGCGCGGTATCACGCCATGCATCCCACCCCATGCCAAGCATCGTGTTCAGCACAGCTACGATCCTGTCCTATACCGACAACGCCACAGGATCGAGAACATGTTCGCACGCCTCAAAGACTGGCGACGCATCCACACCAGATACGACCGATGTGCTCACACCTTCCTGTCGGCGATCGCCTTCGCTGCAGCCTTCATCTTCTGGATCAATGAGTCCTGACCCTAGCCGCAGCATGCTGTGAATCGTAGCAAAGTGAAAAACAAAACTCTGGACTTCTAGGTCGGACTCGCCCCAATATTTGTTTGGGGGATTCACATGAAAATTGGAGCACTCATCGCAAGTGCAGCCCTGTGCGTCAGCGGCTGCTCTACGACCGCTGTCGTGTCGGACAGCGATCTCACGGCAATGAATACCGTTGCGCTATGTCACGTTCTCGCCAGCAGCACGGACGAACAGTATCGTAGCAGGGTAGCGGCCCTTCTAGTGCGCAGGGGCGCAACAGCAGAGAGGTGCACCAGGCTTGTGCAAACCGACAATGCTGTCGCGACAGGCATAGCGATCGCGGCTGTCGGCGGCGCAGCTGTGGGTGTCGCTGCCAACAACGGCTATGGAGGCGGAACATATTACCGGCCACCGCCACCACAAACCTATGGCGTCGCGTGGGACCAATTCTATGGCCAGAACTACAGCGTTATCTGGCGCTGCCGCGACCGGTCCACCGGGCGGTTCGTTGACGATTACTATTGCGCCGGCCTGCCCATGGTCGACAGCGCATGGCCGGGCTGGTCGGCGTAGCGGATGAGCAGGCCATACCGCAAATATCGATCCAATCGGTGGCAGAGACCCACCGGTGCCAAGCTGTGGCGGCGCCAACTTGCGAGCGTGCCGGCAATGCTCGGTCTTACGGCAGCGGCGGCGGTGGCCGCCTTCCTGGCGCCGTCGGGCGCGCAACGTAGCGACGATGCATCAAAGGCCAGCCCACAAAGGGCGGCGCCCGCCTCGCTTACCGGTGTCGCTTCCGTCATTGACGGCGATACGATCGAAATCCACGGCCAGCGCGTCCGCTTCAACGGCATCGACGCGCCAGAGGGCCGGCAGCTGTGCCGCGATGCGAATGGCGCCGAGTATCCTTGCGGCCGGCGATCGGCCGAAGCGCTGGACACTTTCCTGGCCGCGTCGAGGCCGCTCGAATGCACATTCGTGACGTGGGACCGCTACCACCGCTTTGTCGGCGATTGTCGGCGCGCCGACGGCGCGGGCGTGGCCGCCTGGATGGTCAAGCACGGCCAGGCGCTGGATTGGCCTCACTACAGCCAGGGCGCCTATGGGGGGCAGCAGGCGCAAGCCCAAGCCTCAAAGATCGGCCTGTGGGCCGGGACGTTTCAGGCACCCTGGGAATGGCGCGCTGCGCACGCCGACGGCGCGGCGCCGTCGAGTCGCCCGCTGGGCATCATCAGCCGTAAGCTGGTCGCGCAGAGCGGCTATTCTTGCGAGCCGCGGAGAACGTGCAAGCAGATCGGTTCCTGCGACGAAGCCAACTGGTACCTGCAAAACTGCTCATGGGGCGGAAAACTCGATCGCGACAAGGATGGGATCGCATGCGAAACACTCTGCTAGCTGAAATGTAACGGAGTAAGCGCGCTACGGCCTGTTCGGCTTTCCGCTTACACCGATCCAACGAAAACCATGCATGGGCGACGCGGTCTGCTAACCCCATTTTTTTGACGAGGTATTCTATATCTGAAGGGCAGAAAAAGTTATTGCGACAATAGAGAGAAGAGACGCCTTAACTAAGACTTTCAAAACCGTTAAATGTATGCTGGCAGGCGATCAAGGCGTGATGTTGCCCTGTCGGGGGGGCGAGTAAAATGCAGACTGTGATGAGTCAAAAGCTGGCAAGCTATGGCCAGTGGACCTACCGTGGTGCCTGGGCCCTAGAGATTGCGGCCGCAGCGATTGGTCTTACGACAGGTGTAGCATTAGGCGTACAAGCGTTTTCTGCAAGCGAGTCTGTCACTGCAATGGATTTGACGCTCGCCAGTGCACCCTTTCTCATGGTGGCAATCGCGGAGCTCACCAAGATACCGATAGCTACACTGCTTTTCAGCGCGTCTTGGCTCTGGAAGCCCATAATCTTGGTCTTCCTCCTGGTTCTTGCAGGCATCACTTTCGAAACTGTCTTTATGGGGATGGAGAGGGCAGGCGCATTGCGTCAGCTGCGTTATGAGGAGCTCGTAAACAAGATTGATGCCCTTGAGCAGGAAGCGACAAAGCTCGCCTCTGCTGACGAACTTGGTCGAAGAGCCGATCAGGTCGATCAAGCCCGTTCCGAAATTGAGCAGCTGACCTCTCTTGCAGAAAAATCGCGTGCGACCTCTCAGTCGCAAATTGCCGAGGCCAATGCGGAATTGGAGGGAACGACAGCCCTTACTCCAGAGGCCTCGCGTGTTCGCGATCAAGTGGATGAGAAAAATGCTGTTCGATCGGCGCTGATTCAACAGCGTGATCGCGAAGTTAAAGACGCTGTCGATCAGTTTGAGCGCCAACGCGACAGCTTTGTTGAACGTATCAAGATGGCGCGCGATTCAGGCGACAGCGACTCGGCACGCAGGCTAGAATCGGAAGTGGCTAAACTTGCCAACCCCCGCACGAAAATTATCACCAAGTTCGACACTCGGATTGAGCCGCTCGATCAAGAGATTGCTGCGCTGCGCGAAAATTTCGATCGTTTGCGGGCAAATAGCCCTCCTATGACTACTGACCAGAGGCAGAAGCTTGTCGATAGGCGTTCGTCTCTGGAGCAAACGCGCGATAGTGATGCCGCGGCTTGGCAGCGTCGATTGGATGAAGCGGGCAAACGGCTCGCAGATGCCCAGGCGGCAGAAGCCAACAAGGCAAACACCTCGGCGCAAAACCAGGTCAGACAGGACCAGATTGCCAAAGCCCTCAGCGCCTTGGCCAAGGAGCGGATCCCAATGGCGCGGACAGATCAGGTCCGCCGTATTGCCTCACGGTGGTACGGCAGCAAACCTGAACTGGTGACTGAGGCACAGGCCGGAATAATCTCTGTGATTTGGTTCGGCTCGCTCGCGCTCATCGCCGCGCTCGCGGGACCAATTACGGCAATGGTCGCTCTAGCGCTCCAGCGCATTGCCGCCCGAGAAGAGGACAATTCAGACAGCAAGACTTCCAGGCTGCTCCGCAGAATGCTTCTGAGTTGGCGGTGGCGCCGAATTCGAACGATTAAGGTACCAGTCGAAGTTATGGTCGAGAAAGAGGTTGAGAAGCGGGTTGAGGTGCCTGTGGAAAAGGTGGTCAAAGAGATCCTCTATGTTCCGCTCTTCACCGATGATCCCGAAGTCCTTCGCAAGGCCCTCGACCAGGATTTGCCGCCTGAGGTCTCAGACCTCGTGACGGTATCAATGAAGGGTCGCAAAAGTGCTCGTCCGGCATAATACCACCCTGCTTGAGCAAGCCGTCGATCTCGCCGTCAAAAGGTCAGCGATTCCAACCTTGCAGGCTCAAGCCGCGGCCCAAGAGAAGACAGCCCGAGCGACCGCCTTTCGCCGAATGGCGACTGGCGGAGCCATTGCAGTGGCGGCGGTCGGGATTGGGCTGGGCATCAATCTTGGTCTATGGGACAAAACCTTGCCGGAGCCGGCGGCTTTGCCGACCATAGAGCAGCCAAGCGATCTCACCTCCCCAAAAGATGAGCCGCCTATTCCTGTTCCAACTCCAAAGCCAACTCAGGAGCAGGCGCCCCAGGCTGACGTCCCTACCAAGCCTGACGTGGTGACCGTCGACTTCAACAAGTTCGCCACCAAGAACGTCGAGTTCCAAGGCACCACTTGGGAGTTAATCACAGGTCACCACTTCAAGGATGAGAACGACCAAACCTGGGACCGAGCGTGGTGTTACTCTCGGCGGAGTGTGAACGGCGTAGACGTAAATGTATCATTGGCAGCTCGTTCTGCACCGACAGCGCCACCAGCCGGGCCTGGCGCTGCTGCTCAGACGCTTCAGTTGGTCGGCCTTAATGATTCATCCGCCGTCGATCTTGCAACAAGATGCGCGTGGCTGGATGGTCGCACATTTGCGTCTTCAGACATCATTCCTGACTCGTCACGAGAGCAGGCCGCAACTGTCCCCGCAGAAACTCCTGCGACAGAGGTCGATCCAGATAGTGGATTTGTTGTCGTGTCCGGGTGGGACGCGATCGGAAACGACCTGCCGGATATGCCAATTAGGAACGTGAGTTCTGAGCAGTGTCAAACCGCCTGCGACACCGACTTCAGGTGTCTAGCGGTTACTTATAACACAAAATTTCGAGCTTGTTTCATGAAAGGGGACGCATCGCTACTGGTCAAAAGCGAAGAGTCGATCATGGCCGCAAAAAAAGTGGTCGAGAGCAATTTGCGCTACTCGAATTTGGTGTTCGCCACAAAAACGGAAATTTCTGGCAACGCCTATTGGACCTCTCCGCTCCGATATCCAGACTGCATACTGCAATGTGCAAACGACAAATCCTGCTTAGGGTTCAATTTCCGCAAAAAAGAAAGTGCGTGTGTCCTTTTCAACAGCATAACCCAATCCGCTGATAACGCAGCGGTCGCATCTGGCATCAAGAGCGTCGCCAACTAAAGTTGAAGCGAAGAACCTATCCTCAAGGAGCGATTGAAACCAAGCCGCTTGTCAAAGAAAGTGGCTAGCAAAATTCCACGATAACCTTTGGGTTAGCGGCAGGAATGTTCTTCGACGAAGCTCCAGCAGAATGCAAAGTGGAGCCAACTGAGGCATCTCAGAGAAAGAATTGTCGTCGGCGCATTGCGGGACCGTCTGACTGAATGTCAAAATGGGGCCGTGACCCGACGGACCGCTTTTTCTCTCGAAAGAAAGATATCGGCCGCTCGATTGGGAGCGCAAAAAGTCTGGGAATGATCCTGCCCGGACGCTGAAAAGGTCTGCATATTGGGCGATCGATCCGCTGGCCTAGCAAACTCAGGTCTCCACCTATCGCCGCTTCCTGCCGCCCGGCCAGGGCAGATTGCCGTCAAGCTCACGCAGGCCGTAGGTCTGTTCCTCCCATTGCTTGCGCTCGAGACGCGCGGGCGGGGCGTCGTCCTCTTCGTACCACAGCAGCGTCATGGTCTGATCCCATTGACCAACATGCAAGACGTCTTCGAATAGGCCGCCATCGCGGTCCCAGTCTTCGAACCACTCATCGGCCTCCGCTTCTTCAGGCCCTGATGGCTTCTCGCCCGCTCGTGCTCGTGCGCTGTAGGAACCCTCGGGCAGGAGCGCCCCGGGCCTGACCCAGCCCTTTGCCTGACGTAGACTTGCCGAGCGGGCGCTGTAGCGAACCTTGCCGCCTTCGGAGACGACGAACGCGCAGAGATTTTTCGAGAAGGTTGCGAAACGCGAGCCGGCGGCAAGAAGCGAGGCATCGAAATCATCGGCCAGCGTGCCGACGGCCGCCATGCCCATTTCCGACATGTCAACCTGCGGCTTGAAGAGCTTGTATGGTAGGAGTAGCTCGGCGGCGAAAATGTCGCAGAAAATCTCGCCTTGGGGCCGCTTGCTGAGACTCCAGCTTGGCTGGCTATGATCGGGGGCGATGTCTAAAACCGCGTGGGCAACCTCGTGGCAGACGGTAAACCTCTGACGCCTGTTGTTCTGATTGCAGTTCACGCAGATCTTGTATTTGCCCTTGGGCGTCTTGAACGACCAGCCATCTTCGCCGTCGTTCAAGGCTTCCTTTTTGATCGTGCCGTCGATTGCTGCCGCATAGATATCGACTGAGACCGGCTGCGCAAGCGGCCCGCATTTGCTGATAAACGCCCGTGCAGATGAAACGACTGACAACTCATCCATCATCGTCTTCCATCATCATGCGCCTGATGCGCGCGAGCGAGGTCGCGTAATCCGCGCGCGTGCCGCGATTCACAACGGTGGAAAGCATCTGCAGCTCCTCGGCGCTGATACTCTGATCCTGACGGACAAATTCCAAGATATTCGGATTAACGTTCTCCTGGCGCGCGAGGTGGCGCAGAACTTCGCGATCGCGCTTTGAGGCTGACAGCGCAGTCGCTAGCTTGTCCAAAACGTCTTCGGATGGGGCTTCCTTTACGCCCGTTTCAAGCCGGTGAATGTAGGCGTGATCGACCTCGCTGCGCTGGCCGAGATCCCTTAGGCTCAGCTTTCTTTCTTCCCTTAGGCCTTTCAACCACACACCCAGTGCTGTTTCCGGCATTCGCCCTCCTTGACAAATTTTTTTCAATCGCTATTTGTTGTCTGTGTGGACAACAGGCTCTGATCTGATGTGAATTAGACCAGGGCTTTTTTCGAACCCCTTCTGTTGTCTGGCCGGACACCAAAATGCCACCGGTCGGGGCGAAACGCAAGCGCCGCCAGAGGCGGGAAAGGATATAAGTCATGCTGGACATTGCTTCGTCGCACATCGTGCGCATCCACATCAATCGAGTGGCGATCAATTCGCCCAACCCAACGACCGGTGAAGCGCTCTATGCGCTGGCCGACATTAAGCAGCACGAGAGGCTCTACCGCGAGGTCGCGGGCGACGAGGAAGATGAGCGCATTCCGCGCGATGACACGCCGATCCATCTGACGCAGGATCAGCATTTCTACAGCCAGAAGGTCTTCGACATTCTGGTTAATGGCGATGACCACGAGATCGACACCAAACAGATCACTTACGCCCGCGTGGTCGATCTCTATCTCGGGCAGGGCGGAAAGCCCTCGAACGAATATCTCGTCAAATACTCCCACGGTCCGGTCGAGAACCCGAGCGGCACGCTCGCACCGGGTCAGAAGGTGAAGGTGAAGGATGGAATGCGCTTTCGAGTTGCCGGAACTGGTGAATCATAACCCCTTCCTTCGTGATCTGGACGAGACGGGATACCTGATCGACTTCGTGGGCGGTTATTTCGTTATATACGGTCTGCCCTACCTCGACAGCGAGGCCGGCTTGCAGCACGGCGATTGGGCCTGCCCACTTGGTCTGACCGGCCCGGTCATCGGCCCCCCCGCCGATCACCAAGCCTGGTGGCGCGGCAGCCGACCCCACGACCAGCAGGGACGCGAGCTCAGGCTTGGCGGCGGTCCCAATCCCGTTGAGGTGACGCCTGATCTCGTCATGAGCTGCTCCTTCTCTTACAAGTTGATGGATGAGCAGGGCGCGCTGCGCGCGTACCAGTCGTTCGAGGAAAAGGTACAGACATACATCGATACGATCACGACGCCGGCGGTCAATGCTTATCCTCAGGCTACACCCCTACGTGGGATCGCCGTCAAGGCGGCCGCGCAGGGTTCGCCGCTGCGCTTTCCCGACACCATGTCCGCGCGCTATCACCTCAATGATCTCTCAGCGCTCATGCGCGGCAAGAAGGTCGCCATCGTCGGCCTTGGCGGAACTGGCTCCTTCATTCTCGATTCAGTGGCTCGTACGCATCTTGAGCAGATTGCGCTGTTCGATGATGACAAGGTCCATCTCCACACGATCTTCAGATGGCCGGGCTTTATCCCCGGCGCCATCGGCAAGCTGAAAGTCGAGGCGCTTGCCATGCACTATGATCAATGGCATGCGGGCATTGTGCCGGTCGCCGAACGCATCACGGCCGACAATGTTATTCGCCTCCGCGAGTTCGATTTCGTCTTCGTCTCGGTTGATGAGGGGCCGGCGCGCCTGTTGATCGTGGACTGGCTGAGTGCGAACAACATTCCCTTTGTCGATTGCGGCATGGGCCTGAACCGCTCGGCCGTCGGGCTCAGCGGCTTCGTGCGCATTACGGGCACCGACCGTGCCGCCTTCGACAACAATCGGGGTACGGTGCGTCTGCCGGTCGAAAACGCGAAGGCTGACGAATATCGCAAGCAGGCGCAGATCCCCGCTTCAATGCGCTGAATGCCAACATGGCCGTGATCCGGTTCAAGCAGCATTTCGGGTTGCTGGACCGGGAGAGTGATGCGACCTCGATAATCTTCGATACCGTAACCTTCGAAATGGACCGGGCGGGGGGAGTCTAGATGAGATTTCGCTATGAAGCGGTCGAGCGCATGCCCAAGCCTTTGGTGCCGGGCGTCGTCTATCACAGCGAGGAGTTCGAGATCGGGGCCCTGCTGTGCGCTTGCGGCTGTGGTCATCGTGTTTCGTTGCTGGTGCCCGACAGCCACCAGGTCACTGAACAAGGCGGTATGGCGACGGTGCGCCCTTCGATTGCCGTCTGCGATGCACCCTGCAATTCGCATTACTTCATTACGGTCGGCGAGGTTGAGTGGCTGCGCGCCTTCGATCCAGCCACGTCGCAAGCGGTGATGCGCAAGCAGATCGAACGCCACGCGCACGGCGACCCCGCGCGTCTGTCCTTCCTGAAGCGTGTGCTGTCTGCGCTGGGCCGTGTCTGGACCCGGTTCACTTCCTTTGGGCCGCCGCAGTAGCCCTCGTAACAGGCAGGCTGATCCCGGCCTGCCTGTTTTGTTGGTGTCAGTAGGCGACAGACAAAGCGAGCACGCCATGAGGCGCAAATGCCTCGATCTGTGGTTGATGAAGGCAAGCGCGACGGGCCGCAAGCGGCAGTTCTGGCCCTGCCAACCAATGCCCGCTTCCAACAAGAAGCCAACGTCCGGAAGTGGGCATGGTCGACTTCGAAGGCATCGCCAGCGATGTCTGCTTTTAAGAAGCTGTGAAGTGGACCTTTACGGCCGTCAAAGGCGCAGAGCCGGCATTGGTTCGGGGCAGATCAGCTCGTCTTTTGTGCCCTATGTTTCGGCTTGCCGCCGGCAAGTTGCTTGAATGCATTCGCCCGCCTAGAAAGGTGCCCCCTCGGACTCACTGGTCGCTGTGACTTATTCGGACCCTGAAATTGCCTTCCGCCGCGATTTCTCTGACTTGTCGACGACAGGGAGCCCTTCCTTTCTGGCCTTGGCAAACGCTCGATCGCTCTCCAGGAACTCCGCCAGCATGAACGGGATCAGTTCCGCTACCGATTCGGACTCGCCATAGGTCTGACGATAAAGCGCCGCATAGTCCTTCAGTGCTTGGTTCAGGTCTGCACTTACGCTTATGGTGATCTTCGAAGGTGTCCGATCCGGAAGTTTGCCGAGTTTCAGATTGGTCATGATGACTCCAGTCAATTCGGGTACGGCCGTAGCACAAGATCCTTGTGCACGATGACGCGCAGTGGCCAACCAGGGCGGACGGTGATCGTGGGCTGAATATTGAGGTTCTTCTCGGTGATGCGCTGGCCAGCTTGACTGACGTTCTGCTGAGCGGATTCGCGGATTGCTTTGACCAGGTCGCTTTCGTCTTCCCCGAGGCTCAGCTCGGTGCCGACCCCTAGCAACGTGGCCAGCGCAACGCCTTTCATCAGCTGCCAGGTGTGGAAATCCACCTTGTCCTCAAGCCCGGCATAGCCGGCGGTGTCCGTCGCCGGCAGATTGTCGATTTCGATCGAAGAGCCGTCGGGCAGCAGTATCCGTTGCCAGACCAGCAGCGCGCGCCTTTGTCCAAAGGCAACAACGCTGTCATAGGTGCCAATCAGGCGAGAGCCTTGCGGAATGAGCAAGGTGCTGCCGGTGACTGTGTCGTGCACATTCTCGGTGACCTGTGCGACGACGAGGCCGGGTAAGTCGGAATTGATGCCAGTGATCAGGCTCGCTGCGATGACGCTGCCGGCCATCAGCTGATACGGCGAAGCCGGCGTCTGCAGTGCATGCAGATTGTAGATTCCACTTGTGTTCCGCTGGCTGACAAAATCGAGCTTGCGCTGTTGATTGTTTTGGTCGCCCTCGGCCGGTGCAACGGAAGCTGAATCGCGTGCGGCATCGGATTGTGGAGCCGTTCCATCAAAGGGTGGACGCCCGCCCTGCCCGTTGCCGGCGGCATCCGCTTGCCGGGGTCGATTTTCGATCCGGAAGAAGACTTGCGATTCGCGCGCCTCGATCGCCTGCTGTGCAAGGCGCTGCTCCTCCGCCGAAACCTCCTGGCCCGGCGCGATGCCCAGCTGGCGTTGGTGCTCAAGGATGGGGCGGCCGAGGTCGCCGGGCAGCGGTGGTCCAAGCACCGGAGGCTTGGGCTTGATCCCGGAATAGTCCTTAGGCAGCCTTTCAATTGCCTCCGCGGTTGGCTTCCGCTCGGTGTTGTAAAGCTCTTCAGCCTGCTCTTTGATGCGCAGTGCCGGTCCTTGCAGCGCCATCATGGTGACGGCTAGAACGGTCCCGGAACCAACAGCAGCAATGGCGACAATAATGCCGCGCTTGAAGCGCACAGCGCGGCGAGGCGAGGCCCGCAGCTGCAGCTGTTCTGGATCGAGTTTCGGTGGAGCATCGGAGCGGGAAGTATCCGTCATGGGCCGTCCCTCACCTGCTGGAACGCGAAAAGAGCAATATCCGCCGCGGCGCTTGCCTGCCGTCGGTCCTCGTGATGCGCACCACCTGCTGCTGCTTGGCGCCGAGGCGCAGTTCGGCCGCGGCGAAGAGGCGATCGACGATGTAATAGTTGCCCCGTACGCGGTAGTTGACGAGCTGGTTGTCCCCGTCAGCACCGACGATGAAGAGCGGCGGGGCCTCGCCCTGATCGATGCGGCGCGGAAACTCGATGTAGACCTTGCTGCCATCATCGAACGCGCGCGTCGGCCTCCAGGGCGGCATGTCGCCGGTAATCGAATAGCGGAAGCGAATATTTTCGAGAGCCACATTCGACGCCACTGGCATAGCGGCGTCGGCCTGCGCATTGCGCCGGCGTAGCGCGATGATCTGGTCCTCGCTGTAAGTCCAGGAGATGGCCGCCATGGCGGTCTTATCCGTGCTTTGAAGCTGCAGGTGATAGCTTCGCCGGTCCGTGGTGATCACCAGATTGGTGGCAAGTCCTGGCGCGAAGGGCTTCACCAGCACATGGGTGCGCTGGTCATCGCCGGAGCCACTGACGGTGTCGCCAATTACCCAGCGCACTGTGTCGCCGGCCGACACGGATTGGAGTTTCTCGCCTGACTGCAGAGCGATATCGCTGACGCGCTCCGGTGCGGCATAGAGCTGGTAGAGCGCGCCTTCGGCAAAAGGGTAAACCTGCACCGCATTCACATAGCCATATTTGGTGGGTTGCTGCGTCGCCGCCTTGTTGGCATCGGCGACACGTTCTTCAGGCGAGCGCCTGTCTTCAGCAGCCTTGCCCGGCTCGGGCTGCAACTGGCCGGGCAGCGGCAGCGGTGTCGGCACTTCCACGACCTTGACGGGCTTCTCCGGCGCCTTCTCGATTGCCGCCGGTTGGAACTTGGCAGCATCATAGGAAATCTGAGGTGGCGGCACCGGCTTCGAGGCACAGGCGGAGATGACCGCAGCCGACGTCGACAGGACCAGCGCAGTGCGGAGCGACGAGAGTCTATTTATCATTGGCGGACTCCTTTGGGGGAACGGAAGTCTGCGCGGCACTGTCGAGCTCGCGCGACCAGTCGATGGCATTGATGAAGACGCCGAGCGGGTTTTTGCGCAGCTGATCGGTATTGTTCGGCGGCCGGATCACAATGGTGAGGATCCCGGTCCAACGCGTTGTGCTGGCGAGGCTGCCGCGCTCAAAGACCTGCTCGGTCCATTTGACTTGAAAGGAGCTCTCGGACGCTCGAACCACGCTCGTCACCTGCACCGAGACGCTGCGCGTGCCGATCTTGCCGAACGGATCATTGGCCTTAGCGTACTCGTTGAGAAAGAGGGCTGCACGGTCGGTGGCAAAGTCGTAGGCCGAGAGCCAATTCTGCCGCACCAACACCGCATCGGTGGAGACGGAGCGGACATTCTGGATGAAGCGGCCGAGATGCCAGGCAATCTGGGCATCGTCGGGCTCGTAGGTTTGGATTGCCGGCGCGACAGCCCGTGTCTCACCGAAGCGGTCGACCTCGACGACATAGGGCACGACGCGGCCCTGCATCGACTGCCACAAGAGTCCACCAGAGAGCCCGATGGCCAGAGCGAGGCAGCCAAAGGCGATCAGGCGCCAGTTCCTTGCCTGCACGCGCGCAGTGCCGATGCGCTCGTCCCAAAGTTGGGCGGCCTTCTGGTATGGTGTGACGGGGTGGGGCGTCTTCCCGTAACGCTGAACAGGTCGCTTGAAGAGCATCTAGTCTTCCTTATCGTTGAGAGAGGGGTTGGCGCCGCTTCCACCCCGATCGCCATCGCGGACGGCCTGCGTGGCGGCGTGGCGATGG
The DNA here is from genome assembly GCF_040318885.1 of Mesorhizobium sp. M0998. Classification (NCBI taxonomy): domain Bacteria; kingdom Pseudomonadati; phylum Pseudomonadota; class Alphaproteobacteria; order Hyphomicrobiales; family Phyllobacteriaceae; genus Mesorhizobium; species Mesorhizobium sp. M0998. The sequence continues at coordinate 12,832 of NZ_JAMYND010000062.1, forward strand.
GCGCGCGCGGTCTGTTCGGAACGCAAGCGCCTCGCCCACGCCGGCGCGGCATTGGCACCTGACGCGGCAGGGTTTCCGGTCATTGATGCGGTCGGCGTGCCGCCCGTCGCGGTCCAGGCGGCATCGCGGCCGGCATCGGCGCTGCGCCGGAATGGTTCTGTTGCAGATCGCATTCCCCGAATCGCGGCGCCGCCAGCTGCGCCGGCAACGCCCTGCAGTCCAGCAGCTACGCCGGAGAGGCCGGACTCGGGCGATGTTGCACGCCTCATCTGCCAAGCTGTGGAAGCAGCCGATCCCATGGCCGTGCCGGCTCGAACGGCGGCGAGACCGCCGCCGGTTGCCATGCGCGCGCCGGCAAGCGCCGCACCTCCGGCAACGAGCGTTGATCCGGCGGCCGCCGCGGTGGTTCCGAGTGCGGCTCCCGCGCCAAGCTGCGGCGCGCCGGAAACAAGACCCGAGGCAATTCCCGGTCCGAAAATGCCGAGCCCAAGCAGCGCCAACGCGCCCAGTACCTGTGACATGGCCGCGGCCAAGTCCGGCTCCTTGCCTTGCAGGGCGGAAGCGAACTCGCCGAAGAGCGTGGAGCCGATGCCGACGATGACGGCAAGCACCATCACCTTAATGCCCGACGAGATCACATTGCCGAGCACGCGCTCGGCCAGAAACGCCGAGCGGTTCCAGAGCGCGAAGGGCACCAGAACAAAGCCGGCCAATGTGGTGAGTTTGAACTCCAGGATGGTGATGAAAAGCTGGATGGAAAGGATGAAGAAGGCGATGAGGACCAGGAACCAGGCGAGAAGCAGCACGAAGATGGTCAGCGCGTTGCCAAAGATCTCGGGGAAGCCGACTAGCTGGCTCGCTTGATTGAGCAGCGGCCAGGCGCCCTCGAAGCCGGCCGCGGCAATGCGGCCTGGCCGCAGGAGACTGTCGGCGGACAAATTGCCGGACGAAGCGTTGATGCCGAGCCCGGCAAAGGAGCGGTAGATGATGTCGGCAAGGCTTCTGAAATTGTTCAGGATGAATGCGAAGGCGCCGACATAGAGCACCTTTCGGACGAGCCGACCGAGAATATTGGGTTCGCCGCCGAACGCCCAGACCAGGCCCGCCAGCGCGATGTCAATGCCGATCAGGATGGTAGTGAGAAAGGCGACGTCGCCCGAAAGCAGACCGAACCCGCTGTCGATATAGCTGATGAAGGTCTGCATAAAGCGATCGATGACGCCGAGGTCATTCATGTCGCCGTCTTCCTCGTTGTCTTGAAGACTGCTGATCAGTTGCCGGGATAGGCCGTACCGGTGCCCAGGAAACGCTTCGTCGTCTCGCGGGCGGCTTCCTCGGACTGCGCCTTGCGGGCAGCATCTTCGGCTTCAGCCCGGAACTGGGTCGCGAGCAGCGTCTGGATCTGCATCTGCTGCTTGGTCGAAAGCGCGATCAGCTGATTGGTGGCCTGGCTTGCCTCAAGGGCACCTGCCGCGCCCTGACTGCGGTTGACGAGATCGGTAAGCAGGTCGCCGTCGGCCCGCACGTTCTCCACGATCTGCGACTGCGCGCTCATGGTTTGGCGGAACGCCTGCATGGCGTTTTGCCAGCGCTCGCGCGCGGCGCTCGCCACATCGTTGACCTCGATTGTGGCGTCGTAGCTTTCCGGATATTGCACACGCCACTGGTTCTGAAGCTTGTCGAGATCGAAGCTCAGGCCGCTGGCCTGGGTCATCAGGCCGTCGATCCGTTGGAGCGAACCTGTGAGCTGGCCCACGGAAGAAAAATCCAGGCGCTGAAGGTGCCGCGCCATGTTCTGCAGCATCGTCGCCTGGTTCTGAAGCGACTGGATCTGGTTGTTTATCTGCTCCAGGGAACGTGCCGCTGTCAGCACGTTCTGCGCATAATTCGACGGATCGAACACGATCAGGGCGTGGGCCGGCTGGACGTAGTCGGCCATTGGTTTTGCGATCAGGGAAACGGTGATCAGGCTGGTGAGAAGGCGGCGCCGCATCATGACGATTGCTCCTTGTCTGGTTGAGGGAATTGCTGGAGAAGCTCGGCAGCCCAATCGAGGCCGCGCGCAATCAGAAACCGGGCGGCAAAGCCCTCCTGTCCGTGCTCTGACAGCACCTTGTCGATTAGGGTCTGCGTGGCCGGATCAGAGGCGCCGCAGAGCGCAAGAGCGATCGGGCCGAGCCCGAGCTCGAAGAGGCGGTTGCCGCGGCGCGACTGCAGATAATACTCGCGCTTCGGTGTGGCACGGGCGACCAATTCGATTTGCCGCTCGTTCAGGCCGAAGCACTCATAGGCTGCCCGCACCTGCGGTTCCACGGCACGGTCATTGGGAAGAAAAATGCGCTGTGGGCAGCTCTCGATGATTGCCGGCGCGATCGACGAGGCAGCGATGTCTGCAAGTGACTGCGTGGCGAAAATGACGGAGACGTTCTTCTTTCGCAGCACCTTCAGCCATTCGCGGATGCGGGCGGCAAAGAGAGGGTTGTCGAGATAGACCCACGCCTCGTCGAGCATCAGCAGCGTCGGCCGTCCGTCGAACCGCTCCTCGAGACGATGGAACAGATAGGTGAGCACCGGGAGCACAGCGCCTTGGCTGTGCATCAGCTCTTCGGTCTCGAAACACTGCACATCCGACAAAGCCAGCCGATCTTCATCGGCATCGAGCAGCCGGCCGAAGGGACCGTCGAGCGTGTAGGGCATCAACGCGGCCTTGAGCCCATTGGACTGAAGCAGAACCGACAGGCCCGTCAGCGTGCGTTCCTGCACCGGCGCAGTCGCAAGGCTGATGAGTGCCGACCAGATCGCCTCCTTTACCTCCGGCGTAACGCTGACATTCTCATGGGCAACGAGGCCGGCGATCCATTCCGCCGCCCAGCTGCGAGTAGCCTGGTCGCCGATATTGCTCAGTGGCTGGAAGGCAAGCGCACCATCCGCGCCCAGCGCGTGGTGTTCTCCGCCCATGGCCAGTGTTGCCGCACGAGCCGAATTGCCCTTGTCGAAGACATAGACCTGCGCCCCGGCATAGCGTCGAAACTGCAGAGCGACTAGCGCGAGCAGAACCGACTTGCCGGCACCGGTCGGCCCAACGACCAGCATGTGGCCGACATCGCCGACGTTGGTGGAAAGCCGAAACGGTGTCGACCCGTTGGTCTCTGCGAAGAGAAGCGGCGGGGATTCGGTCCCAGTCACGTTGGCGAGATGCTCGTTATCCACCGGACCGGCCCACGCCGACGACAGCGGCATGACATGGGCAAGATTCAGCGTGTGAACGAGCGGCTGGCGAACGTTAGCGTAGACATGACCGGGCAATGAGCCGAGCCACGCCTCGACCGCATTGATGCTTTCACGGATTGTGGTGAAGCCGAGCCCATTGACTATGCGCTCAACCGCTCGGAGCTTTTCCGCGGCGGCCTGCCGGTCCTGGTCCCATACCGTCACCGTTGTGGTGAGATAGCCGAAGCCGACATGATCGCCGCCCAACACCTGAAGTGCTTCGTCGGCATCGAGGGCCTTGTTGTCGGCGTCACTATCGACGAGAGGGACGGGTTCGTTGGTCACGACCTCGCGCAGGATGGCGGCGACCGATTTGCGCTTGGCAAACCACTGACGGCGCAACCGTGACATCGTCTTGGTGGCTTCCGTCTTGTCGAGCGGGATGAAGCGCGTCATCCAGCGATAGGCGAAATCCTGATGGTTGAGCGCGTCGAGGATCCCTGGCCGGGTGACGTTCGGGAAACCAAGGATGGTGAGGGTGCACAGATGCTGCTCACCCAGCATCGGCTCCAGGCCGCCGGTAAGCGGCGCGTCAACCAGAACACCGTCGAGATACATTGGCGTTTCCGGCATGGCGACCGGATGGCGGTAGGTCGAGATTGTGCCGTGCAGATAGGTTAGCGTCTCGGCATCATCGAGGGCGCGCACTTCCGGCATGAAGCCGGACAGCAAATCCAGGACGCGGTCGGTCTCGCCGCGAAACCACGCCAGCTCCTGGCGCCAGTCTCTAGCCCCTCCCGAGTGATGCGAGTCGACCAGTGCGCTTTCCGCCCGCGCCTGGCCATCTGGCGCCGGCATGAAGACCAAGGTCAGATGATAGCGACTCTCGAAGTGCGCGACCTTGCCCTCGAAGGCCGCGCGCCGTTCCTCATCGACCAGCCATGAGGCAGCATCGGGAAAAGCCGAGCTCGGATAGCCCAGCGCTTCCACGCGCTCGGCCTCGAAAAACAACCCCCATCCGGAGCCCAACCTTCGTAGCGCATTGTTGGCTCGTGCGCAGATGCCAACCAACTCGGCTTCGGTCGCGCTTTCGAGGTCGGGGCCACGGAACCGGAAGGTTCGCTGGAAGCTACTGTCTTTATTGAGCACGATGCCGGGCGCGACCAAAGCGGCCCAGGGCAGATGGTCGGCAAGCCGATCGGCTTTGCCGCGATACTCCGAAAGGTTCAGCATGCAAGCCACCCCTTCAGGCGAAGATGACGGACAAGCACGCTGGCGAAGTCCGGATCGCGGCGAGCGGCAAAGACCGCGAGGGTGTGGCCGGCGATCCAGAGCGCCAGTCCGGCGATCCACTGCTGCAGGCCAAGGCCTATTGCCGCGGCCACCGTGCCGTTGAGGATCGCCACCGCTCGCGGCGCGCCGCCCAGCAGGATCGGCTCAGTCAATGCCCTGTGAACGGGGACTTCGAAACCCTCGACATGCTGCTCTCCGGTGGCCATCAGACGAGTGCCCCGCCGCCGAAGGAGAAGAAGGAGAGAAAGAAGCTCGATGCCGCGAAGGCGATCGACAGGCCGAAGACAATCTGGATCAGCCGGCGAAAACCGCCTGCCGTGTCACCGAAAGCAAGGGTCAGGCCGGTGGTGATGATGATGATCACCGCGACGATCTTGGCGACCGGTCCCTGCACCGACTCAAGGATCTGCTGCAGCGGCTGTTCCCAAGGCATGCCGGAGCCCGCTGCGTGGGCCGGGAGGGTGAGAAGAAACGCGAGCGCGGTGGACGAAAGGAAGCGAAGCTTCTTGAGCATGAGGTGACCTTTCAAAACTGCTGGAGTTGCGGAAGCGTGAGCGGGGTGACGGCGTAATCACCGCTGCTGTCGAGACCGGTGACCTCAGCGATCGCGTCAATGCGGCGCGAGGATCCGCGCCCAGCGATGAAGACGATCAGATCTACCGCATCAGCGATGAGGCGGCGGGGAACGGTGACGACGGCTTCCTGGGCGAGCTGCTCGATACGGTAGAGAGCGGAGCGCGCCGAATTGGCGTGAACCGTCGCGATGCCGCCGGGATGCCCGGTGTTCCATGCTTTCAGCATGTCCAGGGCTTCCGCGCCCCTGACTTCGCCCACGATGATGCGGTCGGGTCTGAGCCGCAGGGTCGAGCGCACGAGATCGGCGAGCGTGACCGACCCCCGCCTCGTCCTCAAGGCAACGCAATCCTTCGCCGCGCATTGCAGTTCGCGCGTGTCCTCGATCAGGATCACCCGCTCGTCGCAATTGGCGGCTTGTGCCAGCAGCGCATTGGCAAGTGTTGTCTTGCCCGACGACGTGCCGCCGGCGACCAGGATGTTGCGCCGCTCGCGGACCGCCTTCTTCAGCGCATCGGCCTGCAGCGGCAGCATGACCCGGTCGGCGACATAGTCGGCCAACGTGTAGAGTTTCGCCGCAGGCTTTCGGATGGCGAAGCATGGCCCCAGCACGACAGGCGGCAGCAGACCCTCGAAGCGCTCGCCCGATGGCAATTCGGCGCTGACAATCGGATTGTCAGCATGCGCCTCGGCGCGCACGTGGGAGGCGACCAGGCGGATGATGCGTTCGGCCTCAGAAGGATGCATGTGCACGCCGGTGTCGACCCGGCCTTCACCCAACCGGTCGAGCCGCAGCGCACCGTCGGGATTGACCATCACCTCAATGACGGTCGGATCGGCAAGGGCTTCGGTGATCGCCGGACCCATGGCGGTGCGCAGCATGACGCGACGGCGATGGTCGGCTTCCGGATGAGAACTCATCCTTCCCCTCCCCTGCGATCGTCGGTGCCAAGTGACCGTTTCCCGGAAGCGATTTGGCGGCCGACCTGTTCGACGAATTTGTCGAAGCGCTCCTGGGCAATCGCTTGCGTGGCCCTGTCCGGCACCGGCGTGTGAGCATGAAGCGTGATCGAAAAGCGGATGAAGAGCGCCAGGCTCTCCAGGATCATCTCGACATCGCGCCTGACATGTCCGAGGTCGCGGGAAAGACGGTCGAGCCTCTTGCCGTAGCGCTGGTCGAGTTCATTCTCCCCACGCCGCTCGATAAAGGTCTCGACCGCGTGCGCCACAATGGCCGATTTGGTGGTCGATGGATTGCGGCTGAGGTTCTCCAGCTTCTCGCTCAACTCGGGTTCAAGCAAAAACTGGTGACGAATGCGGTGGGGCTTCATGCTGCTCGTTCCCTCTGACCGGCGCTGATGCACCGGCGACGGGAACGAGCATCGTCGAGATCCTCGAAATCGCTTACGGCCGTTATCTACGCTGAGATGCGCCCGCGTATGGCGCGCCGTTCAGAAGCCGGGCACGATGTCCTTGTCGTCGCCCATTCCCTCGTTGAGGCCGTACGCACGTGCGGCGGTGGAAATCCGATCCATGACGCGCTTGTCGGCGAGCGTCTCGCAGTCATCGTCTGCGGGCGTGAACAGATCGCCCTGATCAGGCTCCTGGACGACGAGGGTCCGTTCTTCGCGCAGGCCCGGATGGCGCTGCTGCTGGACACCTCCGTCTTCGATTGCCGCGCCGGCACTGTCGCCGTCGCCAGCAAGACGCCGATCCACGCCGCGCACCTGTCCGCTCCAATCGTCCGGGCGCGACGTGGGCCGATCCGCGTAGGCACCGTCGCGCAGCACCGGCGAAGGCAGCACTCGCTCCGTGAAATTCGGATCCTGGTAATAACGCAACTTCTTGGCGCGAATCGGCGGCAATCCCGAAACCAGGATTAGTTCGTCAGCCTGCGGCAACTGCATCACCTCACCCGGCGTCAGCAGGGGGCGAGCAGTCTCTTGGCGGCTTACCATGACGTGGGACAACCAGGGCGCCAACCGATGGCCGGCATAGTTGCGCATCGATCTGAGTTCCGTCGCGGTACCGAGCGCGTCCGAAATGCGTTTGGCCGTGCGCTCGTCATTTGAGGAAAAGGCAATCCGCACATGGCAATTGTCGAGAATGGCGTTGTTCTCGCCATAGGCCTTGGAGATTTGGTTCAACGATTGCGCTATCAGATAAGCGCGGATGCCGTAGCCTGCCATGAAGGCGAGCGCAGTCTCGAAGAAGTCGAGCCGACCGAGCGCCGGAAATTCATCCAGCATCATCAGGAGCTGATGCTTGCGGCTCTTCTTTGGATCGCCCTCCAGGCGCTCGGTCAGCCGCCGGCCGATTTGATTGAGCACCAATCGCACCAGGGGCTTAGTGCGCGAGATATCCGACGGCGGCACGACCAGATACAGCGACATCGGTCGCTCGGCATCCACAAGGTCGGCAATGCGCCAGTCGCAGGCCGATGTTGCCGCAGCCACCGTTGGATCACGATAGAGCCCGAGAAACGACATGGCGGTCGAGAGAACGCCTGAGCGCTCGTTCTCTGACTTGTTCAGCACCTCACGAGCCGCCGAGGCCACGACCGGATGGACCTGGGGCTTGTCCACCGTGCCGAGGTGGTTTGTGGTCATCATCCGCTGCAGTGTCGCAGCGAATGAGCGTTGCGGGTCCGACAGGAAGGTGGCGACACGGGCGAGTGTCTTTTCCTCTTCGGCGTAGAGCACGTGCAAGATGGCGCCAACTAGGAGTGAATGACTGGTCTTCTCCCAATGGTTCCGCCGCTCCAGCGCGCCTTCCGGATCAACGAGAATGTCGGCGATGTTCTGAACGTCGCGGACCTCATCTGGACCTTTGCGCACTTCCAGCAGCGGGTTGTACCGCGCCGATCTCGGATCGGTCGGATTGAACAAGAGACAGTGCGAGAACTTCGACCTCCAGCCAGAGGTCAGCTGCCAGTTCTCGCCTTTGATGTCGTGAATGACGGCCGAGCCGGTCCAGGAAAGAAGGGTTGGAACAACGAGTCCGACGCCCTTGCCCGAACGTGTCGGCGCAAAGGCCATGACGTGTTCTGGTCCGTCATGGCGCAGATAGCGATAATTCAGTCCGCCAAGGAAAACGCCGGCCGGCTGAAACAGCCCCGCCTTCTCGATTTCCAGCTTCATGGCCCATCGTGAGGACCCATAGGTGGTGACCAACCCCCGCTGCCGTGCGCGCCAGAGGGACCCAGCTATCGCGGCGGCACAGCCCAGGAACCCGCTGGCTCCGGCAAGTATGCCAGCCTTGTCGAAGACTTCAGGCGCATAGGCGTCAAATTGGAACCACCATTCGAACAGTTTCCACGGCTGGTAGATCGGCCAGCCGACTGTCACAAACCATGGCGCGCCGAGTGGCGGCTGATAGGAGAGCATGTGGGCGCACCATTGGGTTGCAGTCCACACGCCAAGAATGACAATTGCGAATACGACAGCGATCTGCCCAATCAGCAACTTCGTGGGTGTCAATGGCTTGCTCCGCTCTTCTGGCCAGACGGACCAAACATCGCGCCGAGCGATGAGAATTCGAACGGCCGCTACGTGCGACTAGGTGCGATGACAAGGTTGATAGGCATTGTTCAGCTGCGAACAGCGAAAATCCGCCGCAGCAACCGATCGGCGGTGCCAGGTACGCGGTTTGGTCGCAGAAGATGTTGGGGCTTCAGGCGCGGGCACATTGAAGATGTGCTGACAGACAAACCTTTGGAGCCGACGCGTTTGTACGAGTAGCGAGCTGAAAGGCTCGGCGAGAAGTCGTCGTTCTCAATCGGGCGACGGGGGATACATCGGCGAAGACGGCATAAGGCAGGATGGGCCAGACCGAGCCGACGGCAAGGTCGTAGCCAAGGCCTTGGAGCGCATAGCGCCTGGCCGGGAGGCCGCCGCCAGTCAGGCTTACGCGGCGCGTCGTTGAGCGAGGTGGAGACCCGAACGGGCTCGACGAGGGTCCACGGCGGTCACAATGTTGTGGTGGTGATCGCAGTAGACGCGATCCGGCGAAGTTGGCCCAGCACAAAAACGATAACCGCCAGGTACAGAAGCGTCTTCGCTCACCGGGAAGCGGCACTGATAGAGGCCTAGCTGAATGAGGGGGACGTCTCTCGAAGTTGGTCTGATATTTTCAGGCATGATGGTTTCCTAGTTCGTAGCAATTACCAGCTGACGGCCGCAGTGCGACCCGTCGGGACGAGCTTCTCTCGTTTTGGAGGGCTATGGGTCACCATATGGTGTTGGTAGCACCATCAATGAAGCCCTACGCCCTGCTTCTGAAGCCAATAGTTTGCGACTTAAGGCCACACGCGCGAACGCATTAGCAATCTACCATCGTGTCCCCGAGGCACTCGCCCGCCGCGGTTTGCCGGCGGCGGGGTCGCACTGGCTTGTGGGGCCCTAGGCCCACTCGCGGCGCTCGCACTCGATTTCGGTGCGGGTTTCCCGTGTCTCATCGCCCTGTCAGCGCGTTGCAAATGAGCGAAACCAAGCTGTCGCGCGCTCGCTCGTGGAGTGCGCCTTTCGGCCGCCATGCAAGGAAATCATCAACGCTCATCCAATCAGCCGGGTTTGTGTCGGCGTCTGGCTGGCTGAATTCCACATACAAATGCAGTTCGTCCGGCACGAAGACGACCCTCCATAATCCTTTGATGTCATTGGCAAGGTTGTAGGCGAGGACGGTCATGGCGGGGCACTCCTTTCGCCGTGGAGCGTGCCTATCTCACGGGAAAATTCCATCACCAGAAGTTAGTATTGACGCTCGCGCTTTCTCAGAAATCCAACGTCCGCGTGATGCCGAAAGGTGCAGCTAGCTTTTTGTGTATCTCGATTGGGAACACGGGACCGCCGCGAAAGTTCGGTGCACGCAGCAAATCCTCCCCTCCAGGTATTGCTGCAGATCGGTATCCCGATCGGCCCGCGCTCCCCGCAAGGGCGCGGGCCTCGGCCTGTGGTGCTCATGCCATCTACTTCGATCCGCAAGATGGAATATGATCTGGATAGAAGGACCCTCTCGGTGTGGTTCGTCGCCAGCGGTAAACGGTACGAGTTTGAGGGGGTACCGCCGGAAACCTTTGCCGCGTTCCGGGCCGCGTTCGCCAAGGGCCGCTATTTCAACGACCACATCCGCAACAATTTCCGCTACCGTCTGGTTGCGAGCGATAGCGACCCGGGATGACCTGACCTGCCGGCGGCTCAATCGTCCTGTCGCTCCAACCGGCGGTTGGTGGACGTTGCCGCTGTTGCGCTTAGGGTTGGTTACGGTCCGCGCTCACTTGGCAAGCCCAACCCCCCGCATCCCCCCGCCTGGTGCAAAGCGTTTGATCGGTCCCGCCGTTCTGGCAGTGCGGCGGGACTTTTTTGCGGTCCAGGTGGAGCATCGGCGCGCGGGGAAGGCGCGGTGCACGCAGCACCCTTTTCTCATCCAACGTACGTCGGTGGCGCGCTGAAGGGTCTCAACGTCGGTCTGCCGCCGGAGCTCAACTAGGGTCAGGACCCATTAATTTGTTGAGTTGATCTCTGTTGGGTGATTCAAGGTGGCAGGAGGTGCCGCCTTGAGTGATTTGCTGATGTTGACGCCGGAGCAGATGCGCCGGATCGAGCCCTATTTTCCTTTGTCGCATGGTGTGCCGCGTGTAGATGACCGCCGGGTGCTGAGCGGCATCCTGTTCGTGATCCGCAATGGTCTTCGCTGGCGAGATGTCCCTTCCGACTACGGTCCGCACAAGACTATCTACAACCGCTTCATCCGCTGGAGTCGGCTGGGTGTGTTCAACCGCATCCTGGCGGAACTGGCCGCGCAGGGCGGCGAAACGGACAATCTGATGATCGATGCCACCCATCTCAAAGCGCATCGCACTGCCGCCAGCCTCCTTAAAAAGGGGCTCTATCCCGATGTATCGGACGCAGCCGAGGCGGACTGACCACCAAGCTGCAAGTGGTCTGTGACGGCAAGGGACGTCCGCGGCTGCTGCATCTGAGCGAAGGGCAGGCCAATGATCACAAGACTGCTGCGGCAGTGATCGAGGATTTGCCCGCCGCCAAATCCCTGCTCGCCGATCGGGCCTACAGTTCAGCGGCCTTCCGCCAGGCGCTCGTCGAGCGCGGTATCACGCCATGCATCCCACCCCATGCCAAGCATCGTGTTCAGCACAGCTACGATCCTGTCCTATACCGACAACGCCACAGGATCGAGAACATGTTCGCACGCCTCAAAGACTGGCGACGCATCCACACCAGATACGACCGATGTGCTCACACCTTCCTGTCGGCGATCGCCTTCGCTGCAGCCTTCATCTTCTGGATCAATGAGTCCTGACCCTAGCT
>NZ_JAMYND010000063.1:0-23064 GCF_040318885.1 Mesorhizobium sp. M0998
TCAACAAGGATGTCAGCGCCCGCGCCAGGTCCTTAGCAATGGGGACGACGCGGTCTCTGCGCCCTTTGCCGCGCAGCAGCACTTGTGGGTGCGGCCGTTCCAACTGAAGGTCGTTTGCGTTGACGCCGGTGGCTTCGGAGACATGGGCGCCGGTCCGTGCCAAGAAGAGCAGAAAGGCGCGGTCGCGCCGACCACGGGGCGTCTTTGGATCAGGCGCCGCGATGAGGGTGTCCACTTCGGCCGTGGTGAGGTGGTACGTCACCTCAATGTGCGTCCGTTTAATGGGAATCGTCAGCACGCGTTGGGCGACACCGAAGGACGCCGGGTCAGCGGCTGCTACGTGATGGAAGAAGGATCGGATGGCCGCTAGTCGGGCGTTGCGCGTGGCGATGACGTTCTTGCGCTTCTCCTCGAGCTCGTCGAGGAAGGCGAGAACGAGGACTCGATCGAGGTCTTCGAGTGCCAATGCGGCCGGCTTCTTCGCCAATCGGGTGGCGGCAAAGATGATCAGCATGCGCAAGGCATCGCGATAGCTGGCCACGGTCGCGGGAGTCGCATTGCGTTGTTTGGTCAGGCGCCGGCGAAAGTAGGACTCCAGGAGCGGCGCCAGCAGCAGGTGTTCGCTCATGCTGCACCTCCGTCGAGGAAGGCGCGCTCCGCCGCAATGGCGAGAAGATCTGCCGAACCGGTGAGATAGTAGGCAGTGTCGCTGTAGCTGGCGTGACCGAGATATGTGGCGAGCAACGGGAGCAACGCCTGAACGTCTGCGCGCTACTGATGCCAGAGGCCGAGACGGGTCACGGCGAACCGGTGCCTGAGATCGTGTGGCCTTAATGGCTTGCCGCCATCGAGACCAGCAAGCTTGCGGGCCTCGGCAAAGCCGTTTTGCAGGCCTGTCGCCGAGAGGCGATTGCCACGAGAGCTGAGGAAAAAGGCCTGGTCCTTGGGCATGGGAAAAGCGGCATCCCGTTCATGGACGTAGCTACGAAGGGCAGCCTGGGTCGTCGTGTGAACTGGAACGAGACGGTCCTTGCTACCCTCACCGCAGCAACTTCTCACATCCGGACATTTCTTCGGTTTTTGTATTGGGCTGGCCACCACGATCAGGATCTCGCGCGCGTCGTCCCCAGGACGCGCCGCGCGTGTCCCAGTGCCGACACTGCTCCAAACCTGAGCACCGCGGTGCCGGGGTCAAGCTTTCGATGGGGAGACCCGATGATATTCTTCGAGGAGGAGTTTGACCTCCTCGATGCCTTGATCGGTGAAGGCCAAGATCCCGTCGTCATCGTTGGCGCCGTACACCCAGATGACGCCGTCCTCGGGCTCGAGACCGAGGGTCAGGTCCTGGATGAGCGCTTCGCTGACGCTGCATGATCAGGCCGCCGCTGGTTGGGTCCGCAGTTGTGCGGATCTCCAATTCCACGGCAGCAAATCATCGATCCGATGAGCCGGATAGGCGGGCAGTCGGGCGAGGACGTCGGCGAGCCAGGCCGGCAGGGCAAAATCCAGCGCCAAAGTTCGAGTGGCAGGCCCATCGAACTGAGCGCGCTCAATGTACCTCACGAAAGCCATTGTCCGCCCCTTGAGAAGGATTCCCGGCGAGATGCGGCGGCATGCGTCGATGAGTGATGCCAACTCGGCCTCGCTGAGGATTCGCGGAGGCGGAATCGCTCTGGATCTGGGGAAAGCCGTCGGCGTCAGCCGCCGCTCGAAGCCTCTAAAGAGATCACAGAATCTGCTGTAAGCGTAACCGTCAGGATGAACGGCCCGATACTCCTCCCACAGGATCGACAGCGTCACGCCCGGCTTCTTCAGCTCGACCGCCGGCGCGCCCCAGTCGGGCTCGGCGCGTCGGCGCAGTCCTTGTTTGACGCCCTGACGGGAGAAGAGCCGATGTTCGAGAACATCGTCGGTCAGCTCCGCTGGTAACGGCCAGGAAAGACCGGCGGCGGTCGCTCTCTCTATGTTGTCCTGCACCGTGCTGCGGGCAATTCCAAGCATGGTGGCAATGTCACGAACGCTTATGCCGTCCGCGCTTAGTCGTAGCAATTGCCTCAATTGTCTCATGGTCAGCTTTCTTCTCTTCGGCATGCACCTCTCCTCTACCGTCGAGGGAGTGCATGCGCAGGTTGCTGACCCAAAGGCACTATCTAGGCTTTAAAACTGTCCGGTATTTAATCGGAAACGCGTCCGGTTAATTCTCGGAATCGCGTCCGGTTTTTGATCGGAACGGTGTCCGGTTAATCGTCGGAATTTGCAGCTTTGCTCAGACCAAGTTCATACTGCAGCATGCTGTCGACTTAATCGATTGGTCGATCACACCGTTTTCGATAGTTGGCGAACAGGAACAACCTGCGGACCCTCGCGTCCCCGCACCAGCGCAGGTGGCCCCGGGTAAGAGGTGATCGTCGCCGAACATTGCTGCAATTGAGAGCAGAGAGACGGGTTTGATGGTGTGCGCGCCCCTCGATGGCATCGATGTGTTAGAATGGAGGGTGTTTGACAGCCAGCCAAAAGAAGAGTGCCCCCATGGAAGTTAGCACGATTTGAAGTGGATCTGGCGAAGAACTGTTCGGGCGCATGGGGCCGATGCTGCGTATTTCGCAAAAGCCGGGCAAGGGTTCCGCCAATTCCCGGACAGCAGTTTCGCTAATGCCGGGACAAGCGTCCGGGAATTACTGAACACGCAGCCGATGCTGTCGGCGCGTTGTTTTCCGTAGCCGCGCGACAAGGTGCTGGCGTTCTTTGCCAACCAGCCGAGCTGCCGGGTCGCCGTGGAGGCCCTGCGTAGATCGGCACAGCATTGGGGGCGCGAAATCAGCAAGCTCGGCCACGGTCGCCTGATCCCAACGGCCTGGTCTAGTGAAGCGTCAGAAGAAGGTTGAGGTGGGGGCGATGTCGGCGCGATGTATCCGTTAAATCGAAAACAGCGTCACGAAGAACGATTATAAAGTATCTTTGAGCACTTGAGGAAGTTGATAAGGTTTAAAATCCCCACTCTCCGTGAGGCCTGAACGCGACAGCATGCAGAAATGATCACATTTCTTCCCTGCTCCGTCCCGCAATGAGCGAATCCACGCCCAGCAAACGTCTGATGTCGATCGCCGCACCGCTATGCCTCCAGCCATGCACAGGGGCGCCGGGCGCGAACTCTAACTCCAAGCGTTTCGCTCTTCAGACGAGATTTTCCGCAACCACTCGCGCAGCTGCTCGGCCCCTGGCGAAAGGACGCGGTTCTCGTTCCACGTCAGATAGTACCCTCCCGGGGCGTCCAGCACGAGGTCTGTAATCCTGACGAGCTTGCCCTCTTCGACCAATGTTTTCACCAGTCGATGCCAGCCCACGCAAACGCCTTGATCAGCCTGGGCCGCTTGCAAAGCCACGAAGAATTTGCTGAACCTATGGCCACGAAGCGGCCCGTGGGGAATCCCCGCGCGGCGCAGGACCTCGTCCCAACCGGCCCAGTCCGGTTCCATCCGTTCGACTTTCAGCATTGGCAGTTGGGGCAAGCATTTGGCGGTCGCATCACTGTGCTCCTGGGCGAAGCCGGGACCGCAGACCGGGTAGATGACATCGCCAAACAACAGTTCCGCTGTCTCGTCAGGCCATACGCCGAAGCCATAGCGGATGCGCAGCTCGACTTCAGCGCGCCGATAGTCGCGCGAACTGTCGGAGATCACATGGTCGACTGTGATATCTCCATGCTGTGCCCAAAAGCGCGGCATGCGCGGCATCAGCCAGATCGAGGCGAACGCATCGGTGGAGGCAATCGTGACATTCCGGAAACGATCGCCGCGTTTAATGGTCTCGACGACATCGGACGCCTGGGAAAAACTGCTAGCCAGCACGCTGTAGAGGTCTTTGCCGGCGCTGGTAAGTATCACGCTGGTTCCCGGCCTCACAAACAACGGAACGCCTAGTTCGTCCTCAATGGCTTTGATCTGCCGACCGATCTCTCCCGCCGTCACGTTTAGCTCGGAAGCCGCAAGGTTGAACGAGAGATGGCGGGCCGACGCCTCGAATATCTCGAGAGCAGTCGTGGACGGGAGTTCATAATAACGATGAAGCATTGAAGGCTCCAATCAGATCGATAGTCGCTGTCCAAGTAGCCGCTGTATCCGTGTCGACCCCGGTTCAAAGGAGCGTCGCCGGCTTGCACGCGTTAAAGTTGAGATACTGCAAAATCGCTCGCCACTGGCCTGCATGACGTATTGCGGCTGACAAAACCATCGATGCAAGTTGCGTGCCGATTGTCGCACCGTTTTGAGATGCACCACTCGTCCATACCGACGGTCCGGCCCCGGCGACCGTTTCGTCGGCTTCCGACATTCTGGTACAGCTTCGGACACTAGGTTTGTGGATAGACATACGGGATTTTCAGAGTGACAAGGTGGGATCCTGCATCCGTATGAGGAGGTATGAAGAAGCCCCGTTACTCGCGTTATATCCGCTACCGTTTCCCTGCTGAGGTAGTCACGCGGGAGATCCGCCAAATGGTTCGCCGTTGGGCGAGAAGTTCGGACATAAAACCTATAGGTATCGGTCTTGCCGCGCGCCACGATTGGCAAGGGCATCCCGTCGCCATTGCAGACGGTTGACAGCAGGTACATGCGCCTCGATCAGCGTACCGGGTTCAGCGCCGCGCCACAGGTGCTTCGCGGGCGACTTCGAAAGCCCGCCTGACTAAAATGGTTGTAGGAAGTAAGCGGCAGGTAGCGGCAAATGAGTTGCCTGTCCGCTCTCTCATCACGCATTGGCCAAGTGAGCGTAACTTGCTGCGAAACGCCCGAATTTGTGCTCACCGCAAGTCACCGGCTTGTAGCGAAGCGGGTTGCTGTCCGTAACACATGAGGGCAATGGTTCGATGATCGCATTGAAATCAGCGTCGATAAAGAAGGGGATCGAGTATCGCTCGCGTCCCGAGGTATTCACCACGCGGTGCATGTTCGCCAGGTATAGATCGTTCGTGAGCCGCTGAATCAGATCGCCAATGTTGATTACGAATGTGCCGTGGATTGGAATGCCCTCGATCCAATCGCCATGGCGGTTCATGACCTGAAGACCACCCACGTCGTCCTGCGCCAGGACGGTCAGATTCCCGTAATCCGTGTGGGCGCCAATACCGATGATCTCTTCGCCAACACAGCCACTCTGCGGCGGGTAGTGAAGCAGGCGCTGAATGCTGATGGGGTTGCGCGTGAGGTTCTCGAAATAGGTTTCCGACAGGTCCAGACTGAGCGCAATGCCATGCAAGAGTTTTTTCGCGAGGTCCACCATCTTTTGATGGTATCCGTATGTCAGTTCCCGAAACTCGGGCAGACTTGAGGGCCACTGGTTGGGGCCAAAGAACGGACCTTCCAGCGTCGAACGTTCAGGTCCGAAGTCAAAGCACTCCTTCAGGTCTTTCGTTTTGCCCGGATCGGTGTTCTCCCCGAACAGCTCAATGTATCCGCGCAGGGCCACATCGGATTTGCTAATATGCAATGTCATCTTCTGCGACATCGGCAGATCAAAGAACCGACGGCTCACATCGAATACCGAATCCATAAAATCCTGCGGAATGCCGTGGTTCTTCACATACATGAACCCGGTGTTCGACAACGCCCAACGTATCTCCTTCGCCACCATCTGTTTGTTGCTGCCATCGAGAAGCGGCGCTATGTCAACCACGGGGATCTTGTCAAAGCTTTCTCGCTTAGCGCGAAGTTTGTCGTCCAGTCTGACCACGAGATCCTTAGACATGAGTACACCTTTGTTTGACAATGGGAGTCGGCACAACGATTTCGGGCAGTTTTCTTGTTTGACTGGCCCCGCCTGGATAGCTTGGGCTGCCGTGCTCAACCAAGTAGAAGAACCCGAACTCCTTGGCAGGGCATACGTAACCCCTCGCGATCTTGGCGTCGCCTTGCACCGCTGCCAGCTTCGCCAGCGAGATTTGTGGAAGCGTGATCATAGCCGCCGCTCTTCCGTTGGCGTACTGGCCTTCTCGGGCACCTGGAAAATCCAGTAGTGCGCGTCCTCCTCCGCGACATATCTGCCGTCGTTTAGACGCTGTGCCGGCACCAGGACGCCCGCATCCTGCAGGTGCCGCACCTCGTCTTCAAAGGATGTGGCCTCCGCATAGCTCTTGCGGGTGCTTGCGACGATGAATCCGTTCGGGCGCGTGACGCGAGCCAGTTCGCGCAGCCCCTCCGGTCGGACATGCCCGAGCGTGAAGACGCCGCAGCAGACCGTGATGTCATACCTCGCGCTGGAGTAGTCGGAGAGCGGCCCATTAAGGTCGACATCGCCTTGGACACGGCGGTAGACGCCCGTTTGCCGAGCCCTTTCGGCCATCTCCTCGGAGAGGTCGATCCCATCGATCAACCGGAAGCCGAGGCGTTCCAGTTCCACGCCGACGAGGCCCGTTCCGCAGCCAGCGTCCAGGATTGCGATGGCAGTTCGCTGCCTGGCCAAATAGGCTGTCTGAACGGCGCCCGCAAGTTCCGCCACGATCATCGGCCCGCAGTACCCGTCGCGGCCGACATCCAACTCGTAGGAACTGGCCCATCCGCGATAGAAGTTGGCCAAGCGACCGGCGTCGCCGTCGAGGGCATGGGAATCCTTGATGCGCCTTTGTGCGGCTTGCTCCAGTGCCATCTGCTGATCGCGGGTGTTCATGACAGTTCCTTCCTATTTGGGGCAGATGCTCATCCGACGGCGCCGGTCAGCACCAGCTTCCGCCTCGCAACCAGGGCTCAAAACTCGTGCCAATTGGCCGAACGAGGCGAAGAAAACATTTTCTGTGGCTATTTTCAGCTATTTGGCCTGAAGGCAAAACAAGAAATTGGCCAAACAAGCCTGCGTCGCCGTCCGGACAAAGCTGACAGAATCTCGGATGTCGTGACCTGAGACCGTTATACGTTGAAGTCGCCGAACAGCCACAACGGCAGGCGCCCCCTTCTCCCAGCATACGGCAGGCCTATCCGGAGAAACTGTCTGTGGATGGAAGCTACGGCACTGTGCAGGGCGCGCTCGCGAGCTTCTTCACCGCCGAGCTACACCACTCGGCAGGACGCGACCGGGGATAACGCGGAATGCGGTTGAATGATCGTGAATTCCGCTTTCCCCGCGGAGGAATCCTGCCCACTATTTCCGGGAAACCGCCGCGCGCCGAGTCCAACTGTCGGTTTTGTCGAGTCGGTGACATGGTGGCGTTCGGCTGGGCTGCTGATGTATCCTTATCTAAGCCTTTGAATAATATGCAGAACATCTTTCTGACGCTCCTTCTGCTCTGTTGGCACGACTCTTGAACCTTTCCTTGTAGCGAGGCAGCAGGAGCTGCCGGCGGCAGGTCGCAAAAAGCGCCCCGCTTATCGCCAAGCACTTGGCCAGAGGAAACCTAATGGATGAGAGGATGTCTTCCGCGGCAAACAGCGAAACTCGGGCGCGACCCGCGGCTTTGGGAAAATGCATCGTGCAATGCGCTCAGCCGGTGGGTACTCTTAAAGAGGCTTCAGGCAGATGCTCGCACCACGATTCAGGTTGAAACGTCGGACATCGAGTGGCGCGCCGGGCGCAGTTCAGGCGACCGCCTCACGCAACTATCCATCTTGTGGGCGCTCAAGGCGACGTCGACTTCACCACCCAATGCAACGGTCGCATTGCCTTGGCAGTGGATGGGCAGCGACCACGCGCGGCAATGTGTCTGGGTCAATTCGGCCTGCCGCAACGAAGGTGACATCTCGATGCTGCGCACTGGCTTCCCCATACGCGGGCTGGGCCAGAATACGGCGATGGCCGACCTGGACGGCCCGGTGCCGCTCGGTCCCGTCGCGCGGCCGGAAGACATCGCGGATGTTGTGCTGTTCTTGGCGTCCGATACCGCGCCTCACATGTGCGACGCGCTTGTTGAGGTGAACGGCGGAAGGGCTGTTGCGTGACGCGCTTCGCGGGGAAGGTCGCCCTCGTGACCGGCGCCAGTAGCGGCATTGGAGCGGCAATCGCCGACAGGCTTGCCGACGAAGGAGCCAGGGTCTTTGCGGTTCAGCTTGAGGAGGCCGGCCATATAGAAACGATAGTCGCAGACCTTTGCGACCCCGACGTTCCGGCCGTGATCATTGACGATGTCGTTCAACGAGCCGGCCGGCTCGATGTCCTCGTCAACAACGCCGGGCGCATGGTTGAAGCGAAGATAGATGAGACGGGGTTGGACGAGTGGCGACGCACAATGGCGCTGAACCTTGATGCTCCATTTCTGCTGATCCGTCGCGCGATGCCTCATCTTTGCAGAAGCCGCGGCTCCATCGTCAATATCGGCTCGATAGAGGGATTGGCGTCCAACCCAGGGCATGCGGCCTATTGTGCCTCGAAGGCAGGGCTGCATGGCCTAACACGTGCGGTGGCGGTCGATGGCGGGCCAGACGGGGTGCGTTGCAATGGCGTGGCTCCTGGCTGGATCGATACGGATCTCAACGTCAATTTCGTCGCCGCTTTGCCCGAGCAGGCGCGGGGGCGACTGGGTGCCATTCATCCATTAGGTCGAACCGGCCGTGTTGAGGAAGTCGCGGCTATGGTCGCATGGATTGCTTCCGACGAGGCTGCATTCGTCACCGGCCAGATATTTGTCGTGGATGGTGGCCGCACTGCCAAGCTAAGTCTTCCGTGAAGGCAAGTCGGCCGCCAAACTCGGACCGACGGCGTGGAACGCCATTCTCCCGGAGGAGCGGGAGCACTCGGCTTTTGAGGCAGTCTCGCCTGCGATTGGCGGGTGATGGATACGCGCTTCGCGGGACTGTCGGCTGCTCGTTTTGTCCGCTCCGGGTTAATCTTGCTGTTGGCGCGCAGGGCGTACCTGACATCCCGCCGGTTCGTGGCGAGGCTGTGTTGCAGGCGACCGAAACATGCCGAGTGGCACCGGCCCGGTGGCCCCATCCTTTTGTTTGGCTTCCGACGTTCTTGTCCAACTTCGGACGAAGGAAGGTTTGCGGATCTTCTTCCGGCGACGGCTCGTCGCTCCAAAGCATTGCGGTTGCCAGCCTCAAGTGAAATGGCGCGGCGCTTGCTGCAGACTCCTCGGGACCCGGCGAAATCAGGTAGAAACCAGGAATAAGGCCATTGCTGACAATACGGACCTCTATACAAGCGCCTGAGAACACCTTCCATGTTCCCGCTGAATATCGGAACATCCACTCCAGAGGTTCGTGCTGGATAGCTGTATTGCGCAAAGGTCTGAGGCGATGGCCTATTTCGACGCGCGATCACCACCACCTCTGTCATCAAAGGATAAGCGGATCGCCGATGGTCATTCAAGCGCCATGGAGAAACGTTAACTCATGCGGTTAAAGGGTGATCAGAGATTAGAGGCATATCGGAGGATGCTTTGCGTCCGTCGATTCGAAGAAGAGGGTATGCGCCAGTTCAAAGGTGACAAGATCCCTGGTTTCTTCCACGCGAGCGTGGGTCAGGAAGCCGCCATTGTAGGGGCATGTATGGCCCTCCGGGATGATGACGCCATGACCGGAACGCATCGTTCGCACGGCCATCCGATCGGGAAGGGTGCGCATCTAGGCGCGCTCATGGCCGAGCTGATGGGAAAGGAGGGCGGCATTTGCAAGGGGCGCGGCGGTTCGATGCACTTTGCAGACAATTCGGTCGGAAGCATCAGCGAATCGGGCATCGTCGGAGGGGGCATCCCTCTTGCCACAGGGTGTGCGTTCAGCGCGACGGTTCGGGGCGTCGATCAGGTTACGCTTTGCTTCTTTGGCGATGGAGCGGTGAACCAGGGCACCTTCCATGAGAGTCTCAACATGGCGTCGCTGTGGAAGCTTCCGGTCATCTATCTTTGCGAGAACAACGGCTATGCAATCACCACCTCGGTGGCGCAAAGCCACGGGCAGCCGGACATAGCGCTGCGGGCCCCTGGCTACGGCATGCCAGGGATAACGGTTGACGGGCAAGACGTCGACGCCGTCTATGATGCTTCGGCACAGGCCGTCACCCGAGCACGCGCGGGTGAGGGGCCGACTCTCATAGTAGCCAACACCTATCGATTCGATGAGCACAATTTCGGCTTGGTGATTCCGGGAGAGCCTTATCGATCGCTTGAAGAAGTCGAGGCTCACAAACGTGACCGCGATCCAATTTTGCTGTATCGCACCGTGCTCATAGAAGAAGGCATAGACGAAAAGAGTCTGAGAGTAATCGAGGATGAAGTCGCCGAAGCTGTCAAGCAAGCTGTACAGTTTGCTTTGGCCAGCCCCCTGCCTCGGCCCGAAACCTTGCCCGACTACATGTTCAACTCGCCCCTAGCCGGCCATAACAGCTTCGTGGCTGGGCAGAAGGGGAATTAATCGACATGCAAAGTACTGCCCAGAAATTTGTCGCTGCGCCCGGCACCCATATTGAGATGACCTATCTTGAAGCGCTCGTGCAGGCGCAGCTGGAGGAAATGGATCGTGATGAGCGCGTCGTCCTGATGGGAGAGGACATTTCGATCTATGGCGGCGGCAAACTTATTGAGCGGTTCGGCAAGAACCGGGTTTGGAACACGCCGATTTCAGAAGGCGGTTTTACCGGCCTCGCAATCGGGGCTGCGATCAACGGTTTGCGACCGATCGTGGACCTCTCAGTTGCCAGCTTCGTCTATCTCGCCTCGGATCAGATCATCAACCAGGCCTCGAAATTGCGGTATATGACTGGAGGTCAGATCGACATTCCGATCGTGTTTCGTTGTTGGATGTACTCGGTGGGGTCCAAGGCGGCGCAGCATGCCGATCGACCGTATCCGCTTTTTATGAATGTGCCTGGTCTCAAGATCATCTGTCCGACCAGCCCCGCCGATATCAAGGGGCTTATGAAATCGGCAATTCGCGATGGCGATCCTGTACTCGTCTTCGAAGACGCCCGCCTGTGGCCGCTCAAGGGCGATGTGCCCACAGATCCAGACTATTTAATCCCGATTGGCAAAGCGGATGTAAAGCGCAAGGGAAAAGACATAACCCTTGTAGCTATTGCGGGCGCCATCCGGCCTACGATGGAAGCTGCCGACGCGCTCGCCGAGGAAGGCATTTCGGTCGATGTGATCGATCCACGTACTTTGAAGCCGCTAGACCATGAAACCATCAGGATCTCAGTCGCCAAGACCGGACGGCTTGTGATCGTCGAGAATGCGCACCGTGTCTGCAACGTTGGAAGTGAAATCGCCGCGGTGATGGCAGAAGATGCGTTCGATCTGCTGAAGCGACCGATCCTTCGCGTGTGTGCTCCAGACATTCACGTCCCATTCAGTCCTGCCCTCGAGAAGGATTTCTTCCCGACGAAGGATCACATCATTGCTGCCGTACGGCAGCTGCTCTGAGAGTCTCAAAGACTCTGAACAGAATGGAAGCAAAGATGCAATGGCGATGTGGTCTGGCGCAGTTTCAAACGCCACAAAAAGGAGAGGACGGCAAATGAAGGATACAATGATCGGGGTGGACCTGGCAAAGAACGTATTCCAGCTTCACGGCGCCGCAATGACGGGGGATCTGAAATTCCGCAAAAAGCTGACGCGGTTTCGGTTTCGGCAGTTCATGGCATGCCAAGCGCCTGCTGGTTGTGATGGAAGCTTGCGGCAGCGACCCACTGGGCCCGAGAAAAGGTTAAGCTTGGTTGCGCATGATTCAGCCGGACACGCGCGGGCCCGATCCGCGGCCAGCAAAACTGCGATTTCTCGAGCGTTTTTGCATAGAGACAAACCTCTGACCCATCCCACCAGACGATCTTCACCCGGTCAGCTCTTTTCGAACGGAAGACATAAAGGGAACCATCGAAAGGGTCCACACCGCCATCGCGAACAAGCGCCATCAACGAGACCGGTCCGTTGCGGAAGTCGACCGGCGCGCTTGCAACATAAACCGTCACGCCCGAAGGGATCATGCCGCCCGTACCGCTCGGATCACCCGTGCAAGATGATCCGCGTCTACGCTGCTGCCCACACGCACAATCAAGTCTCCCACGACAATTTCCACGGGCGCGATGTAAAGCGGTTCAAACCGGGTGAACTGAAGCGCCGGATCATCGCCAACGGATGCCGGCAGCCAGGATGGCGGTGTTGGCGCCGATCCCGGCTGCCTGCCGGATCAGGTTCGCCGGCGTCGTGTTGGCATGGCGCTGGTGCGCCTTGGGGATGTGCTCGTTGACGGTGACATGGCCGCAGCGCTGCGAGCGGCGGACATGGCTGGCGACGCGCTTGTGATCATGGAAGAGCTCGACCACCCGGTGGGTGAGCCGCACATCCACGCGCCGCCCGATCAGCGCGTGCGGCACCGAGTAGAAGGTCCTGTCGATCTCGACATGGTAGTCGGGAAGCACCTTCGCCGATTTCCACTCCGCATATTCGAACGGCGCCGGCGGCAATGGCGACAGGGCCGTTCGTTCGATCACCTCGAACAGCTCCCGGCGGCTTTTGCCGACCTGGCGCATGGGGCGGTTGTTCAGATCCTCCAGCAACACCGCGATTGCGGCATTGAGATCGCCGAGACTGAAGAAGCGCCGGTTGCGCAGCCGGGCCAGGACCCAGCGCTCGACGATCAGCACCGCGCCCTTGACCTTGCCCTTGTCGCGCGGCTTGCGGCTTCGGGTCGGCAGAATCGTCGTGTCGTAATATTCTGCCATGGCAGCGAAGGTCTGGTTGAGCGTCGGCTCGAACCACAGCGCCTTGGCGACGCCGGCCTTCAGATTGTCGCAGACGATCGCCTTCGTTACTCCGCCGAAGAAGGTGAGTGCCCGGCACTGGCCCTCGATCCAGTCCGGCAGCTTCTGGCTGAAGCTGGCATGGGCGAAGGTGAAGGACGACGCGCCCAGCACCCCAACGAAGATCTGAGCCTGGCAGATGACGCAGTATCGGGATCGACGACGGGCACGGTCTGGCCCGCGTAGTCGGTCTGCATCACCGCGCCCGTCTCGTGGCGGTTGCGGAACGTTGTGCTCGCCCGGCGCTGGAAAGCGCCGAACCGGTCGCAAAACCAGGTGTAGCCATAACCATCGGAATGCGCCGCGTGGTATTCCTGCCACAACAACGTCAGCGTCACGCCCTTGCGCTTCAGCTCGCGCGAGACCATCGCCCAATCGGGCTCGTCCAGATCCTGCGGCGGACGGCCAACCGGCGAAACAGAAGCCGCTCAAGCGATGCGTCATTGTCACAGCCCGGCGGCAGCGGCCAGTCCGAGATGTCGGCCTCCGCGCCCGCAACCAGATAGGTCGAAACGGAAGTCTTGCTGATCTTCAGCCGTTCCGACAGCGCACGCACCGAGAGGCCTTGCTCATGCGTCAGGCGCAAGATTGATCGTAGGTCTTTCACTGTCGTTCGTCTCGCTTGCTTCCGTCTTGGCATGGCCCCTCTCAACCCGATGAGAGAGGGCAAAATGCCAGAACGGCGCTCCCGAGAACCGACCGTTATATCCGCCCCGAAAACTGTCCGGGAATTGGCGGAATCACTGTCCCGCAATTACTGAAATCGCTGTCCGCGAATTAGCGGAATGGGTGTCCGCGAATTTCTGAAACGCACTCCATCGGCATCAGAAGTCCCAGGCAATAATCCTTCAGCGGCTCAACGCGGTCGGCGTGGCCGATCACTCCGATCAAAGCATCGACATAAGCGTCGAATGCTGCTTCACTCTCGGCTGTCCAGTCGCCATGGCGGGGCACTTCCCTAATCACGAAGCAGCAGCCTAACAAATCCGCGACCAGCGCGAATCCCCCATACCCGCGACTTTCTGACTCAGTAAGAATAGGCGTGCTTATAGAAATTCCAATCATCAGCTCCAAACAGAAAGCCGATGAATCTCAAATTGAGCTACCCACTGCTACGGGTTCCCTTGCCGCTTATCGACATCCACCACAAGAAGCCGAAAGGCCGACCGATGAGCGAGGCGACGTCGCGGGCCAACGGCCGGCCTTTCGGCTTCTTGTGGTGGATGTCGGAGACGTAGCCGTTGTTCTCCAGCCATGCCTCGTTCTTCTTGGAGCGATAGGCCGTGTCGGCCCACACTTTCGAGCCGGTGTTGTTCTTGTCCAGCACGTTGGAAAGCTGCGCCCCGTCATAGGCCGAGGCACTGGTGACGTTCCAGCCGCGGATGAAGCCGTGCCGGCGATCGATGCCGGCATCGTTCTTCTCTGGTTGCCGCCCTTGATGCAAGAAGCTTTTCAACCTGCTGTGGCTGGTGATCGAGTGCGTTCTTCTCTCAGGCCTTTTCATCACGGCATTTCGAGAAGCCGCTGGCCGGTATGGTGATCTGCGGACCCGGTCCAAATCTTGTAGGCGAGCTCTCAGCTCGAAGAACCACACTGGGTTTTCCCGATCCAGATCTTTTCGATCGCGCTCTCGCGGACCGGCCTTCAACCAATCAAGTGCAACCGTGGTGCCGATATCCCGCTCTTCCCTTCCGTAACGACGAAGTCAATCGCGCCGATCTTTTTCTCGATGCGGAAGGCGGAAGAGTGCGCGTCAGGATCTTTCCGTCGCTACGATAAGCGCTCCGAATTCCCACCCGGTCAAAATGGTGGAAAAACTGGATGCGCCCTGCGCCCTTACACTTGCCAATTCCTGCGATTGATAGATCATCCTTGTAGGACGTGTCTTTTGTAAGGAATGCTTCGGTCTGAGCATCTCCCAGGCCACAACCATTGTCAGAGCATGAGATCGCGATATCCGATTCGTCTTCAAGCAGACCGGATCGCCTCGAAATTTCGCGTGATCGGGTCCTATCACGTCGGATTAGAAACGCATCAATCGAGTTCGAGATTAGCTCTTCGAGAACACATAGCGATTTGAGCTGATCTTCGTGTTTTTCAAACTTCCGCGGATATCGAGTGTCATTATGTGTCAATCGGAGGGCTGCATCGGGGCGAGATTTCTGGGAGTGGAACCCATCGAAGTCAAGTGATGCCTGACGGTCAGGGCTCGGGATTCGGAGTCAGAGAAAACAGAGGATGGAGGTCGTCAGTCCAGACTGGAGCGAATTCCACATTGGACGCTACGCTCCCGCCGTATTATGCCCGCGCACGCTCTGGCGCGATGGTGGATGCAAGTTGACCACGCGGAATGGCAACTTGAGTTGCTCATGATTGTCGGCGATCCAGCGCATCTGAAGGTCTGGAAGTACTTGGTATCTGCGCATATGCGCTTGGCACCGATGGGGTGATCGACTGGCACCAATTGCTCGGCTACTGTCGGGTTTTCGACGGCCTGGCGGATTTTTTCCCTGACGAATTCAGCAGCGGTTTCGTTTGCTTCGGCATTCCGAAGCAAATCTGGATAAGCTGCCATAAAAGAGGTTCCCCTAGCAGCCCATCGTCTTTCGTATTCTTGGCGTCATTCTTCGAAGATACAGCCGACGCTCACTTGTCCCCGAACTGGGAAAGAATCCCCGCCGGCATCGAACGCGCTAACGCGCGCCGCTCAGCATAATTCCCTTTCCAGGAATTTTCGTACTCGGCATCCATCGGTCTGTTTCGTGCCGGAAGACTGAAATTCGGCGTACGCTGGAACACGTACAGGTGTTTAGCCTGTTTCGCGAGCTCTGGAACCACCTGTATTCCCGACGACCCTGTGCCGATGACGCCAACATTCTGCGCAGACAAATTGACGCCCTCATGAGGTCAGTTGCCAGTGTGATAGATTCCACCCTTGAAGGTCTCGAGCCCAGGAAGGTTCGGGGTTTGGGCAGCGGACAAACACCCGGTAGCCATTACGCACCATCTGGGGTGAAGATGTTCGGATCAGGATTCCATGGTAAATCTCCGCTCGTTGCTCGGTATCCAAGGTCTGAGCCCGTTTGCATGACCCGGCCCGTTTCCGATGCCGCTTCAAACTCACATCCGGTCGCCGCTCACATCGGCCGCACCAATATCCCCCTTGCGTCGGGGAAGGCTCAGGAGGGCGGGACCATTCTCTTCTTCCTCTTCTTCGGCTTTTTAAGCCAGGCCAAATTTCGGTCCGCTCACCTGGATCCACCGGAGCTGATCAGGCCCCGGGAGATTGAAAAGGGGGAAGCGTTTGTTTTCAGGCGGCCGTTGTCTCGGCTCCTTCCAGCACAACCCCGGTGGTCACATATTTCCAGAAGGCGATCAGCAGCTTTCGCGCCAAGGCAACGATCAGCACTTTCCGAACTCGGCCACCATTGAGCTGTACACGCTGATGAAACCACAGGGTCAGCATCGAACGAGGCTGATGCCTTACCCACAACCAGGCGAGCTGGATCATGGTCGTTCGCAGCCGGGGGTTTCCGGCTTTGGAGACACCTTGTTCGTGCGCGACGGATCCGCTCCGCCAGGGCGTCGGCGCCAATCCGGCATAAGCGGCAACCTGCCGTCGGTTGGAAAAGCTTCGGAATAATCCCTCCGACCACAGGACCCGGCGAATTCCGGGCCAATCCCCTTCAATTTCTTTAACATTGCTCCCGGCGCTGGCGCGCCTTCGTCCGACGGGCTGAGCATAGCATCCCGCTCGGTCTCCACGGACTTGATCTGCTGAAGCGTAAGTTCGAGTCGATCAAGTTCGCGTCCAATCTGTGCCTTCAAATGCTCAGGTAGCGGACGACCATCACCGGTCCTGAGTTCCTCAAGCCGCTCGCGTCTTTTGCGCAATAAAGGCTCATAGTCAGAGATGCCTTGGGCGAAGAGCAGCCCCTTGATCCGATTCACGTGCTCGACCCGCTCCGCTGTCAGCGTCTTGCGCTCGCGGCAGATTCGGCGGCGATCCTCCTCTTGTGAGGTCGGTGCTCGAACCATGGCGCACACCGCGGCTCGCCTCGCTTGTAAGCCAGCAACGCGCGCACCAGAGCTTCCCCGTCGATCTTGTCAGTCTTCGCCCGTCGACGCCGGCGCGACGTCGCGATTGATGCGGGGTCAACGACGTGGCTTTCGACCCGTCCGTCCTGCAGCAAGCGGTGGATCCAAAAGCCGTCGAGGCCCGCCTCTTGAATCACGATGATTGGAACGACCTGCCCCGTGCGGGCCTGCACCTTGTTTTTGAGCTGAGAGAACCGTGCCCATAGTCCAGCGACGTCACCGCTGCGAACCGTATACTTCGACATCTTTTCACCGCCCGGCGACAGCGATGTAATCAGCCAGGTCGATCGACTAAGTTCCAGCGAGACGAAAAATTGCGCCAAGATCGGTGCGGATAGCGGTCGGCGCTTGGGGTCGGTCAGTGATAATTTGCATGGTCGCCTCCAGAGTGGGTGGGTTAGCAAACTCACTCTGCCAGAGCGTCGGTCGCTATCCACTCCCCATGGGATCTCTTCTCGTCGACAGACAGCACGATCGCGTGGGCCGGCGGATCGAGGTAGAGGCCGACCACGTCGCGGAGCTTGTGGACGAACTGCGGATTCATTGGAGAGCTTGAATTGCCGCCAGCGGTTCGGCTGCAGTCCGTGTACCTTCCAAATGCGGCGCATCGCGCTGGCGCTGATGTCGGCCGCTTGCACCATCATGTCGGCGGTCCAGTGCGTCGCAAGTCTTGCAGCGTCAGTGCCACCACGCGCTCGGCCACTTCGGGTCCGAGCGGCGGAATGCGCGACGGCCGCGCCTTGTCGCGCGACAGCCAATCGAAGCCTTCCTCAGCGAAACGCTCCTGCCAGCGCCACACGCACGTCTTGGACTTGCCGGTCTGCCGCATGATCTCGACGGTGCCGACGTCGTCTGCGCTCAACAGGATGATCTCGGCGCACCAGACGAGCTTCTGCGGCGCATTGCGATCTTTGATGAGCGCCATCAATCGCTGGCGGTCGGTTGGCGAAACCGTGCAGGATATTCCTGTGCGCATGCGCGAAGGGGGAAGGTCAATTCACATTCCGCGTGTCAGATGTCCGACAAATGTCGGACGAGCAACATAGAACATCAGCAACTCCGTATAGTTTAGAAATGGTTTTCTCCGTTGGAGAATGTTCTTATGATTTCGCTGACTACCGCTGTCATGAGAGTATCGCTCGCCGTTCTCTTTGTTGCAGAACTATCGAAAAATGACGCTTGAAGAGGATTTGCGGGATGACGTTGGAAATCAAAGCAGGCCCTGTATCGGCCAATCTCATCGAACAGGATGATTTGATCTGCTTAAGCAATAGGCCAAGCGTGCCCTATGAGGTTGAAAGCCTTGTAAAATGGGCGGAAATATGCTCCGTGGGCGGGACGGCGATTGATATCGGCGCCTATACCGGGCTGTTTTCCATAATCGCAGCTAAGCAGGGATGCTGCGTCATTGCCTTTGAACCGATGCCGACCCACGTAGCGCGGTGTTGGGATAATTTCCGCCTGAACAATGTCGAGGTCGAACTTTACAACGCTTGCGTTTCGGATGCTGTTGGCGAAGCGGTGATCAAGTTCAACCCAAATGCGCCGTATCTGACATATGGCGCCAGCTTAATCCGTTCGACCTGCGGGGCGGGGAATGAAAGCAAACCGCTTAACGTCCATTCGATGACGATCGACAGTCTCGGGTTGGATCAATGCACCGCGATCAAGATCGATGTGGAGCGCGGCGAGCCGATGGTGCGCCCGGTGCCCGCAATACATTGGAGCGGCTAAAGCCTGTCCTCATAGTTGAGGTGATTGGCGAGGAGGAAAAGGCGGCCGTGCGCACCGCCGTTCCCGATTATGACGTGGCGGCCGAACTGGATCTGCGGAACTGGCTGATGGTGCCGAAGTAAGAATACTTTCCGTTCTGCGATCCGGTGGTCAACTGGAACGTTCTATCGCCTGAAGGATGGCATGCGAAGCGGCTGTTTTCAGCGGCGCTTGAGCTGCGCGGCGGACACGCCGACGTCACCGCAATGCCACGCCATTTTGCAGAACTTGACGCACACAACTGTAGTGGGCAAGATCCGGTGTCCGCGTGAATGCAGTCGCTCCTGGGTTCGTACAGTCTGAGATGACCGGCAAGTATCCTGACGAAGTCATAAATGCATGGTCGGACCAGACACCGATGGGCCGCCTGGGCCAGCCTGATGAGGTCGCATCTGCGGTCCGTTTTCTAGCGAGCGATGCGTCAAGCTATCGGGAACGGTGCTGTTGGTGGATGGCGGCTATACCTGCTGGTAGCAGCCCTCTGGCTGTCGTCGAGACCTGAGGGTTTAAGAACTTCCATGC
Organism: Mesorhizobium sp. M0998; assembly: GCF_040318885.1. NCBI lineage: Bacteria > Pseudomonadati > Pseudomonadota > Alphaproteobacteria > Hyphomicrobiales > Phyllobacteriaceae > Mesorhizobium > Mesorhizobium sp. M0998. Next base: position 19,108 of record NZ_JAMYND010000063.1, read on the forward strand.
ATGTACGCCATTAGCCGAATTTCAGCTTGTTACAAATGGTTCAATTCGGCCGTTTGCCAATGCTGAAGCCCCTATACCCCTCGTTGGCCACATCATCGCAAATTTTTTGATAGGTGGGCAGACCCCCGACATACGGCATGAAAACAGCCGGTTTTCCTGGAACGTTGACACCGAGGTACCAAGATTTCGCCTGAATGTACAACGTTCCCTCGGCGGTCTTCCTGACTTCCTCCATCCAAGTTTCTTCAGCTGAAGCGGTTGCCTCTATATACTCGGCGTCCACGTCGATCAGATATGCAATGCACTCAGCTATCCATTTAACGTTGTCTTCAATAGCAACTATGACGTTGGTCAGAACCGATGGGCTTCCTGGTCCGGTGACAATAAATAAGTTCGGAAAACCGGTGCTCATCAGGCCAAGAAAAGTCTTCGGCCCATCCCGCCATTTTTCCGTAAGGGCAAGCCCCTGCCGCCCGACAATCTCGATTTTGTTAAGCGCGCCAGTAATCGCATCGAACCCCGTCGCCAGCACCAAACTGCCTAGCTCGTAAAAATCAGAGCCTGCCGTTACCCCTCCCGGAGATATGTCGCGGATGGGATTGGCACGGATGTCTACAAGCGTGACGTTCTCGCGATTGAAGGTTTCGAAATAGTTTGTGTCAGCGCATATGCGCTTGGCACCAATAGGATGATCGACCGGCACCAGTGGCTCGGCTACCATAGGGTCTTGGACGGCCTGGCGGATCTTTTCCCGGACGAATTCAGCAGCCGTATCGTTTGCTTCGGCATTCCGGAGCAAATCTGGATAAGCTGCCATAAAAGAGGTCCCGCCAGCAGCCCATCGCCTTTCGTATTCTTGGCGCCGCTCTTCAGCAGATACGGCCAACGCCGATTTGTCCCCGAACTGGGACAGGATCCCTGCCGGCATCGAACGCGCTAGCGCGCGCCGCTCGGCATAATTTTTCTTCCAGGAGTTTTCGTAGTCGGCATCCATGGCCCTATTTCGTGCCGGAATGCTGAAATTCGGCGTACGCTGGAACACGTACAGATGGTTAGCCTGCTTCGCGAGCTCTGGTATCACCTGTATACCCGACGATCCTGTGCCGATCACGCCGACATTTTGACCAGACAGAGCGACGCCTTCATGAGGCCAGTTGCCGGTGTGATAGATTCCACCCTTGAAGGTCTCGAGTCCAAGAATGTTAGGGGTTTGCGCGGCCGACAAACACCCGGTCGCCATGACGCACCACTTGGCCCGATATTGCGTTCCTTGATCTGTCGACACCAGCCATCGGGACTCTTCCTCCTGAAAGGCGGCCCTCATGACGCGTGTGTTGAATTTTACGTCACGAAGAAGGTCGAACTTCATCGCCACGTAGTTGGCATAGGCCAGGATCTCCGGCTGCGAGGCGTAGCGCTCGCTCCAGTGCCACTCTTGCTGAAGTTCCTCCGAGAACGAGTAGGAGTACTGCATGCTTTCAACGTCGCAGCGCGCTCCCGGATAGCGGTTCCAAAACCACGTTCCGCCGACCCCCGAGGCCGTTTCAACCACCACCGCGGAGAGGCCCAGGCGGCGGGCGAGGTGCAGCATGTACATGCCGGCAAACCCAGCACCAACGATGAGCACATCGCAGGACTCGACGGCCTCTCCACCAGCGCAGCCTTCCAAAACATCGTTATGCTGCACGAGCTGCTTCCTTTGGAAATTTTTCGCTGAATAGCCTGACAGTTACGTTGCCAAAAAAAGCAGGCATACGCACTCGCCAAAAACTCAACCGCCCGATCCGTTTTTTTCCGAACCGACTTTCGACATCGGGTGCTAAAACGGCAGTCAGGGAAGAGGCTTTTCAGACGCGATCAATCCATGCCGGCTGAAACGCGCCTCCCGCGTGTCGTCTCTACCGGGATTCCAAGCGCACGCTTCCGCGCGTCGGGTTATCAGTCGCAAGCATAGCACAGAAGCCGTCGAGCGCTTCCTGGGTCAACGGCAATGTTAATCGATATAACAAGTGGGAGTTCACGTTATGAAGTCGCTGTTTCGTTCTATTCTGCTTGGTTCCGTTCTGTGCTGTCCTAGCGCATTTGCGGGCGAGAAAGTGATCCCAGCGTGGGACGCAATCACAGAGAACCTCATGCAGACCTACATCGTGGACGAGGGCTTACGGCAACTTGGATACGACGTAGCAGATCCCGTCCAACTTCAGATTCAATTGGCTTACGTTGCGATGGCAAGAGGCGACGCCACGTTCTTTGCTGCCTATGCGGAGCCAATCCATGACCAGTACCTGAAGGAAAATGGCGGAGACGCCGTCTTAACCCGGCTCGGGCATATTTCAGCCGATAATATCCAAGGCTACCTGATCGACAAGAAGACAGCGGATGCGACCGGCATCAAGTATATAGAGGACTTCAAGGATCCAGAGAAGGCGAAGCTTTTCGATATCGACGGCAATGGCAAAGCCGATCTTTATGGGTGCGAGCCAGGATGGGGATGTGAGGTAATCATTGAGCATCATCTGGACGCGTATGGATTGCGCGATACCCTTGAAGAAAAGCAGGGCAGTTATTTCGCGATCATTCCAGACGCAATCGAACGCATCAAAGAAGGAAAGCCCACCCTTTATTACACGTGGACCCCCCTATGGGTATCCAGCATACTCCAGCCCGGGAAAGACGTTGTTTTTCTTAACGTCAAGAAGACGGAGCTGCCCGCGGGACAGACGGCCAGCACGACAATCCCCGGTCTAGGAAATCTTGGATTCCCGATGATCCAGCAAAGGATTGTTGCGGCTACGTCCTTCGTCAAAGACAATCCGTCGGCAAAAAAGTTCTTTGAGCTCGTTGCAATCCCTCTCGACGACCTGAATGCGGAAGACCTCCGGATCTACAAAGGCGAGAACTCCAATGACCAGATCCAGCAGCGCGCCTTGGAGTGGATTTCCACGAACAAGACGAAGTGGGACGAATGGATCGCGCAAGCGAAGGCTGCACACTAGCTTTGCCGCAGGAGACTTCAATTGATTGATAACAGTCTCGTAGATCAGGTTGTCATCGTGACGGGCGCTGCCGGTGGGATCGGCAGCGCTATCGCCCGAACCTTTCATCGCTTAGGCGCTCGCATGTTGCTAGCTGATTACGATGAGAGCGGCGTATCGAAATTGGCGTCTTCGTTAGATCCCACCGGCGAGCGGGTGATAGCAGTCGCCTATGATGCGAGCAAACCATCAGACGCGGACGCCCTCGTATCGACATGCATCGCTCGTTTCGGTCACATCGATCATGTCGTTCCGGCAGCAGCAATCTTCGAAGATCAACCATTCGCCTCTATGACAGACGAGCAGTGGCGACGAACGATGTCGATAAACTTGGACGGAGTGTTCTACATCTGCAGGCGGGCAATTCCTCATATCAAGCCGGGTGGAACAATCGTGACCATCGCCTCGTCTGCAGCCCATGAAGGCTGCTCGCCCGAGCACGTTCACTATGGGGCTTCAAAAGGCGGAGTGTTGGCTTTCACCAAATCTCTCGCGCGGGAGGTGTCACCGAACATACGCGTAAACACAGTATCTCCCGGGACCATAGACACTCCGATGGTGGCGGAACTCCTGCGGCAGAATGGAGACAAATGGCTGTCCATCACGCCAGCAGGCCGCTTCGGCACCGGTGAAGAAGTCGGTGATGCCGTGGCGTTCCTTTGCAGCAACGCCTCGAGCTATATCATGGGTCAGACCATTCACGTGAACGGTGGATCATATATGGGAGGCTAGGCACCCGAGTTTGGCGTTATCGTCGACCGTGAACAATCTTGACCGCTAAGCGGCAAGCTGCCTCGGCCGGTTCAGGAACGCGGCGATCAAGAGCCACAAAAATTGCTTCAGCCACCTGAGCAGGAGGGAGAAGTTGTAGCCGGCGGCGGCCAGGATGGCGTTGACGGCGTCGCCCTGCTTGCCGGCGAGA
>NZ_JAMYND010000064.1:0-22844 GCF_040318885.1 Mesorhizobium sp. M0998
ACTTCCATTGTGGACGCTCCCTCTCTTACGGTGGCTGTCAAACACCACCATTCTGGCACATCGATGCCGTCGAGGGGGCGTCCACATGGGGTAATCGCGGGAGCGACGCGCCCTGGAACCGATCATAGTCTTGGAGGGTGGCTGTTCCCCGATAAGATGAAATACGGGCTCACGACTGGACGCCGGGCCCAGCATCAACGGAGAACAGCCATGGAAGAACATATCGGTCTCGACGTGTCGATGAAAGAGACGGCAGTGTCGATCCGCCGTGAAGGCGAACGGATCTGGCGCGGGGTGTGCGCATCTGATCCCAGGATCATTGCCGAGCTTGTCCGCAAGCGGGCGCCGGCCGCAAAGCGCGTCGTGTTCGAAACCGGCCCGCTGTCAGTTTGGTTCTATCATGCGCTGCGCGCCGAGGGATTGCCAGCCATCTGCATCGATGCGCGCCATGCCAAAGCCGCTCTCGATATGGCGGCGAACAAGACGGATGCGAATGACGCCGATGGTTTGGCGCGTCTTGCTGAAGCAGGATTCCTTCGCGAGGTGCGCGTGAAAGGCTTCGACAGTATGTTGACCCGCACGCTCGTGGCAGCACGCACTCGGCTGGTCCGGATCACCGTCGAGCTTTCCAACCAGATCCGAGGGATCATGAAAACGTTCGGCTTGCTCGTTCCCGCCGGTAAGGGAACTACATTCGAAAAGAATGTCCGGAGCCTTCTTATCGATCAGAGCGAGCTTGCTCCTGTCGTCCTACCGATGTTGGAAGCCTGGCGCAGCATTCGCATCCGTGCCGCCGAGCTTGGGCGCCAGCTTGTCGCAGATGCACGTCAAAGCCAAGCATGCCGCATACTCATGTCGATCCCCGGCATCGGCGCCATTACCGCAACCTCTTTCGCCACTGCCATTGAAGATCCGGGCAACTTCAAGAAGTCCCGCTCTGTTGCCGCTTGGATCGGCCTGACAACTCGCCGCTACCAATCGGGAGAAGTCGATTATGACGGCCATATATCCCGACGCGGCGATCGACATTTGCGGGGACTTCTCTATGAGGCTGCGGCGGTCATCCTGACACGCAGCTCGATCGACAGCAGCCTGCGCACGTGGGGCCTCAAGCTCCGGGAGAGGGTTGGCTTCAAACGAGCTGCCGTGGCTGTGGCGCGCAAACTGGCGGTGATAATGCATTCGATGCTCAAGACCGGTGAGTTCTTTGATCGAAATGCAGGCGCAACAGCATGAAATCTTGCGAATAGCGTTCAGGATCTGAGCGCCTGAGACGTCCCTGCCGGGACGTGAGCCGAGCCATTCCGCTGATGGGGTTGCACCGCTGTCTCAGCAAAGTGCGTCGTCCACATTGAAGGCTCGTCCGCGGAGCTCCATCATGCGGCGACTGATGTCGACCGCGAAGACAACCATGCACCCGGCAGCGTCGTCTCGACGCAATTACATGCTTGACGTCCCAGCGGCGATTAGACAACCCCATCACTATCGTCAGGCGAGCCGGCGGAGTCCAACAAGCTCACAGGAACGCTAACGCAGAATCTGCTTTGATCTCGATCCTACTTGACAGTGCCAAATCAGTACAACTGCAAAACTTAGATCACGCATCGTTATAATGCCGTAGCCGAATTCATCCGGAGGGGCATCGACGCCGCAACGCCAGTAGTGCGGTTCGAGCAACGCTGTGAGAATGCTCGTCACTATCGTGCTGCCTCCCATTGCGTAGTCACCCACGATGTCTTCACGCGCGACCGGCTTACCATTGCGTCATTGCGTTCTCTCGGAACGGCAATTTGTCGCGTGCGGATTCGACTGAAAAGGCCCGGCTCGAAAGCCGGGCAAGGTTGCGCGGGTGGAGGGAGGCACCGGCGCGGGGAAACCTCATTAAATTGGTGGTATCGCGAAGAGTCACATCGCTAATTCCCCGCACTCGCCATCCTCCGCCCGGCGGTCGCCTTCTCCAGCCAGCCGAGTTCCATCTCCGGCACGGACGACAGCAGGAGATCGGTATAGTCGTCGAACGGCGGCGTCAGCACCTGGCTCTTCGAACCGTACCGCACCACCTCGCCGCGATACATGACGGCTATGGAATCGGCGATCGACTTTACCGTGGCGAGGTCGTGGGTGATGAAGAGATAGGCGACCTGCTCGATCTTCTGGAGGTTCAGCAACAGCTTCAGGATGCCGTTCGCGACCAGCGGGTCGAGGGCCGATGTCACCTCGTCGCAGATGATCAGCTTGGGTTTGGCGGCCAGCGCGCGCGCAATGCAGACGCGCTGCTTCTGGCCGCCCGAGAGTTCTGCGGGATAACGGTCGATGAAGCCGGTACCCATCTCGATTTCCGCAAGCAACTCTTTGACCCGCTTGTCGCGCGCCGCACCCCTGAGGCCGAAATAGAAGGTTAGCGGCCGGCCGATGATGGTGCCGACGGTATGGCGCGGGTTCATCGCCACATCGGCCATCTGGTAGATCATCTGAAGCTGGCGGAGGTCTTCCTTGGTACGGCCGCCGAGTCGGTTGGAAAGCTTACGGCCCTCGAAGCTGATCTCACCCTGCTGCGGCGGCAGCAGGCCGGTGATCGCCCGCGCCAGCGTCGATTTTCCAGAGCCGGATTCGCCGACCACAGCCAGCGTCTGGCCGGGATGGATATCGACCGAGACGTTCTTCAACACCTTTAAAATGCCGTTGCCGTAGGCGGCCGTGACGTTCTTCACCGATAGGATCGGTTTCGGCGTCGGCTGCTTCTCTTCGTGATCGAGACGGTGCACGGAGACCAACGCCTGGGTATAGGCCTGCTTCGGCTCCTTAATGATCTGATGGGCGGTGCCCGTCTCGACCATCTTGCCATGGCGCAGCACCATGATGTCGTCGGCCACCTGCGCGACAACGGCAAGGTCATGGGTGATATAGAGCGCGGCGACACCTGTGGCGTGGATTGCTTGCTTGATCGCGGCAAGCACGTCGATCTGCGTCGTCACGTCGAGCGCCGTGGTCGGTTCGTCGAAAATGATCAGAACCGGCTCGGGGCAGAGCGCCATGGCCGTCATCACGCGTTGCAATTGTCCGCCGGAGACCTGGTGCGGATAGCGCTCGCCAATATTTTCCGGGTCGGGAAGGCTGAGCTTGCGGAACAGCGCCACCGCCCGGCGCTCGGCCTCGACGGGGTTGGCTAAGCCGTGCTTGAGCGAGCTTTCCACCACCTGGTCCATCAGCCGCTGGGAGGGATTGAAGGCCGCCGCCGCGGATTGCGCGACATAGCATACTTCATGGCCGCGCAGTTTGCGGATGCCGTTCGTACCCTGCTTAAGGATATCGCGGCCGTTGAGGATGACCTCGCCGCCGGTGATGCGCACGCCGCCGCGGCCATACCCCATCGGCGAGAGGCCGATGGTGGATTTGCCCGCGCCGGATTCACCGATCAGGCCCAGCACCTTGCCCTTCTCGAGCGTCAGCGACACGTCATCGACGATGGTGATCGTCATCGGCTCTTCGCCGGGCGGATAGGTGGTGGCCTCAATGCGAAGATTGCGGATGTCGAGCAGCACATCAGCCATTGCCGCGCCCTCCCTTGAGATCGGTGGTGCGGTTCAGGATCCAGTCGGCGACCAGGTTGACGGAGATGGCGAGCGCGGCAATCGCCGCAGCCGGGATCAGCGCCGCCGGGATGCCGAAGACGATGCCATCCTTGTTCTCCTTGACCATGCCGCCCCAGTCCGCTGCCGGCGGCTGCACGCCGAGGCCGAGGAAGGAGAGAGCGGAGAGGACGAGCACCGCATAGATGAAGCGCAGCCCGAGTTCCGAAACCAGCGGCGAGAGCGCATTCGGTAGGATTTCGGCGAAGATCACCCACCACTTGCCTTCGCCGCGCAGTTTGGCGGCCTCGACGAAATCCATGACGTTCAAGTCCGATGCGACCGCGCGTGACAGGCGGTAAACGCGGGTCGCATCGAGAGTGCCCATGACGAGGATCAACGTGACCAGCGTCGAAGGCAGGACCGAGAGCACCACCAGACTGAAGATCAGCGTCGGGATTGCCATCAGCAGGTCGACGAAACGGGACATCAACATATCGAACCAGCCGCCGACCACCGCAGCGGTGAAGCCGAGGATTGCGCCCATCGAGAAGGAAAGCAGTGTCGCCAGAACCGCGATCAGGATCGTCGTCTGGGCGCCATAGATCATGCGCGAGAGCAGGTCGCGGCCAAGATTGTCGGTGCCGAAGAGAAATTTCGCCGATATCGGCTCCCAGACTCGGCCGGCGATGTCGCCGAGGCCGTAGGGGGCGATCCACTTCGCAAAGATAGCCACGAGGAAGAAGAGGGTGGTGACAACAAGGCCGATCAGCGCGCCGGTGGGAATACGTCTTGGCATGGTGCTCCTTACCTCGGATGCCTGAGGCGCGGATTGGCGAGAATGGACGCCACGTCGGCCACGACATTGAGGAAGATATAGACGGCGGCGAAGATCAGGCCGACGGCTTGGACCACGGGCACGTCGCGCATGGCGACATGGTCGACCAGATACTGCCCCATGCCCGGATAGACGAAGATCACCTCGACGACGACGACGCCGACCACGAGATAGGCGAGATTGAGGATCACGACATTGATGATCGGGGCAAGAGCATTGGGGAGAGCATGCCTGCGGATGACCTCGAACGCCGTCAGGCCCTTCAGTTCGGCAGTCTCGATATAAGCCGACTGCATTACGTTGAGGATCGCGGCCCGCGTCATTCGCATCATATGTGCGAGGATGCCCAGGGTCAGCGCGGCGCAGGGCAGCGCGATCGCCTTCATCCTGTCGAGGAAGGGCATGCCGTCATAAACGGTAGAAATGCCTGGGAAGATCTGGAACTTCACGGCAAAGAAATAGACCAGCAAGTAGCCAATGAAGAATTCCGGCACCGAGGTGGAGGCAAGCGCCAAGCCCGAGATCAGCTTGTCAACCGGGCGGTTATGATGATGCACGGCGACGAGCCCCAGGATGACGGCAAGCGGGACCGCCGCGATGGCCGCCCAGAAGGCGAGGAACAGCGTGTTCCACAGCCGCTCCCTGATGGACGTGGCTATATCAAGCTTGGTCGTCAGCGCAGTGCCCAGGTCACCCTGCAGAATTCCGAACAGCCAGTGGAAATACCTGACATACGCAGGGTCGTTGAGGCCGATTTCCCTTCTGAGATTCTCGAGCGCAAGCGGCGTTGCCGTTTTGCCGAGAATGGCCTGCGCAACGTCGCCCGGCAGGAGATTGGTACCGGCGAAGATCAGAACCGAAACGGCGACTAGCAAAAGGATGCCCAGCGCAACGCGCTGGGCAATAAGCTTGGGAACCATGGTCGTGCGGCCTCAGGCCTGCAGCCAGCATTTGGACAGTGCGTAGCCGCCCATAAGTTCCTGGTTGCCATCCGTGGCCCAGCCGCCAACCTGCGGCCCTGTGGCATCGATGAAGTCGTTGAACATTGGAAGGATATTACCGCCTTCGTCGCGGACGATCTGGCCCATGTCGGAATAGAGCTTCTTGCGCTTGTCGGCATCGAGTTCACCGCGGGCCTGTACCAGCATCTGGTCGAACTTCTCGTTGGAAAAGTGTGACTCGTTCCATGGCGCTTTGGACTGGTACTCGAGGGAATACGTCATGTCCTGGGTCGGACGGCCGCCAAAATAGCTAGCCTTGAAGGGCATTTTATCGAATTCTGACCAGTAGCCGTCGCCCGGGTCGCGCTTGACCTCGATGGTGATCCCCGCCTTGGCCGCACTCGCCTGGAATAGCTGAGCAGCTTCCACCGCGCCGGGGAAGCCGACGTCGGACGTGTGAAGCAGCACCGATCCCGAGTGCCCTGACTTCTTGTAATGGAAGGCTGCCTTGTCCGGATCATACTTGCGCTGCTCCATTTCGGTAAACAGCGGATAGGTCTTGCTTATCGGCGTGTCATTGCCGAGGGAGCCATAGCCCCCCAGGATCTTCTGGACCATCTCCTCGCGGTCGATGGCATGTTTCAGCGCGAGCCGCAGGTCGTTGTTGTCGACGGGCGCCGTGTCGCACTGGCAAACAAACATATAGTGGCCACGGCTGCTAGCGTTGCGGATGGTGATGGCAGGGAAGCGCTTGAGGAGTTCAACCACTTTCGGATCGACACGGTTGATCATATGGACCTGCCCGCTTTGCAAGGCGGAGTTGCGCGCGGTCCCGTCGTTGATGACGACGATCTCGATCTGATCGGCAAAGCCGCGATCGGCGCGCCAGTAACCTCCGAATTTTTCGCCGCCAGATCGAACACCCGCATCGTGCACGGTGATCTTGTACGGACCGGTTCCGATGCCGGCGGTCGGGTTGTCGTTGCCGCCATTCGGCTGGACCACCACCTGGTGTGCGGTCATTATGAACGGAAATTCGGCATTGGCTTCTTTGAGCGTGAAGACCACGTTCTGGCCGTCGACGGCCATCTTGTCGATGCCCTGCAAAAGCGGGAACGCGCCGGATTTCGAGTTGGGCCCCGCATGGCGCTCGATGGTGGCCAGCACGTCGGCGGGGGTCAACTCCTTGCCATCGTGGAACTGCACGCCCTTACGGATCTTGAAAGTCCAGACCTTGGCATCCTTCGAGGGGCCCCATTCCTCGGCAAGTCCCGGCTGCACCTTTCTGTCTGCGTCCAGCTCAACAACCGTTTCGCCCCACTGACGGCTGAAGATAAATTGAAATGCATCCGTCAGAAGCACTGGATCGAGACTGTCCGTGGCCGCTCCACCCTGCAGCCCGGCTTTGAGCAAGCCCCCCTTCACGGGCCCTTCTGCCATTGCGGCCGTGGCAAGCAGGTTGTTGGCAAACGCTGCACTGACCCCGAGCACTGCGGCCCGACCTAGAAACTCACGTCGGGACAGCTTACCTTTCGCGACGCGCTCGCTGAGAAAACCCATTTCGTCAATCATCTTAGTTCCCCTTTCTCCGTGCATTCGTTGGTTTATTCTCTGCTACCCGCACGAGGGTTGCCTAGCTAGTTAATCGCCGCAGGTCGTGCGATCTTCCAACCTGCGGCTCGTCTCCGAAGAAGGCCTCATATTCCGATCGATAACGGCATGCGAGATTTCCACCAGCGCGCCGATGCCAGCATCGAAAGTGGCACACTTAGCTTATCGAGCTTGGCTGACATCCCATGTTTCAAACCGCTGCAATCAGCCTAGAAGGTCAACTTAGAGGTGTATGTAGAGAGTAGGTCGACGGCTACCGTTGGTTTCCTCGACCGACACACGGTAGGTGTCGACCGATGGATCCTCCTCCGTGCTCCCCACGTCGACGTCGGCGCAGTTTGAGGTCTTAAGCTCGACACTCACGGGATAGCCGCGCACGTAAATCTTGTGCGGATTGAACACGGAATGGCCCGTTTTGATCGCAAACTCCCAGCCGTGCCACGGACATCGAATTATTTCGCCTTCTTGCTCGTACTCGAACTGCCCTGGCGTTCCGCCCTTGACCATTCCGTCGATAATTCCTCTACACAGAGGCGCGGCTTTATGTGGGCAGCTGTTGCGAACGGCATAGTATTCGTTGTTGACGTTGAAGATCCCGACACTCCGGCCTGCTATATCGACAATGCGTCGTCCGCCAACCGGGATCTCGTCTGCGTAACAAACTTCATATTTCTTGGGCACCGGTACCTCTCCCTACGCGGCCTGAGAGATTGCTGGTAGCGACAGTTTGTATGTCTCGATGGCATTTTCTGCGAAGATGCGTCGGCGCAGATCCTCTGGCTGGTCGGACAACGTCATCATCGGATCATCCGAATCCCAATGCGGGAAGTCGCTCGCAAACATCAGTGTTCGTGAACCACCAATCCAGTTGATAATCTGCTTTAGCGCTTCCGGATCGGCGGGCTCATCCAATGGTTGGGTGCCAAAACGAAAATGGTCCATCAGGTACTCACTTGGCAGCTTTTTTACCCATGGAGTCCATCGGCGAAGTCCCTTCCAATCGAGATCCATCTTCCACATCAGGGGCGCCACCCAGGCAAATCCGCTTTCGACCATCGCCACTTTCAAGGTCGGGAACTTTTCGAACACACCTTCGAAGATGAAGCTCGCTAGGTGCACAGCATAAGATGGCGGACGCAGCAGACGCATTTCGATATAGTAACTTGGCCATCCGGCCGCCGAGGGCGGCGGATTGATGCCCGTCCCTTCTGAGCCGAAGTGCATCGTCACCGCTAATCCGTGTCGGGCGCATGCTTCGTATATCGGATGATAAAAGCGCTGGCCAAAGGGGCGAGGTGCACCACAACTGAGCATGACTCCGCAAACGGAAGGATGTGAGCCAAGCCTATCGATTTCAGCCGCTGCCCCAAGGGGGTCCTGCGAGTTGATGGCGAGATTAAGTCTAAACCTCGCATCCTTGGCGATCCAATGCTCCATTGAGTAGTCGTTAAAAGCGCGGCACAGAGCACTCCCATAGTCGACGTCGGCGAGCGCGCTCGCCGTTTGCGCAGGGCCGCCCGTAAGAACCCCCAAATCGATACCATGTGCGTCTAGCAACAGCTTACCGCAACTCTGCGCGTCGCCATTACTACCTAATATTTCGCCATTCTCTTGCGTTTCAAAATCCACCCGAGTTCCGTGATATCCTCCGCTAGAGGCGTGGGGGTCCATTTCAATGCCACCGAAGCCCCACTCCGCAAAACGCTCAGCATTGAACTTGCTGAGATAAGGAAATAGTTCCGATTTTGTCCGGTAGCAGTGGTGGACATCGGTGTCCACAATTGTGAGTTTTTTCCGACTGCTCTTGACTAACCCGGAATTCATCTTTTTCTCCATTCGTGTTCTCAATCGGGAGCATGAAGCGCACGCAGGTGAGTGTGCTTGTCAGGACGATGGCAGCTTTGTCAGCTCATTGAAATATACAGTTCGCCCCAAAGTTGGCCATCACACCAATGCAATGCTCGGCGTTGATACAGGGCCCGCTCAGCCCCCCGCGGGGGCAACCATAAGGAAATTGAGGCAGCAGCGCGCCTTATGACCTTGAGTGCGCACCCACCTACAAGAAGATCGGATCGAGATCGTAGCACGTGCTGTCTGGCTCTACTTCCGCTTCAATCTGAGCCTGCGCGATGTCTAGGAAATGCTGCGCTCGCGGGATCGTCGTTTCCTACGGAACCATGTGATGGTGCTGGAAGCACGGCTCTGATTATGCGCGCCGCATACGCGGCAAGGCGCCGATGAAAGACGATGTCTGGCGCCTCGATGAAGTCGTGGTGCGCATCACCGGTCAGAAATGCTGGTTGTGGAGAGCGGTTGATCAGGAGGGATATGTGCTCGACGAGATCGTCCAGACGCGCCGCAACACCAAGGCGGCCAGGCGCCTGCTGTGAAGCAGGGCCTGCCGCCGACACCGCGCTTTTCAGGCACCTGGTGTCGATGGGTTCGAATCTGTGCTGTGGAGCGGTTGGTCTGCGATGGGACCTAACGCGGCCACATTTCAAACAACGTGACAACGCCAACCTGCGGCCTACCGCGCCCCGCCGAAACCGTCCGGGGCTTTGCCGCGCCGACACGCCTCGCGGGTGGCTTTCACGATCCGAGACCGACGCTCCGCGCTACAGTATTGGGCTATGCGCCCCTCCGCCAGCGTGGCCCCGTATTAACAGCGACATCGCATTGGTGTGATAGGCAACTTCTGGACAAACTGTATATGTTATTAAGCGAAGAAATTTGCCAGCGTCCCCGCGAGAACAAATCACTTGGGTGCGCAAAGGTTCGAGAAATGGCAAAACATACGTTGGCTGAAACGATCAGGTCAGGAAAAGCCCAAATCGGCGGCTGGATGCACATTCCGCATGTGATCGTCGCAGAGACGCTGGCGCAGACAACCCTAGATTTTCTTCTGGTGGATGGCGAGCATGCACCCATTCCACCCGACGCACTTTTAGATATTCTTCCAGCGACCGAACGATACGGCATGCCTGTACTTTATAGGGTCGCCTGGAACAGGATTGAACTCATTAAAGCCGCGTTAGATCATGGTGCGAACGGCATCATGGTGCCGATGGTAAACTCCGGTGCCGAAGCCATCGAAGCTGTGTCGTCCGCAAAATATCCGCCTGCGGGCAAGCGCGGATCTGGAGCGTGGAGAGCATCTAACTATTACCAAAATGATGCGGAGTATCGCAAGGATGCGAACTCTAGCTTGGCCGTCGTACTCCAGATTGAAACACGAGAGGCCCTCAACAATCTGGACGACATAGCCTCAACGCCTGGTGTCGACGCGCTTTTCATCGGCCCGGCAGACCTTGCCCTTTCCTTGGGTATGGAACCAGGAAAGCTGACGCCGGAGTTGCTGGATGCCTGTCAGGCAGTCGCGAATGCCGCTAAGAAGTACGGTATAGCATCGGGTAGTGATGTCGCATCCATAGACTATATGATGCGGCTTCAAAAGCTTGGCCTCAGCTTGTTCACCTACGGAACCGACTCCAGTTTTGTTTTGGACGGCGGTCGCGCTGTAGCGAAAGATTTCCACGACGCGTTCCTCGTTGCGTAAACTGCTGTTTGGTTCAGCTAATTGCGAATGCTGGGAGATCTTGGTGGCTGTCGGGAATGATTGATATCCGCGCAAAACTTCACGTTTTATACAACTGAGATCAGGCAGATGCTTCTCTGTCCAGGTTGCCTGTTCGGGTCCACCGCCAAAAATCACGCATATCCAAGTATTCCCAAATCGAGGTGAAGGGCGTTTCTAGGATTTTGGCCGGGTTAAGGTTCTTGATTCGATGAACTTTGCAATCGCGCCCGATGACGCGCTGGCTGCGATCGCCCGAGCGGTCATTCTGGACGCGCACTCGTCGCTGCCAAGTGTGGCGGCGAGCTCGACGCGGTGGTGCTCGTATCTGGCGGAGGTATTGGAGCAGGGGGCGGTGCGGGACATCTTTCATAGTCCGGGCCATCCCTACACTCGGGCGCTGCTTTGGTGCGCCCCTGGAGGGATCAAAAAGCGGACGCGCAATTTGCCGAGATCCCGGGAGAGGTCCCCAGCCTGCTCGGAAGCAAAAAGGGATGTATCTTACGCCCGCGGCGTCCTCACGCCTTCGATCGCTGCGTGCACGAGACGCCTGGCGAGGTCGCGCGATGCCATCTGCTCGATCGAGCCGGGATGGTTGCCGCATGAGTGCACTGCTGAGTGTCCGGAACGTGCGCGTCCGCTTCCGCACGGTCGCTGAAGGCGCTCACCACGGGCAGACCCATTCATTGACGCTGTCTGCGGCGTCTCCTTTGAAATCCGCAAGGGCGAGACGCTTGCCCTCGTTGGCGAAAGCGGATCTGGCAAATCCACCATTGCGCGCACGATCATCGGCCTTCAGCCGGCTGTTAGCAGCAGCCGGCAGGCAGTGGGCACCCTGATCTTTCCGGCACCTGCCGGGGAAGCGCAGCAACCGCGCCGTCACTTTACACCACACCAAGAGACCGATCCGCGATGGTCAGGGGCCCAACGCCAAAGCCATGCTGCTGTACGCGATGCAGAAGACCTCGTTTGGCATATTCGAATTGCTCGACAGTTTCGTGATGATGGCGCGGCGAGCTTCGGTAGCGATGGAGCGGCACGCAGCCCAGTGCGGCGTGAGGGCCGATCTCTTACGTGACTAATCTAATTCGCCTGGGGCAAAAACTTAAGTTGCTTACCCAACGCTGTCTTCAGAACCGGAATGCGTATCGGCATGCATACGACATAAATGTAGGGAATCCGACGTAAGAGCAAAACCGACGTTTTTTCAGCAGGGCTATCCTGCTGTTTTAAAGGAATTTTTTCGTTTTGGCACGGCACATGCTTGGCTGGCTGCAACGGTGCCAAGCAGCGTGGCGATGTCAATTGGGGGCAAAAGATGGATTTAGGGCTTAACGGCAAGGTGGCAATGGTCGCGGCCGCCTCCAGCGGCCTAGGTTTGGCCACAGCCGAGGAACTGGCTAACGAAGGCTGCCGCTTGTCCATCTGTGGGCGGGATTCGGGGCGGCTAGAAAGAGCCGTGGATCGGTTGCGCGGCAAAGGCGCCGAAGTGCTGGCGCGCGCGACCGATGTAACTGACTGCGCGGATGCAACAGCTTGGATTTCAGAAACAGCGGAGCATTTTCGGTGTATCGACGTCTTGGTGACGAATTGCGGTGGCGTTTCTGCCGGGCCGCCCTCGGCCATGACGCCCAAGGATTTCGACGACGCGTTTGACCGGGTGCTTTTACCTTCGATAAATCTAGTTACGGCTGCCTTGCCGTATCTGCGGCGCTCGCCGGCGGGGCGAATATTGATGCTCGCTTCCGAGGCTATTGTACGGACCCCGGTACATTTCGCGTTGTCGGGTGTCGCACGAGCAGGGCTAGTGCCTTACTGCCACACGCTCGTACAAGAATTGTCGGGTGAGAATATCACCGTAAATGTGCTCGCTCCTGGAGCACACAGCACCGCGATCCACGAAGCCAATCGCCTCGGCGACCACGCCGAAGCCATCCGTGCGCTTGAGGATAGGACCCCGGCCCGGCGCCTTGGCGATCCCTCGGAATTCGCGGCAGTTGCTGCATTCTTGGCCAGCGCTCGCGCGGCCTATGTCAGCGGCGCCCTGATCGTCATCGATGGTGGGCTGAGTGCAACCGTCTGAACAATTCGTCGCGCTAGGAGCCATCCATGAACGAAACCAACGCAAACAGAACCGCCATCGATCTCGGCCGTTCAATCGCACATGCGTGTATTCATAGCTGGTGTGGATAATCTCTATGTCAGATACAGCTCATAATTCTGCGACTGGTGCAGAAGGATACCAAGAGCTCTTCGGAGTTGATGGCAAGGTAGTCTGCATTTCAGGCTCGAGCCGCGGTCTAGGGAAGTCGCTCGCCACCTGCTTTGGACGGTTGGGCGCGAAGATAGCCCTTTCCTCGCATAATGTTGAAGAGCTGACCGAAGCA
Source organism: Mesorhizobium sp. M0998 (assembly GCF_040318885.1). NCBI lineage: Bacteria > Pseudomonadati > Pseudomonadota > Alphaproteobacteria > Hyphomicrobiales > Phyllobacteriaceae > Mesorhizobium > Mesorhizobium sp. M0998. The sequence continues at coordinate 12,921 of NZ_JAMYND010000064.1, forward strand.
GAGGCCGAACTTGCGGCCCAAGGAATCAACGTGACGGCTATACGCGCTGATGTGCGGTCGCACGATGATTGCAAGGCATTGATCGGTGGCACGGTCGACCGGTTTGGGCAGATCGATGTGATGATCTGCAACGCAGGTACCGACATCATTAAGCCAGCGCATTCATATGAAGAGCCGGAATGGGACGAAATCGTCGACACCAATCTGCGGGGCTACTACTATTGTGCCAAGTTTGCCGCCCAGGCAATGCTAAATCAAGGCGGCGGCAGCATCATCATGACTTCTTCGGTCGCCAGTTCGCTCGGCATACCGGGCCTGGCTGTCTATGCTGCGAGCAAGGGCGGCGTCAATCAACTGACGCGCACCATGGCGGTAGAATGGGCCGATAAAGGTATTCGCGTAAACGCCGTCGCACCTGGGTTCATCAACAACTTCATGGATGGAGTGCACCCTAATCTCGATACCCCTTATCAGCGCCGCGCAATGGAACTCACTCCGATGCGACGTCGCGGCGATCTGTCCGAGTATTTCGGCCCTTACATTTTCCTCGCGAGCCCAGCTGCATCGTTCGTAACAGGCGAGATTCTCTATGTAGATGGAGGCTACGCCGCGAGCTGATGCATGACGTCTAAATGTTGTGGCGGTAATTTTTTGGAGGCTGGGCAATGTTGAGCGCAATACCAGATGAAGTGAACTTGCTAGACTGCACCTTGCGCGACGGTGGCTACTACACAAATTGGGATTTCGCTCCGGAATTGGTGTCGGACTATGTCGCTACCATCAACACTCTCCCGGTGCGCATGGTCGAGCTGGGGTTCGCCGGGAAGCCTGAGAGTCACGGATATTTCGCCAGTGTGACGAGCTCTAAGGCCGAACAGGTGGCTGCTGGTCTCCTGGTCAAGGCATGCGTGATGATCGACGCCAAGGAGGTGCTTGCCAGCGAACTGCCTATACCCCTTGCCGTGGCCCGCCTGACAGAAGGGCTAGTGCCAGGGCATATCATGACGGTCCGCGTGGCGGCGCATTACAGCAACTTGGCCGCCTGCCGGAGCATTTTCGCTGAGTTGTCTCGGATAGGCTTCCGTGTGTTTGTGAATCTCATGCAGATCGATGCAGCAAATGCCGCAGAAGTTGAGATGTGCCTGAAGGAGGTAAAGCAGATCGACACCATCGACGTGCTGTATATTGCCGATTCCTTTGGCTCTATGAAGACGACCCGCGTTCAGGAATTAATCAGCCGGTTTGCGGACCGAATTGAGCCTGACATTGGATTCCACGGCCATGACAACCGCGGATATGCGCTGGTCAATTCAGTGGCCGCCGCGACGGCGGGAGCGACCTGGATTGACTGCACCATGGGGGGCATGGGCCGGGGCGCAGGAAATACGGCGAGTGAGCAGCTCCTACCGCTTCTCACTCGCCTCGATACATCGAAAGAACGGGCACTCCTCGAGCACGTCTTGCGTCACTTCGATCCGCTTCGCAAACGGTATGGCTGGGGCAGCAGCGCGGCATATCAATTCGCGGGCTCAAACTTTATCCATCCGTCCTATGTTCAAAAGCTTTGTGAAGGCGGGGCTTTGTCTGACGCCGCGATTATCAGGCGCCTTTCGGACCTTCGCGCCGATGAACGGATGAGTTTTGCCGATGAAAAGCTGTCGGCGCTGATGGCGCAGGACATACCCTGATCGCAGATATCTCTGTCGAGGTGCCTCTTTTCCCAACTTGGAGGAAGCCATGACCCTGCCAAACGCGGTAGTGAAACCATCGGCCCTCCCGTCCGATTCACGGTTTTCATCAGGCCCTTGCCGCAAACATCCAGGCTGGAGCGTGCACCCAACTATGCTGCGCTATGTTGGACGGAGTCACCGGAGTTCCGAGGGAGCAGAAAGGCTAGGAGAAGTAATCAGGCGCATGGCCTCTTTGCTTGAGCTGCCTGATAGCTGGCTCTGCGGAATCGTGCCTGGTTCAGGCACCGGAGCCTGCAGCATGGCCTTACAAAATCTACTGGGTCCGTCTCCGGTCGAGACATTCTTGTCAGACAACTTCTCGCAGTATTGGGCAAATGAGATCGATACGTTAGGGCTTGCCCCCCAAAATCGGCACATTTGTGCTTACGGAGATTTTCCGAACACGAGCAGGATCGACCCCAATCACGACATCGTTCTAGTGCTAAACGGCACCAACAGCGGCGTCTGTCCACCGGATCTTGATTGGATTCTTCCTGACCGTGCCGGGCTTGTGATCGCAGATGCCGTCTCGGCAGCTTTTACGAGGCCCATCGACTACGATCGGATCGATGTTCTGTGCTGGTCATGGCAGAAGGCGCTTGGGGGCGAAGGCGGCCATGGCATGATCGCACTCTCGCCTCGAGCCCAGACACGGCTAAAGGTCGGCGGACGTAAGCCTGTAGCCAGGCTCATAAGACTGCACAACGCCGACGGATCTGTAAACAAGGCGTTCTTTGGCGGCCGCACGATCTCGACCCCCAGCATGTTCGCCGTCGCGGATATCCACTCTGCGCTCGACTGGGCCGAAGCGTGCGGTGGACTACCAGCGCTTCTGAAAAGGGTTGCCAAAAATTATGCTGTGATGGAAGACTGGGTGAACTCTACTCCCTGGATCGATTGGACTTGCACCAATCCGGCAGCACGCTCCACCTGTTCAATTACTCTTCGGCTTGTGCGAGAGCAGCACGCTGCCGGCGAGAAAGAGGACGACGGCAAAATCGTTGCGGAGATGATCCGTCTACTCGAAGCTGAAGGCGCGGCTTTTGACATTTGGAGCTACGGTGACGCGCCTCCGGGATTCCGGATATGGGCGGGGCCTACGGTCGAGACAGAAGACTTGGCGATCTTATGCGACTGGCTGGCCTGGGCTTATGCCGAGACGTGCGAGGGCAGCATACCACCCGAAGCGAGGGTCGTGCGTCAAGGCTACCTTCCGACCTCTAAGGCGCGCGCGATTCAACCAAGGACGGAGTCGGCGCGTCCTCTAACCGCCGCCCCCGAAAGCCTACCTCCCCAGACACTGGCAGATTGCTATGACGCGATACTTTTCGACGCGACGGGGGTCCTGATCAGCGAAAATGAAGCCCTGCCTGGCGCTGCTGATATCTTGGCCCGACTTAATACGTCCAGTCAGCCATACTACATCGTGACGAATATCAGCAGTGGGTCGGATGAAACGATATTCGCACGTCTCCGCGGCGCGGGACTTCCGATTCCGGCAGTCGACCGTATCGTCTTCGCGGGAGGTGTTGCGCGGCATCGCGTACTCGAAGAGTTGGCGTCCGGGCGGCTAGTTTCCTATGTGGGCAGTGCACACGCTGCGCTTGAGATCTTGGGTAAGCATCCAAATCTTCATTGCGCTGATACGGCCGCGACATTCGACACACTCGTAGTGCTCGATGATGAAGGTTTCGATTTTAAACGGGCTGCCGATAACATCCTGTCGACCTTTCAACGCAGACTGATCGAGACGGGTGAAATGCCCCGTATCATAGCGGCAAACGCGGACATCATTTATCCTGGCAAAAACGGCACACTCGTCTTTGGACCAGGCATAATAGGACCAATGCTTAAAGCTGGACTAGCGCCTTTCGGAGCCCCTCCAATCTCAGTAGAGACTATGGGCAAGCCAGGAAGAGCGATTTTCGAAGAGTGCATCACTCGGGCTGGTAGCGACCGTCTCTTGATGGTCGGCGATCAGGTTGATACCGATATCAAGGGCGCAAAGGCTGCAGGGCTCGACGCACTTCTGGTAACGACTGGCCTCAACAGCTGCGGCGAGTTGCGTCAAGACGAAAGCGGCGCTGCCGATTTTGTCGCGAAGAACCTTAATCAAATTTTCGACGGCAGTTTGTTTCCACACCTTCGGTCGACGACGCATTCCAATAAAACAGACTAGGTTTGGGCGGCTTGGAGCGAGAATCGCGGAGCGGATAAGGCGGCAGCAGTTGAACGCGGCAGCATGGTTGGCGCCGACGAAAGACGATGTCTGGCACCTCGATGAAGTCGTCGGCACGCACCCAGTCGGTGGCTGTGTGCAGGTCGGAAGAAGAACTTAAGGAATCGAGGAGGCCGAATGATCCTTCCGCGTGGAAGACGTGAGTGCACGGCCTGCCTGAAAAGCGCGGTGTCGGCCTCATGCGGCCACATTTCAAACAACGTGACAACGCCATTCCGAGCTCCGCCACAATATCCTCAACATCTCTTTGCCGCGCACCTACACTGAGCTTAGGGTTAACTGCCGGCTTGGGCAGGGCCCTGCGGCCTCGGACAGCATGAATCGGTTGAGGCCAGCGACCGACACTTACTGTCGGGTTTGTCGAGTCTGAGACACGGTCGTGTTCCACGTGGCTTCGTTGCGCTGTCATATTTGAACATTCAAGCCATTGAGCAACAGGCGTAAAACTCTTTCAAAGGATATTTCTGCGCAGTTGGCACGACTCTTGAAACTCCTTCAAGCGACAGGTTTTGGCGACGGTCTTATCATGGGAGACAGTGCTCCCTTCAATTCATCCTCACCTTGATGGAGAAATATGCGTTGCATGACGTGTTCATGGATTATGGCTTCCGCCCGGTGCAGCACTGGACCGATTCTAACATGCAATATGCGGTATGCCTGTTTCAACTGTCGGATGGGCCGGCCGAAGTTTAGCTCAGAGTTACTGTCGCTCCTCACCAGAAATGGCGACGAACGGCGCGCTAATTCTTACTCACGATGGCCATTACATTCTTAGCTTGGGAGTCATATTATGTCTGCGAACCGCGACTTTGGGATCGATGTCATTCACGCCCAACCGGGTACATATGGTTGTGGCATGGGTTTGGGGATCATGCTGTTCGATGAGGTATACCCTGGTTTTCCCGGCTCCGTACGGAACGCAAGTGCGTACCAATTCCCCGTCCAATACGACGTAGTCGAAGGTGTCGACTTCGATCGGCTCGGAATTCAGTCGGATAAATCCGCTTGCCTAGAACCCATACTGCAGGCCGCGCGTCGACTCGAACGCATGGGGTGTCGAGCCATCGCTGCTGAGTGCGCTCACTTTGCGTATTTCCAAAAAGAGGTGGCGGCCGAAGTATCGGTTCCTGTATTTATGTCGAGCCTCTTGCAGGTACCTCTCGCGCAGCGGCTGACCGGAAGCACGGGACGCGTTGGGATTGTGTGTGCCTTCCCTCGGCGGCTGACAGAGCACCATCTCGTCAGCGCCGGAATCGATCCGGCGTCAAACCTTGCGTTCATGGGAGTATCCGAGGACTATTCGTGCCCGGAATTCGAGAATTTGTGGGGCGCGGACAAGTGGTCTTCGGTTCCGATAGCCAATTTCGAACGCGCCGAAGTCGAATTCGTTAGTGCGTGTAAGGACTTTGTCTCCAAGAACGCCGACCTGTGCGCATTGATTTTCGTTTGCACAGGACTTCAGCCGTTCGCGCGCTGTGTGCAGCGCGAAGTGAGGTTGCCTATTTTCTCTTGGAGTACGCTCCTCGACTACGCCTTTTCAGTTGTGGTTCATCGCGAGCACTATGGCGACGTGTGAAACGACACGGTCCCCTCCTGTTGCCGTCATGTCATTCAATCCTTCTCTCGGAAAAATTCCATCATGCGCTACAACCAGCTTGGCAATACCGGCATGTTCGTCTCCGAACTCTGCCTCGGCACACTGACCTTCGGCGCCGCCGGGGAGAACGCTGAATGGCACGGGATCGCCAGCCTCGACCAGAAAGGCGTCAACGAGATCGTCGCGCGCTCGCTGGCCGCCGGCGTCAATTTCTTCGACACCGCTGACGTTTACTCGTACGGTGAGTCCGAGCGGCTGCTCGGCCAGTCGCTGAGGGATCTCGGCGTCGACAGGCAAAAAATGGTCATCGCCACGAAGGTCCACGGGGCGATGGGCGAGGGCCCGAACCAGCGTGGCTCGTCGCGCGGTCACATCATGGATTCGGTCGATGCCAGCCTCGAACGTCTGCAAGTCGACCATATCGATCTCTACCAGCTGCATGGCAACGACACGGTGACGCCGATTGACGAGACGCTGCGGGCGCTCGATGACCTCGTTGCCAGTGGCAAGGTTCGCTACGTCGGCCTTTCCAATTGGGCAGCGTGGCGCATCGCCAAGGCGCTTGGCATTGCCGAACGCAAGGGCTTTGCCCGCTTCGAGACAGTCCAATCCTACTACTCGATCGCCGGGCGCGACCTCGAGCGCGAGATCGTTCCGCTGCTCAACGAGGAAAAGCTCGGCCTTATGGTCTGGTCGCCGATGGCGGGCGGCCTGCTTTCCGGCAAATACGGTCCCGGCGCGCCGAGCAATGGCGAAGGCCGCCGTGCCTATTTCAACTTCCCGCCGGTCAATGAGGACTGCGCCTGGGCGGCGGTCGCCGTGATGCGCGAGATGGCCGCCAAGCACGACGTCAGCGTCGCCACGGTGGCGCTCGGCTATCTGCTGGCCAAGCCTTTCGTGATGAGCGTCATCATCGGCGCCAGCCGCATGGACCAGCTCGAACAGAACCTTGCGGCCACCGGATTGAAGCTCGACGCCGACGATCTCGCCAGGCTGGATGAGGTCAGCGCGCTGCCTTCCGAGTATCCCGGTTGGATGCTTGAGCGGCAAGGTGCCGGCCGGCGTCCGGCGCCTTTCGTGCCGTAATCGCTCAAATCTATCTGGCTTCTCCTGGGCCGAGTGTCCCTTAGACGCGCGGCTTACCCTTAGAGACGCACGGTCTGGCGAGGAGATCCAGGAATGCCCTGACGCGCGCCGGCAGGTGCTTGCCATGGCCGACATAGACGGCATGCGTCAGTTCCTCGTAGCCGGGATTGAATTCTAGTCTAAATAGGAGGTGGTACCATGCCAACTAGGATAGTTCAGGTTGGGCTTGGTGAATGGGGTGCAGACTGGGCTGAGGCGGTCGTACCTTATGTGCCCGAAATCGAGGCGGTAGGTTGGGTCGACCCGAATCCTGAGGCGCTGGAGCGAGTGGAGCTGCGGCTGGGGGCTTGCCCGGACCGGTGCTTTCCAACTTTGGAGACAGCACTCTCGAATATCGATGCCGACGCTGTCTTGGTTACGGCGGACGTCCGGGCCCATGCTTCTCTCGTTGAACTTGCTCTGGAGGCCGGGAAGCACGTATTGGTGGAGAAGCCGTTTGTTTCAACGACCGTCGAGGCGGAGCGCCTCGCTGATTTGGCGGACCGTTACCACCTAACACTTATGGTCAGCCAGAACTTCCGCTTCTTTCCTGCAGCTATCAGTGCTGCCCGGCTTGTCAGAGAGCAAGTACTCGGGCCGGTAGGTGCAGTCCACATCGAATTCCGGCGGTTCCTGAACTGTACGCCGGCCGATGAACCTTTTTACGCCTTACGACAGCCCCTTCTTGAGGATCTTGGTATCCACCACTTTGACTTGATGCGTATGGTGCTCGGGCAGGAACCCCGGCAGGTATATTGTACCGCTTGGCAGCCGCAAGGGAGTTCGTTCAGAGAGCCCCCAGCAGCGGCTGCGACGATCATCTTCGATCGAGGCACCGTCGTCACTTATCGCGGCAATTGGCTTAGTGGTGGAGTGGAGACGCCGTATGGCGGCGAGTGGCATTTGGAATGCGCCGAGGGCGAGATCATCTGGACCTGCCGCGGTGACCGTGATGTCACATTGGGGGGCGATCACGTCAGTATCCGAAAGCGCGGCCACCCCGTAGTGCCGATCGACCTTCCTGCGATGGCATCGTTCGGACGTAGAGAAAGCTTGGCGACCTTTGCGCGCGCCGTCGAGACCGGCACGGTCGCACCGTTCGCCAGCCTGGGGCGCGACAATATTGGCAGTCTCGCTCTCATGCAGGCCGCGATCACGTCGGCGACGACGGGGCGAGTGATATCGGTCGAAACGATCAATAGCACGCCCGAAATCGACCGCTGACTAAGGCTAGAGCGCGCCTTGTGATCGATGAATCATTGTGATGTGACGACGGTGTTCGCGGGTGATTCAAATCCACTTTCATGAGGCGGATGATGGAGGAGCCCTTAGCGAAGATCTTTGGCCCGGGAGCTAAGGCGTCGGATAACGGCAGGTCGTCCGCGTGAGTGCGCCATCATCGCCGCAACGTCAACCTGCCCGTGCTGCGGCTCGGCCAATCTGGCACAGCTTGGCGAGGACGCGCATTTTTGCCCAATATGAAGGGGCGTAGCAGATTGAAAAGGGCGACATTGTTCTCCTTCAGGTTCTCCTGATAACGATTTGACCGCCTTGGCCGGCCAAGTTTCTTGACAGGCTCGAGGCCGAAGCAACGCGAAGCCAACCCAATACAGGCCCGATCGCCGCGCCGGAGCGGCTCGTTGCAAAGACGCACACAAAGCTTTGAACGGCAGCCGTTGCAACAAAACTCGAAACAAAAATTCGCAGATTCTTAACACCGCAAAATCGTTGACGATGCTAGCCTCCGTGCAAGGTCCGAGGTCAAGCGTGGCTACCAAGCGTGGCTACACAGAGGCCGAGAATCGTCCAGACCGCCGCACGGCACGCACAGAAGGGGTTCACAGCCAATGGCAAGAGCGCTGATTCTACTTGGAGGCTCGATAATGGGCTCGGGTTTGCTTTACGTCCAGGCTGCTCAGCGTCTTGGCCTTCAGCCAATTACCCTTTCGGCTGATCCAACTCGGTATGACTATTTCGCGGCGAAAGGGGTTGAGACAATCCGTGTTGATACAGACGATCTGGATGCGCTGATCCGCGAATGTTCCCGGCTCCAAGCGACCTATGACATTGCTGGCATCACAGGTGCTGAGGATTCGTTCTACGCGACAGCCAGCAAGCTCGGTCGCCACTTCGATCTACCTGGACCGAACCCGGAAGCTATTGAACAATGCTGCGATAAGTACACTCAGCGTCAACTTCTCGCGGCCTCAGGCGTTCCGATGCCTGCTTATCGCTTGGCCGCCAATGCAGCGGACGCAGAGGATTCTGCCGCGGAGATCGGACTGCCGGTGATAGTTAAGCCTGCGGTGGGCAGCGGTAGCGTCGGCGTCCGGTTGTGCCGCACTGCCGATGAGGTAGTCGAACATACGAACTCCTTGTTGGGCGGGCAGTGCGGCGCGGCGATCAGGATACTGGTCGAAGAATTCGCACAAGGCCCACATTATTGCATTGACATAATGGGCAATGAGCTCGTTGGGGTTTGCACCCTTGACTTCGACGGCCCACCGCATTTCGTGTATCGTGGGGGCGCCTACCCGGCACCGCTGACTGATGACGAGTATGAGCGTCTCGCCGATGTTTCGCTGAGCTGTTTGCGCGCTCTCGGCCTTGGCTGGGGGCCAACGAACGTTGAGCTCCGATGGACGAAGTGTGGACCAGTCGTCATTGAAGTCAATCCGCGTCTTGCTGGTTCGCCCGGTCCTCAAATGGTTCAATTGGCTTACGGTATCGATCTCGTCACGGAGCACATTAAGCTTGTCACCGGTGACGAATGGAATTTGAATAAAAGCCATTCCAAGACTGCGGCCGCGCGATTCCTGGTTGCTGATCGCGATGGCATCCTCAATTGGATCGATGGCGACAGTCGGGCGGCCGCGATATCAGGTGTCTCTGAAGTCAAATTTTATTTTAAACCCAAGGCGCCGATTATTAGAAAAGGCGATTTTCGAGACTGTTTGGGACATGTCATCGCCGCTTCATCCAGTCTTCCTCGCACCGAGGCGATACTTCAGCATGCCGTCGACTTGATTCATTGGTCCATCACGCCCATTGAGGACCGATAGTGGAAAGTGACTCAAGAAGTATTTGATTCGAAGCTCATATGCCGATGCTGGGATCAATAGGGCGTTAGAGTGGCATCGTGCTCCTTTAGGGCCTGTTGATATTCATGATTCCCATTCTGGCTTGATCGTGATTCAAGCTTTGGATGGAACGATTCGTGCTGACGGACGCCC
>NZ_JAMYND010000065.1:0-21936 GCF_040318885.1 Mesorhizobium sp. M0998
AGCCTGAACTCCCCCTTGAAGTCGGTGCACCACAGATCGTTAGGGGCGGCGGCTTGCGACAATGGCGTGCCCACGGCCTTGCTCGTTGCCTCTTGCGGGCCTGGCTCACAAGGCCGTGACGGTCGAGCACGGCATGCACGGTGCTTTTGGCCGGGATACGCACATCACCGGCGAGCTTCCTGACCAGCAACTCCCTGATCTTGCGAGCGCCCCAATGCGGCTTCTCGCGCTTGGTCTCGACGATCAGCCGCTCGATCTGCTCGGGCAACTGGTTGGCGTACCTCACCGGCCGCCGCGAGCGGTCGCAAAGCGCGCCCTTCCTCCCTATAGCGGTTGAAGATCTTGTAGCCAGTCTTGCGCGAAATCCCGAAATCCCGGCACACATCGCTCATGCCTTCTCCCGCGAGAGGCGGGCAACGAAACGTAGACGTTCCTCCATCACCGAACACTCTCTCCACGGCATCAACACCTCCGGCCAAAAGCCAAAAGTGTTACCCATGTGTCCGGTACAAAACGTCACCTATGTCTCAGGCCGCGCAGGCGCCCATGCAGTGATCACCGTTTGAGCACCGGCCACGCACGACTATCTACGTTGCATTGCACAATTGGAGCGCTCACTGCGCTCGAAAGGGTCCCATCATGAACAATCGTGGATTTTTTTCAGCCATAGGCGATGTCTTTAGCGTGTTCGGCAGCGCCGTAGCCGCGTCGCGGGCTGTGGAACGCGGTCGCAAGCCGCGTGCGCATGATCTGCGCAATCTCGGCATGGAGCCGGCAGCCTTCAACAAGATCCGTCGCTTCTGAGCCAGGTGGCCGCCGAGAGCCTTCGGCCGGCTCGCCTTGTGCTCAGCTCTAATTTCCCGCTTATTTCCGCACGAAGGTGAGATAGGCGGGCCGTCGGCCTTCGCGAATGGCCTTGGCCTCATAGCGCGTCCCCGGCCAGCCATCATAGGGCCGGTGCCAGTCGGCTGCTTCGCTTGCCTGCCACGTGAAGGCGTCGTGCGCCCGGCAATGCAGGAGCGTCCAGTTCACATAGCTGTCGATATCGGACGCAAAGTGGAACTTTCCGCCGTGCTTCAGGACGCGCGCGAAGCGGTCGAGATTGACCGGGCTGACGAAGCGCCGCTTCCAGTGCTTCTTCTTCGGCCACGGATCCGGATAGAGAAGGTCAATGCCGTCAAGCGAAGCCTGTGGCAGCCAGTCTAGCAGACGTGTGGCGTCGTCGTCATAGACGCGCATATTGGCAAGCGGCCGCTCCCGGACCGCCATCATCATCTTGGCCATGCCGTTGACGAAAGGCTCAACGCCGATAAAGCCGGTCGCCTGGCTGGCCGTAGCACGGTGCAGAAGATGTTCGCCGCCGCCAAAACCGATTTCGAGCTGGACAGCCGAAACTTCGGCTTCGAAAAGGCTGTGCAGGTCGGCCGGCGGTTCAACCGTCAAATCGAGCCTGTAGGCGGCGAAGCCGCTCTCCAGCGCCGCTGCCTGTTGTGGTCGAATGGTCTTGCCGCGCCGGCGACCGAAAAAGGCCTCGGTCGCACGGCTTGGCCGGTCCTTCGGATCCATAGGCGCCGCGGTTAGGCGGCGACCGCTTCGGCGACCGGTTCGGCGAGAGCATCCTTGAGCGCCTTGGCGAGATCGGTCTTCTCCCAGGAGAAGGATCCGTCGCGGCCGGCCTTGCGGCCAAAATGGCCGTAGGACGACGTCTTGGCATAGATCGGCTTGTTGAGATCGAGGTGGCGGCGGATGCCGGACGGCGACAGATCCATCACGGCGCGCAGTGCACGCTCGAGTTTTGCCTCGTCGACCTTGCCGGTGCCGTGCAGGTCGACGTAGATCGACAGCGGCTGGGCGACACCGATCGCATAGGAAAGCTGGATGGTGCAGCGATCGGCGAGCTTTGCGGCAACCACGTTCTTGGCGAGATAACGCGCCGCATAGGCCGCCGAGCGGTCGACCTTGGTGGTGTCCTTGCCAGAAAAAGCGCCGCCGCCATGAGGCGCAGCCCCACCATAAGTGTCGACGATGATCTTGCGGCCGGTCAGGCCGGCGTCGCCATCAGGCCCGCCGATGACGAACTTGCCGGTCGGATTGATGTACCAGTTGCAATTGTCGGCAATCTTCAGGTCGCCCAGTGCTTCGCGAATATAGGGCTCGACGACGTTGCGCACCTTCTTCGAATCCCACGTCTCATCGAGATGCTGGGTCGACAGCACGATCTGCGTCACTTCCGCCGCTTTGCCGTCGACATAGCGGACGGTGACCTGGCTCTTGGCATCCGGCCCGAGCCTGCCTGCATCACCGCTGCCTTCATGGCGCGCAGCCGCCAGCAATTCGAGGATCTTGTGGCTGTAATAGATCGGCGCCGGCATCAGGTCCGGGGTTTCGCGGCAGGCATAGCCAAACATGATGCCCTGGTCGCCGGCTCCCTCCTCGCCTTGCCGGTCGGAGGCGTTGTCGACGCCTTGGCCGATATCCGGCGACTGGCCGTGCAGCAGGACCTCGATCTTGGCTGTCTTCCAGTGGAAGCCGGCCTGCTCGTAGCCGATTTCGCGGATCGCCTTGCGAGCGACCGACTTGAACTTCGCCGGGTTGACAATCGGATGGCCGGCCGCATCCTTCAGGACGTTGCCCTCCTTGTCCTTCTTGAGCAGCGTCTCGGGGACGCGCACCTCGCCGGCGATGACAACGCGATTGGTCGTCGCAAGCGTCTCGCAGGCAACGCGGACCTTCCACGGGTCCATGCCGGTCTTTCTGGCTTCGCGATAGACGAGATCGACAATCTCGTCGGAGATGCGGTCGCAGACCTTGTCGGGATGGCCCTCGGCAACGGATTCCGAGGTGAAGAAGTAATTGTGCCGCGTCACGGGTGTCCCCTCTTGAAAAAAATATCGGCAGGCCGCCGATTTTGGCGCGCCAGTTGTTAACGGTGCCGGGCGTCGCTAGTCAAGCCATGCAGCCGTTCTGGCATGAATTTTGACGTTATTATCCTTGCATCCCGAGACGGCGGCAGGGCGCACTGCGATCAGCCCTTGCGCAACAGACTGAGGAAAACGGCTTCCAGGAAGCGAGTCGAGCGAAATCGATCTGCGCTTTAGCGCATCTGCGGAATGAACATCCCTCAATGCGCGCAGCCGCGAGAAATTGCATGCCCAGCTACGACGAGCCCTTCCTTGTTGAACTCTTCACGGGCCAGTCAATCGACTTCGTCGGTGGAAAGCGACTTCACCAGCTCGATGATCTTGCGGCGCACTTTCACATCGGCGATCTTGACGAAGGCGCGATTCAGCTGGAGGCCTTCCGGGCTGCCGCAGAATTCGACGGCGGAGGTCATCGAAGCATCCTCGGCAAATCCACGGTTGCCCACGGGCTCCTGACCGGGCGCATCCTCGAAAAAGAAGGCGACGGGGACGCCGAGTATGGAGGCGATTGCCTGCAAACGGCTGGCGCCGACGCGATTGGTGCCCTTTTCGTACTTTTGGATCTGCTGGAACGTTATGCCGAGGTTTTCACCCAGTTTTTCCTGGCTCATTCCCAGCATATTGCGGCGAAGCCGGATGCGGCTTCCGACGTGGATGTCGATCGGATTCGGCTTTTTCTTGTTTTCTTCTGTCATTTTTTCCTCGCCGAATTTTTCCGGCTTTTTCTATTTTGCTGCCCAAACGACGCCGCGGCCCGTGCCCCAACAGAACGACCTTATCGACTTCGAAAATTTTCAGGCGCTTACAGTATGAGTTTCTAATGTGTCGGCTGTCAATTCGCCCGTAGCCTTTGCCTTACGTTCAAAATGCATGCCGCAACGGCAAGCAAAAACATGATCAGCATTCCGTTAATGCGTCGTTGGCCGGATGAAACGATGGCTTGGTCGGAGATCGGCACACGCACATCGATCGCGCCGCGTGCATCGATTGCCAGCGCGTCGACGATGCGACCGCGCGGGTCGACAACGGCCGAAATGCCGTTATTAGCCGCGCGCAACAGGGGCACCCCATTCTCCACCGCCCGGATCTGCGCCTGCCTGAAGTGCTGGTACGGCCCCGGCGTGTCGCCGAACCAGGCGTCATTGGTGACGTTCACAATAAGCTCGGCTGACGTTGCGTCAACTGCGACCAGATCGGGAAAGATGACCTCATAGCAAATAAACGGCAGCGCCCGGATACCGCCGGGCAGCGCGATCGGATGCCGCTCATTGCCCGCCGCGAAGGTCATTGGACCGGCAACAAGCTGCTCAAGCCCGAAGCGGCCGAGCAGATCGGCAAAAGGCAGGTATTCGCCGAAGGGTACCAGGTGGACCTTGTCGACGGCATCGACGATTTCGCCTTTTTCGTCGATCGCCACCACAGAGTTGTAGTAACGGCTGCCGGCCGCCGAGCCGCCTTCTTCGCGAACGACGCCGGCGACCAGCATCTGGCCATCGCCGAGCATCTCTCCGATCGCAGGCAGGGCATCCGGACGTTCGGTGAACAGAAACGGCACGGAGGTCTCCGGCCACAGGATCAATTGCGGCCTGTCATGGCCGGGTTCCGGCGCCTTGGCCGAAAGCCCCATCATGGTGGCGAAGATGCGGTCACGCACCGAGGTATCCCATTTTTCCGTAAGGTCGACGGCAGGCTGCACGATACGGACGTCAAGGCTGCGGGCGGCCGGCTTTTCGGGGGCGGCGAGCCGGATATAGCCGAAGCCGGCATGGGCGGCGACGAGCACGACAAGCAATGCCGCGCCGAGGCGGAGATGCCGGCGCGCCGCAAGCAGCGCCGGCAGCGCAAAGACGAAGACCGCAAGCGCGTCCATGCCGACCATGCCGGTCACCGAGACGCTCTGCATCAGCAAAGGTACCGGCATCGCCGCATAGCCGACGGCATTCCACGGAAAGCCGGTGAACAGGAAGCCGCGCAGCCATTCCGCCAGCGCAAAGCCGAAGGCGAGCGCGGCGATGCGTCCGATGTCGTTGCTCCACAACAGCCGGGCGACCACGGCGGCGAAACCATAGAAGAAGGCGAGCGCGAGGGGGATGCCGACCACCGCGAACGGCAAGGCCCAGGCAAAGCTGTCGGCCTCGACCAGAAGCGCCGAGCCGACCCACCAGAGACCGGCAAGAAAGTAGCCGAAACCGAACCACCAGCCGATGGCGAAAGCCGGACGCAAGCGCCGCAGAAAACCGTCCGAGGCTTCGCCGGTCGCGCCGTCGAGGAGCCACACCAGCAGGGGAAACGAAACGAAACAGACGGCGAAGAAATCGTAAGGCGCCTGGGCAAGAACCGCCAGCGCGCCGGCAAGAAACGCCACCAACGCGCGCCGCCAGCCCCAAAGCAGAATTATCCGGCCGGCCTGGCGCTCCATCTATGCTTCCGAGTCGTGCGAATCAGGAAGCAAGATTTATCAGGCCGCGGCCTTGGCTCCAAATGGCGCCCAGCTGGGGCTGCCGAGCATTAACTTCGGCCTCGACCTTGGCAGACCTTGCCCAGCGATGCGATGATGCTGGTCGTCACGGGAGCACAATTCACTTGAAGCGACATTCGCTGCTCAATAGCGTTCTGGCCATGCTCATGGTTTCCGTCCCAAGTGCAGTCCTGCTGTTCGCGCTGGCTCGGCCTTGGAAAGGAACCCTTTCGGTGTCGGATCTTTGGACCGCATTCGCTGCAAGCCATGGTCCAGGGTTGGCTCTAACGGCCAGCTAAGACGCTAAACGGTTTCCACCGCTTGCCGAAACGCAGCGTCTAAGCCTGCTCGGTGCGGACGGCGCGGCGGCGGCGCTCGCCCTTCAGGGTCTCGACGATGCGCACGCGCTTGACGCGGCGCGGATCGGCGTCGAGCACATGGAACTCGAAGCCGGGTATGGCCTGCACCACTTCGCCGCGCGCCGGCACCCGGCCAAGCGTGTTGAAGATCATGCCGCCGATCGTGTCGACATATTCGCCGTGCTCGCCGGCGGCGAAATCCTCGCCGATCATCTTGGCGACGTCGTCGATCTCGGCCTTGCCGTCGACGATGAAGACGCCTTCGCCGGCCTGGGTAATCATCGGCTCGTCCTCGTCATGCTCGTCCTCGATGTCGCCGACCACCATCTCGACGATATCCTCGAGCGAGACGAGACCGTCAGTGCCGCCATATTCGTCGATGACCAGCGCCATCTGGGTGCGCGTCGTCTGCATTCGCCCCATCAGGTCGGAGGCGAGCATCGACGGCGGCACGAACAGCACCGGTCGGATCAGGCTGAGATCGCCGATGGTGCGCGCCAGATCGACCTGGGCGAGATCGAGAACCGTCGCGACCGGAGTTTTCCTGGTCGTCCTGCCCTTTCTGACGCGGGCGACCTTGGTGATATGCGCCAGCACGTCGCGGATATGGACCATGCCGCGCGGATCGTCGAGCGTCTCCGAATAGACCGGCATGCGGGAATGGCCGGACTGCTCGAACAACCCCAGAAGGTCGCCGAGCTTCGTGGTGATCTCGACCGCCTCGATGTCGGCGCGCGGCACCATGACGTCCTCGACCCGCACTTCGCGCAGGCGCAGGATGTTGTTGAGCATGGCGCGTTCGCCGGGCGAGAAGGATTCTGCATCGCTCGCCGTTTCGGCAAGCGCACCGGCAATCTCCTCGCGCAGGCTGGTGCCGTTGCGGTGCCTGAAAAGCCCGAGCACGCGATCGAACAGGGAAGGACCGGCAGGCGATGCCTCGCTGGCGAAGCTGCCGGTCGTGGTACTCGGACTCGAGCCCTCTTCCGTCGTTTCGGAAGGCTTGATCACACTGCCGGCGTCGGAGCGGGCGGCAGTCTCTGGTTTGTCGTTCATCATCGTCCGGTCAATTGGTCTTTTGTAATTACGTGTAGGGATCGGGAATGGCAAGCCTCGCAAGTGCTGCGCGCTCTGTCGCTTCCATCAGTTCCGCTTCGGCATCCGTTTCGTGATCATAGCCCAGCAAATGCAGCAGGCCATGGATGACGAGATGGGAGATATGGTCCTCGATGGGCTTGTCTTCCAGTGCCGCCTCGCGCGCGACAGTCTCGGCGGCCAGCACGATGTCGCCGAGCATCGGCGCCAGAGGCCCTCCCCTGGCAAACGGAAAAGCTGGAAAAGACAGGACGTTGGTCGGCTTGTCCTTGCCGCGCCAGCCGGCATTGAGCGTGCGGATACGGGCATCGTCGGAAAAGACGATGCTGAGCTCGGAACGGCCGTCGGCACCGGTTTCGGCAAAGGCGGCCGAGACGGCGTGGTCGACCAGCCGCATCAGCACCGCCTCGTCGGGCCAGTCGCCCGCCTCGATCGCGATATCGATTTCGACGGGAAGCGGTCCCCCCGCCTTTTGCTCCTCAGCCATGCGGCCGCATAATTGTATCAGCTTTCGACACCCAAACCCCTGGCCAGCTTGCCGTCACGGTCGTAGGCCTTGACGATCTCGGCGACCAGCGGATGCCTGACGACGTCGCCTTCATTGAAGCGTACGGTCACCATGCCGGTGACGCCGTCGAGGATTCTCAGCGCCTCGACCAGGCCGGATTTGGTGTTTGGCGGCAGATCGATCTGGGTCGGATCGCCGGTGACGATCATGCGCGAGTTCTCGCCGAGCCGGGTCAGGAACATCTTCATCTGCATCGGCGTGGTGTTCTGCGCCTCGTCGAGGATGACGGCAGCGTGCGCCAGCGTACGGCCGCGCATGAATGCCAGCGGCGCGATCTCGATGACCTCAGCAGCAATCGCCCGCTCGACCTTGTCGGCCGGCATCATGTCGTAGAGCGCGTCATAGAGCGGCCGCAGATAGGGATCGACCTTCTCCTTCATGTCACCCGGCAGAAAGCCAAGCCGTTCACCGGCCTCGACCGCGGGGCGCGACAGCACGATCCGTTCGACCATGCCACGTTCGAGCAGCATTGCCGCATGCGCCACCGCCAGATAGGTCTTTCCGGTGCCGGCCGGGCCGATGCCGAAGACGAGTTCCGACCGCTCCAGCGCGCGCATATAGGCGTCCTGGTTGAGCGAGCGGGCATAGATGGTCTTCTTGCGCGTCGATATCTGGGCGGCGGACACCTTGCCCTTGCGCTCCAGCGTCGGCAGCGTCAGCTGGTCGTCGGTGGCGATCGCCATGCGCACGGCGCCGTCGACATCGGACTGGCCGATATCGGTGCCTTTCTGCAGAATGCCGTAAAGATTGTCCAAGGCGCGGCGCGCCTGCTCGGCGGCCGAGGAAGAGCCCTTGATGGTCAATTGGTTGCCACGCGAGCGGATATCGACGCCGAGCTTCTGCTCGAGCCTGGCCAGATTCTCGTCGAACTGGCCGTAAAGGGCGCTGGCAAGCTTGTTATTGTCGAAAGTCAGTACGATGTGCGCGATATCCGAGGCCCCGGAGGGTAGGTTCTGGGGCAGGTTCTTAACTTCAGCAGCGCTCAACCGTCTCTCCTCATCTGCCGAGGCCTTCAGGCCAATTCGGCGAACAGGCTGTTGTAGCCCGTCTTCGTGATTCGTACCTGGATAATGTCACCGATTTCGCCGGCCTTTTCATCAACAATAACCGGCTGCAGCCACGGCGAGCGGCCAACCTTCTGGCCGGCCTGGCGGCCCGGCTTTTCGATCAGCGTGTCGATAGTCCTGCCGACCAGGCTTGCGCCGAAATGCTGCTGCTGTTTCAGAAGCAGCGCCTGCAGCCGCTGCAGGCGCTCGTCCTTGACGGCCTCCGGCACGTGATCGCCCATCTCCGCGCCCGGCGTGCCGGGGCGCGGAGAATATTTGAACGAGAAGGCCGAGGCATAGTTGACGTCTTCGACCAACTGCATCGTCGCCTCGAAATCCGCTTCCGTCTCACCGGGAAAGCCGACAATAAAATCGCCGGACAGTGCGATGTCGTTCCGTGCGGCACGGATGCGGTCGATCAACGTCAGATAGTCCTTGGCCATATGCCTGCGGTTCATCGCCTTGAGTATGCGGTCGGAGCCGGATTGCACCGGTAAATGTAGATAGGGCATCAGCGTCGGCAAATCACGATGGGCGGCGATCAATTCATCGTCCATGTCGCGCGGATGGCTGGTCGTGTAGCGCAGCCGCGCCAGACCTGGAATCTCTGCCAGCCTGAACAGCAGCCGGCCAAGGCCCCATTCCTCGCCGTCTTCACCTCTTCCGTGCCAGGCGTTGACATTCTGGCCGAGCAGCGTCACCTCGCGCACGCCGGCATCCGCCAGGCGCTCGGCTTCGGCGACGATCTGTGCCACCGGCCGCGAGACTTCCGAGCCGCGCGTATAGGGCACGACACAGAAGGTGCAGAACTTGTCGCAGCCTTCCTGAACGGTCAAGAACGCCGTCACGCCGCGCCTGATCAGTTCGGCGCGCTTCGGCTGCGGCAGATGCTCGAACTTGTCTTCGACGGCATAATCGGTCTCGACGATCTTTTCGCCGCTCCGCGCCCTCGCCAGCACCCCGGGCAGCCGGTGGTAGGTCTGCGGACCGATGACCAGATCGACAGCCGGCGAGCGGCGGATGATCTCGGCACCCTCGGCCTGCGCCACGCAGCCGGCGACGCCGACCAGCATTTCGCGCCCGGCCTTGGCACGCTCCGCCTTCAGCTCACGGATGCGCCCAAGTTCGGAATAGACCTTTTCCGCCGCTTTCTCGCGGATGTGACAGGTGTTGAGCAGCACCAGATCGGCCTCGCCGATGGCGTCTGTCGCGGCATAGCCGTCGGCCGCCAGAGCATCGGTCATGCGCTGCGAATCGTAGACGTTCATCTGGCAGCCATAGGTCTTGACGAAGACCTTTCTGGTCGCGGCAGGCGGAACGACCAGGTTTTCGGCGGCAGCGCCGATGTCGTCACGTTCTATCGTGTTCAATTCCATTTCGCGGCTTCTAGCGCCTTTCCCCGACAAAAAACAGACGAATCTGGCCGGAACCTGCTCAGCCTACCGGCTCGGACGCGGTTCGGCGAGCGCCGCTTGTACCATCTCGCGAACCTGGCGTTCCATCTGCTTTGCCGTCTCCTTGCGGCTCGAGCCCCTGGAGAAAGCAATCGCCTCGCCAAAATGCACCTCGACGTCGAGGGCGCCCTCGGCCATCAGCACCTTGAGGTGCGGCATCAGCTCCTCATCGCCGATCCAGGCGGCAACCGGCCGATGCCGACGGCCGAGCGGCACGCCATGCAGGCGCGTATAGACGATCGCCACCGGTTGGATGAAGACCTGTTCGGCCGCCCCTTCCGCAATCGCCATCGTAGCGGCGCCGAACAGCGTGCTCTTGAACGGCAGGATCATGTTGCCGTCGCCGGTCGAGCCTTCGGCGAACAGCACCATGGCGTCGCCCTTGGCCATCCGGCGGGCGATCTCGCTCGCCTGGTCGCCCGACGAGCGTTTGCGCTCACGTTCAATGAAGACGGTGCGTTGCAGCTTCGACAGCATGCCGATCAGCGGCCAGCCTGCCATATCGGCCCTGGCGATGAACGTCACGTCGACCATCGACCCCAGCACCATGATGTCGGTCCAGGAGATGTGGTTGGCAGCAATCAGCAATGGGCGCTGGCCGGACAGCGCTCCCTTGACATGGATGCGCAGCCCCAGCGCCCTGACGATCATTCTGTGCCAGATCTTCAGGATGAAGGTCTCGCGCCAGAGTCCGGTCCTCATCGACAGTATCTGCAAAGGCACAAGCACCAATGAGCCGACGACAACCAGCCCCAGGGCCAGGAAAATCCTGATTTTTCCTATCATCCGCACCACCCCGGCGTTTGGCTAGCGAAGATCGCGGCGCATGACAAGCGCGCCGGTCGGGCCGTGCTCCGGCGACTTGTAATAGTTGGCGCGCTTGCCGACCTCGCGGAAGCCGAACCGCCGGTAGAGCGCGATCGCGGCGACATTGGTCTCGTCGACCTCGAGGAAAAGTGCCTCGGCGCGCTGTGCGTGCAGTTCACGCAGCACCGCATCCATCAATTGCCAGCCGAGCCCCCGGCGCCGATGCGAGCGTGCCACCGCGACCGTCAGGATCTCCCCCTCGCCGGCCGCCAGCCGCGCCAGCACGAAGCCGACCGGCGGCTTGGCACCCTGTCCGGTCTCGCGCGCGGCATAGCCGAACACCGTGTCCTGCTCGAGCAGCGCGGCGAATTCGTCGTCGGTCCACGGCCGCGCGAAATCCTCGCGATGCAGTACCGACATGGCCGCGCTGTCAGCAACCGTCAGCGGCTCGATCGCATAGTCCCTGCGACGCGGCTGGAGGAATGGAATGCGCATCAGTTTTTTTGCCTAGATAGAATAAAGCCGGCCTGCGGCTTGGCGTCGGCGCCGCGCAGATAGAGCGGTTTCGGCTTTTCGCCCTCGCCCTTTTTACCGGCACGTTGGGCGGCGGCCAGCCGGGCATAGACGGCGATGTCGGCGGTGGCCGCCGTCCCGCCGAGATCGAAGCTGCGCCCGGCCGCCGCGGCAATTTGGGTTGCCGCCGTGCCGGCGAGAACCGCAGATCTGTCGACCGCGATGGCGGCTGCTTGCGAGAGCGTGGTCACGGCCGGACCAAAGATCAGAACCGACCTCTCATCGTAAAGTGCCGCATGGATCTCCTCGCGACCTGCATCGAGCGCGGCGAGCACGGCGCGACCGGGAAATGCCGCTCTCGCTTGCGCCGCCAGGGCCTCCAGAGTCGTCACGCCGATCGCCGGGATTTTCAGCGCCAGCGCAAGGCCGCGCGCCGCCGAGACGCCGACGCGCAGACCGGTGAAGGAGCCTGGACCCGTCGAAACGGCAATGGCGCCGAGGCCGGAATAGTCGGTTCTGCTGGTCCCCAACGCCTTTTCGATGACACCCATCAGATGCTCGGCATGACCCTTACCGAGATCGAGCACCGAACGGCCGAGTTCTTTCCCGGCCGCCGCGTCGTAGACGCAGGCGGCGCAGAGATTGGTGGCACAGTCGATGGCAAGCAATTTCATGAAGCGGCCGGTTGAGACAGTTTCGAAAACAGCTTCCCTCTGCCCGCCAGGGCTGATCCCCGCAAGGCAATAATGGATAAATCGTCAGGCGACTTGGCTTCGGCGCGGGTCCAAGAATGTAAGTTCCAACGCACGCAATCGCCACAATAGGTATCGGGACTAGCCGACCTGCTCGATACGCAGCACGTGATTGTCCCAGACATAGTCCGGCTCGGAATGTATCGAGCCACCGGACTCGACGATATCGCCGGCGCCGGTCGTCGCCATGAAGCTTTCCCCATCGGCTGCAACGCCGCAAACCTCGACCAGCGCCTTGGTGGCGACGATGCGGCCGCTGGCCGCGTCGATCACGGCAAGCGAATTGCCCTCAGGCGAAGACACCGCGATGGTGCCGGCGGCAGGGTTGGCGGCGACCGAGCCGATATAGTTCCTGAAAGCCGAGAGCACGTCCTGCGACATGTCGAGTAATTTCAGGTCCATGCCGCGCGCCGCGCGGCCGAGCAGTGGGGGACGATCGGTACCGGGCCCCCTGTATTGACAGCCGAACCAGACGGTGCCGGAGCGGTCGGCATCCATATGGCGGATCGACAGTTGGTGTAGCGCCGGCGGTAATTCGTGCTTTTCGGTGAGATCGCCGGTAAGGCGGTCGACCAGAACATAGGAAGGCTTCATCGTTGCGATATTGAGCTCGGCGCGGCCATAATCCGGATGCGTTTCGATGCCGCCATTGGCGACAGCGATTGTCCTGCCGTCGGAGAGAAGCAGAAGTTCGTGCGGGCCCACGCCGTAGGTCGGGAACTCGCCGATGCGCTTGAATTTCGCATGCGCGTCATAGACGCCGACGACGCCGGCGGCATTGTCGAAATCGTTCTCGGTTGCGTAGAGCAGCGTGCCATCGGCCGAGAACACACCATGGCCGAAGAAATGCCGGCCGGCAACGCTGGCAATGGTGTGCGGTTTATAGCGGCCGGTATGGTCGAAGACGACAGCAAAGGTGCCCGGCTGCCTGGCAAACACCACCGAACGATTGGACACCGGGTCGAAGGTAACGTCGTGGCCCCGATCGGGCAGATCGATCGTGTGCAACAACTTGCCGGCCTCGGACAGGACGGCCGCGCCATAGCTGCCGTCGCGCTTGACGAAAGCGGTGGCGAAGACCGCGTCGGCGTCGATTGTCTTTGCCCAGGCCGACGGCGCCATCGCCGCTACGAAACCAGCGCCTGCGGCCCTCAGGAAATCGCGCCGATCGATCAGCGGCGTCCTCATGATCAGTCACCATCCAATGACGAGAACCCGGCGGTCAGGCCGAATTCGGCGGTCAGCCTGGTGCCGATCAGGGTCGTCAGGCTGGATGTCACCAGCGAGAAATAGTCGAGCTTCTGGCGCAGCGCCGGATCGGCAAGTGCCTTGTCGATCGGTCCCCTGATCGCCTTGGCCGCCTCGATCCCGTTGGTGAGCTGGATGTGGACCGATTCTGCCATCCAGCGCGCATCGGGCGGCAGCGCGTCGCCAAGCTGCGAGGCCTGGAACAGCGTGTCCATGCCCGCCAGATTCCCGGTCAGCGAGCGGGCGGTGTTTTGCGAGCGCCAATAGATCGCCTGTTTCGGTTTGTCGGCCTCCGGCTTGGCGCCCAGGAAGCCTTTCAGGCGTACGTCGCGGACCATTTCCAGCTCGTTGATGAAGACGCCGACCAGTTCGGTCACCGCTTCGGTGCCGTCGTGGTAGAGCGCGTTCTGCGGACCCGGATTGGCCCAGAGCGCGGCAAAGCCGTTGGGCTCGTTCCAGGCATCGCCAACCTCGCCGGCAATCGTCTCGACATTGCCGGCAATGGCCGCACCGTAGGCGCAGCGATAGGCGTCGTCCCTGCCGACCAATTGACCGGCTCCGTCGCCGTAGAGGACGAATTCCAGTGCGCCGAGCCCTTGCATGGCGACGCTCTTTGTAGCCAGCTGGGCCGGATCGGCGGCTGTCGGATCCTTGCCGGCAAGTGCTGCCTGCACCTGCTTCAGGCCGATGCTCTTGCGATCCGGCCAAAACAGCATGCGCTCAAGCCGGTTGTTTTCCGCGATCGGCCCGAAACGGATGATTTCCACCACCGACCAGGCATCCACGACGCCTGAGAATTCGGCGCGTGCCGCATCGAGAGTGTCTCGCGAGGGCGCTTGGCAAAGCGCGTGCATGGTCTTGGCCAAGCTGTCCGCATGGTCATGCAATCTGGCATAGGCCGGGCGGACGAAGCCGTCGATCGCCCGCTGGATCACATCCGAAGCCTTCACCGTCGCGGATGCCGGCAGCGCACCGGCGAGGACCAGCATCAGAGCGAATGCAAGACGCTTCCGCATCAGAGCGACTCCAGAAACTTGATCAGCGCGGCGCGGTCGGCCGCATCGGCAGCGGCAAAGCGGTCACGCGCCTTCTGACCCTCGCCGCCATGCCACAGAATCGCCTCGGCCAGGCTTCGTGCGCGCCCGTCATGCAGGAAGAAGGTGTTGCCGCTGACGGTCTGGGTGAGCCCGATGCCCCACAGTGGCGGCGTGCGCCATTCGCTTCCCGTGGCCTCGCCCACCGCCTGTCCGTCGGCAAGACCGGGTCCCATTTCATGCAGCAGGAAATCGGAATAGGGCCAGATCAGCTGGAAGGCCTGCGCCTTGTTCGGGGTGTCGCGACGGGTGACGAATTTCGGCGTATGGCAGGAGATGCAGCCCATATCGTAGAATAGTTTTTTGCCGGCGAGCACGTCCGGTCTGTCGAGATCGCGCCGGGCCGGCACGGCAAGGTTTTGCGAATAGAAGGTCACGAGGTCCATGACCGGCGGCGGCGCTTCGACCGGACCGAGGCGCTCCTGTACACCGTTAGGTAGGCCAAGGCAGGTCTTTTCCGCGGCGCTGCAATCGCCCCAGTGCTTCGGCACTTCGGGCGTCGAAATGCCAATATCGCCGGCAAAAGCGTCCGCCGATTGCTGGCGGATCGATGCCGCCTGCGCCTTCCAGCCGAAACGGCCGAGCGTCAGTTCACCGCTGCTGGCGTCGCGTATTATGTTTGGCCTGCCGGAAATCCCGTCACCATCGCGGTCGGCCGCATCGGCACGCGTAAGGATGTCGGCGGGAGCGATCTGCTCGACCAGGCCAAGGCCGATCATCGGCGGTGTCATGCGCGGCGACAGCGTGGTGTGCGGATCGAGCGGCCCGTAGGCGAGACCCTCGACCGAATAGCTCGGCTTACGCAGCGACACGACGCTGCCGTCCGCCAGTTTTACTTTTTGCTCCTGATAATCGACATGCATCCTGCCTTCGCCCTGCAGGCCGGGAACGGCTAGCTCCTGAAGTTGTGTGCCATAGACCGGGTCGGGAAAGTTGAGCACCTTGTGATCGGCGAGCGCGGCTTTCTCCTCCTCGGTACTGGCTTCCCTTGCCAGGCGCAGGAACATCGAGGTGGTGCCGCTGTCGCCTTGGGGCGGATGGCCGCGACCGTCCTTCAGATGACAGTTCTGGCAGGCGCGCTCGTTGAACAACGGACCGAGCCCATCCGAGGCTTGTGTCGAGGATGGCGAGGACACCCAGTTCTTGCGGAAAATGGCGTTGCCGAGCTTGAAGGTGCCCTCTTCCTCGAAGCTGATGTTGGCGGAGGATTGCGAGAAGGCGTCCTTGTTGACGTCCTTCTTCGAGGTGCCGGCGCCGCCCTGCATCAGCTCGAATTGCTCGGGCTTGGAGAAATCGCTGGTCGGCCTGGTGATGGCGATGACGCGCGCCAGATCCTTCGGCGTCAGATCCGTGCGGCTGGTGGCAAGCCCCGCCGGTTGCGGCGCCCCGGCCAGCGCCGAGGCTGTGAGCGTCGCCACCACGGCAAGAAAGGCGCCGCGAAGGATACCGTATCGCGGCTTCTTCTGAGACGGCAGGCCACAATGCTCGGCCGGCCGCAAGCGGCGCATGAAATCTAGGGGGCGCCGCATTCCGGCATGTCCTTATTCCGCCTCGTCGGCCGACGCTGCGTTGAGTTGACCGTACTTTTCTTCGCCGATCGAGGCGAGCAGGTCGAGTTGCGTCTCGAGAAAGTCGATGTGACCTTCCTCGTCAGCCAGCAATTCCTCGAACAGCTTCATCGTCACGTAGTCGCCTGCTTCGTTACAAACCTCGCGCGAACGCTTGTAGGCGGTGCGCGCGTCATATTCGCCGGCAAGATCGGATTCGAGCACTTCCTTGACATTCTGCCCGATGCGCAGCGGCGCCACGGACTGCAGGTTCGGATGGCCCTCGAGGAAGATGATGCGCGCCACGAGCCGGTCGGCATGGTGCATTTCCTCGATCGATTCAGCGCGTTCCTTCTTCGCTAGCTTGGCGTATCCCCAGTCTTCCAGCAGCCGGAAATGCACCCAGTATTGATTGACCGCCCCAAGTTCCAGAAACAGAGCCTCGTTAAGCCGCTCTATGATCTGCTGTTCGCCTTTCATGGGTTCTGCTCCCGTATTGGACGCGCAGGCCTCTGACGCGATCC
Source organism: Mesorhizobium sp. M0998 (assembly GCF_040318885.1). NCBI lineage: Bacteria > Pseudomonadati > Pseudomonadota > Alphaproteobacteria > Hyphomicrobiales > Phyllobacteriaceae > Mesorhizobium > Mesorhizobium sp. M0998. Next base: position 16,384 of record NZ_JAMYND010000065.1, read on the forward strand.
AGGTGTGAAACGATGTCCACGCCACTCGCCGCCGAGCGGGCATGGTAATTTTCGGTGACCCGAATGATCGTTTCGACCACATTTGGGAAGCAGCCGCAACAGCGACCGCGCTTGTGCATGGCGTGATAGACCTTCGCCGGCACGATCAGCTGCCAGGGGTCCTCATCCAGCAGTCCGACGATCGTCTGCTCTATCTCCTTTTCGGTGATGATATTGCAATGGCAGATCAGCATTTTTCGCTCTGGCTAACGGCGCTTCGCTGCGTCGCGTGGCTGGTGGTTTCGATAGTCTATTGGAACACCTTGTCCGGTGAATCGAGGCTGTCCGAGCCCTCGAAGGCTATCGCATTGAGCTTCAGGGTACCGACGGCGCGTTCGATCGACTTGGTCTGATCGACCAGCGCGTCGATCGCCGCCTGCACAGTGGCATTGCCTTCCGTGTTGCCTTCTCCGATCTGCTGGTCATAGGCCTCGCCGGCAAGCGCCCGCGCCTTGACGGCCTCCATCTTGGCGACGGTGACGTCCAGTTTGTCCGACAATTCCTTGGCAACCGCCGGGTCGGCCGCCTTGACCATGTCGGCCACCGACGGCCCCTCGACGACAGTGCCGTCGAGCCGCTTGTAGCTGCCGTGATAGGCGGCACGGATGCCGATCGCATCGTAAAGATGGGAGTTGTAGGTATTGTCGGAGAAGCAATCGTGCTCCTCTTCCGGGTCGTGCAACAAGAGGCCGAGCTTCATCCGCTCTCCGGCGAGCTCGCCATAGGACAGCGAGCCCATGCCGGTGAAGATGGTCGAAATGGCGGCGTTCGGCTCGCCATCGACAAGGGTCTTGCGGGCGCCGCCGCCTTCCTTCCAGTCGTCGACCATATCCTTTAGATCGGAAACCAGAAGGTCGCTCGCCGATTTCAGATACTGTCCGCGACGGTCGCAATTGCCGCCGGTGCAATTGGCGAGGTCGTAATCGGTGTAGGGCCGTTCGCCGGCGCCCGGACCGGTGCCGTGTAAGTCCTGACCCCAAAGCAGGAATTCGATCGCGTGATAGCCGGTCGCCACATTGGCCTCGATACCGCCGGCCTCCTGCAGGGTGCCGGAGAGGAACTCCGGCGTCAGGTCGGTGGCGTCGACCTTCTTGCCGTTGATCTCGATCGACTTGTTGGCGATCACATTGGCGGTGTAGAGCGCGTTGGCGTCCGACTCAGTGCCGTAGCTCTTGGCGACATAGTCGATCAAGCCTTCGTCGAGCGGCCAGGAGTTCACCTTGCCTTCCCAGTCGTCGACGATGGCATTGCCGAAGCGATAGACCTCGGTCTGCTGATAGGGAACGCGCGATGCCTTCCAGGCCTCGCGGGCGGCGTTCAGCGTTTCGGCAGATGGCTTGGCGAGCAGCGCATCGACAGCCTTGTCGAGCGCCTCGGCCGCGATCAGCGAATCCTCGTATTTGGCGAGCGCAATGTCGGAATAGGTCTTGATGACCGCCTTGGCATCGGTTTGCGCCTTGGCCGGCAGCACGAACACGGCCGCCGTCAGCATTGCGGTGGCGCCGATCGCCGCAAGCCTGCCGCCATACCGTGCCGTGATCATCGTTCTCATGATTGTCTCTCCTCGGGAATCAATGAAATGCCGGCGCCTCGGCGGGCAGCTGCCAGCGGGCAAAGAAGGGTCGCGCCATCGCGCGGTTCGCGGAAGAAAGACACCGAAATGCCTCCAATCGAAAGGGTTCAAGGCCCAGACATCAAAGGGATGCGCTGACGCGCGAGCTTCCATAAAACGGCGAAGACGCCGGATGTCAACTGGTGGCGTAGAAAAAATTCAATTGAAACAATAGTTTAGAATTATTCTAAACTAGAACTGTCAACTTTAACACCGACGTATGAGGAATGCCGGCGCATGACGCAGTTGACAGGCGGCCGTTCCGGGTGCGACCCGGATCGGCGCTCTTGCGGCGGCGCCGGACAATCGCCACCTGGCGAGACGTCCTAGATTTGGATGAGGAATCGGGCTGTTATGAAGAACGGGGTCGTCATTGTCGGTGCGGGTCATGCGGGCGTGCAAGCGGCCGCCAGCCTGCGCGAAGAAGGCTATGACGGCCCGGTGATCCTGGTCGGCGACGAAAACGAATTGCCCTACCACAAGCCGCCGCTGTCGAAGACCTTCATCAAGGATCAGCAAGCAAAGCCGCAGCCGTTGCGCGGCGAGGCTTTTTATACCGGCAGCGCCATCGACTTCCGGCCAGGCATCCGGGTCGAGCGGATCGACGTAGGCGGCCGCAGGCTGGAGATATCGGGCGGCGGTGTGTTGCCGTTTGACCGGCTGATCCTCGCCACCGGCGCGCGGCCGCGCCTGCTGCCGCTGCCGGGTTCGGAGCTTTCCGGCGTTGTGTCGCTGCGCTCGCTCGGCGATGCCCGCCTGATCCGCGAATTGAGCGCGCAAAGCGAGGAGGTCGTCATCCTCGGCGGCGGCTTCATCGGCCTGGAGATTGCCGCGACGCTCACCGCGGCAGGCCGCAAGGTCACGGTGGTCGAGGCGGTCGACCGGTTGCTCGGCCGCGCCGTGGCACCGGTCATCGCCGGCCATGTGCGCCAGCGGCTGGAGGCCACCGGTGTGCGCATCCTTACCGGCACCACCATCGAACGGCTGGAGGACGAGAACGGCCGTGTTTCGGCTGCAATCACCTCATCCGGCGAAAGATTGCCGGCGCAGATGGTCGTCATCGGTATCGGCGTCGTGCCGAATGTCGAACTGGCCGAAGCCGCCGGCATTGTCATCGCCAACGGCATCCGCGTCGACCAGCAGATGCGTACGTCGGTGCCGGAAATCCTCGCCATCGGCGACGCGGCGTCTTACCGGCACTGGTTCACCGGCGGCAACGTGCGGCTGGAATCGGTGCAGAACGCCACTGACCAGGCGCGGCTCGCCGCACGCACCATCGCCGGCCACACCGATAATTACTCGGCAGTGCCGTGGTTCTGGTCCGATATCGGTGACATGAAGCTGCAGATGGTCGGCCTGATTGCGGGCGGCGACAGCCATGTCGTGCTGGGCGACGTGGCCGAGAACAAATTCTCCATCTACCACTATGCCGGAAGCCGGCTGCTCGGCATCGAGTCGGTCAACCGGCCGGGCGACCATATGCTTGGCCGCAAGATGCTCGGCGCCGGCTTTTCGCCGTCGCCGCAGATTGTCGCGACCGGGCCCGACGGGCTGAAGGCCGCGCTCGCCGCCTTCCAGCAGGCAGAGCCGGCCCGCGCGGCAGGATAAGATCAAACCCAATCACCCTGAATGACCGAGTTCGACCGGGAGCTGACCTTCAAAACATATAGCGAAGTAAAGGAAACAGCGGTATTTTGACCAATTGAAATTCGTCGGGGGGGTGCTCATGGCTTTATATGTCATTGGCGCAGGCATGGGTCGCACTGGCACATATTCGCTGAAGCTCGCGTTGGAGCATCTTGGGTTCGGGCCGTGTCATCACATGGCAGATGTCCACGCCAATCCCGAGCAGAAGGCGCTGTGGCGCGCCGCCGGCCAGGGACAACTCCCGACCTGGGATGCGGCATATGCCGGCTATCTTTCCGCGGTCGATTGGCCAACGGCGCATTTTTGGCGCGAAGTGAGTGACCACTACCCTCATGCAAAGGTTATCCTGACAGTTCGTGACCCGGAAGCCTGGTATGACAGCATGGCGCAAACAATAGGGCTCACGATGGATGCTGCTACCAATGATCCACAGTCCTTTGGTGTGGCGGTGGTTGGAAACACTGTCTTTGGCGGTCGATTTGATAACCGTGATCACGCAATCGCTGTCTATGAAGCACATAACGCTTCCGTGAAATCAACGCTGCCACCTGAACGCCTTCTTACTTATCAGGCCTCCGAAGGGTGGGAGCCGCTTTGTGCCTTTCTCGGTGTACAGTTGCCTTCCGAACCGTTTCCACGCACCAATTCGACTGCCGAATTTCGTGCTCGCATAGGGCGTTGAACGGCGGCTTGCCACCGATAGTGTTGAAAAAGTCCGGGTTGCAGCAGTCCTGAAGCACTTCTCTATTCGGCACGGTGAGGTCAAGCGCTTTCGAGCTTGCGGCTTCTCCGGCGTTTGACGTCTTTCGCGGGGCCTCGCTTCTCTACGGGATCGGCTTTAGCCCTCCCAGCATGGGATCAGGAGAATGAAGCGGCACAATCTGATTCGCGGCCTGATCGGCTGTAGTGAGCGACCGGTCCGAGTGCTTCAACGAACTCGCCTCATCCATCGTCCCGCGAAGGACGTGCTTCCGCCGGTGGCGGAACTTGTCTCTCTCCTTACGGCCTTCCCGGTCAGATAGCGGCTGGCGAGGCCTCCCGCGTCCAGCGGAATTCGGTGCCGTCCACCCACATGCGGTGCATGATGACCGCCAGCCGGCGGGCGAGTGCCACGATCGCTTTTCGCAGACCGCACCGCTTGGCGACATTCATCGCCCACGCCTTCAGCCATGACCACTTCTTGACGCGCGTTAGCATCACTTGGGCGGCTTCGTAGAGCAAGGTGCGCATCATCCCGTCGCCGCACAGCGAGACGCGACCGACGCGGTGACTTTCACCTGATTGGTTGAGCACCGGCGTCAGTCCCAGGATGAACCCCACCGTTTTGGAGTTTCTGAATCGCTGTGGAATGTCGATCGTCGCGGTATAAGCCAGCGCCACCACAGGACCAACGCCGGAGATCGTCATCAAGCGCCGACAGACCTCATCGTCCCGCACGATTCTCAGAAGTCTGCGATGTAGAACTGTAAACTGTTCTCGCAGCTTGCAGCGCGCCTCCAGCAGCGGCGTGACAATTTCGGCCAGTTCACAGCGTCCTTCGACGAGCTCGCGAATCCGATCCTCAAACTTGACGGTCCCGACGACGCCAACCTTGAGCCCAAAATTGCGCAACAGGCCGCGCAGGTCGTTCTCGATGGCGAGGGCCTTTTCCTGCAGCAGCTTGCGCGCCGTCAGCAGCGCGCGGCGCTTCTGGCTCGTCAGCGTCTTGACATGCACCGGGCGGAACAGGTTGACGCGCATCATCTGTGCGATGCCGCGCGCATCATTGCGATCCGTCTTGTTCGGCCGCGCCTTGAGGAATGCCTTGGTGTGTCGGGTCTCGATGCAGATTGCCGGCAAACCGGCCTTGGCCAGGCCTTCGAACAGCCATTGCGACAACGGTCCGGCCTCGAGCCCGATCCGCTCGATGCGCAAGGCGGGACCTTTCAGAACCGCGGTGAGGTCGTCGGGGTGGCTGACCACCTTGACCTCGCGGCAGATCTTGCCAGTTTCATCGACAATGCAAACGGCGGTCTCTTTTACCGAGATATCCAATCCGGCATAATGCTTCATGCTGCGTTTCCTTTCCTGATGCTTGTGGCTGTAGCTGCAGACCACGTTCTATCATCAGCTCGGAGCGCAGCACCTCCGTCCATCACCGTCGAAGATGGGCTCAAGCCGAATATCCCATCTGATTCAATCTTCGTCGTAAGAGGAGATTGAGTCGATGATGGGCGAGCAAAGTGTGATGCAGGAGGAGCTGTTCTACGGCTTCA
>NZ_JAMYND010000066.1:0-21676 GCF_040318885.1 Mesorhizobium sp. M0998
TGGTGATGCCGGGCGACAACATCACCGTCGATGTCGAGCTGATCGTGCCGATCGCCATGGAAGAGAAGCTGCGCTTCGCCATCCGTGAAGGCGGCCGCACCGTCGGTGCCGGCATCGTCGTCACCATCACAGAGTAATCGCCGGCGCTGCCGGTTGAGATCGGATGCAAAGGGGCGGTCTTCGGGCCGCCCTTTTGATTCTGATATTCTGGCAATTATTCTGGCAATGGATTAACCGCATTGCTTCAAATCCTGTTGCAAGCGCCTCTGCCATAACTAGTATAGGTTGCATCGAGGGGGGCTGCCCAAATGGTTCCATGGCGCCGTTTGCATAGTCAGGCATGGTGGTCGCTAGGGCTGATCTGCCTGGTGTCGTTGCTTGCCATGGGCCACGCTGCCTTCGCAGCGGATGCAAAGAAATCCACGCCGGAAAAATCCGCGCCGGATTTCGGCCCGACGATGCGGTTCGTCGTCGTGCGCAGCAGCGCGCCGAGCTGCGAGCCGACCTGTCCGGAATGGATATCGGCGGAAGGCTCGATAGAAGCCGGCACACCGGCCCTGTTCAAACGCGCGCTGAAAGCGCTTGGCGGCCGAAAGCTGCCGATCGTCGTCGATTCCCCCGGCGGCAATGTCGAAGCGGCGCTGACACTTGGTCGCCTGATCCGCAAGAACAAGCTCGATATCGCCGTCGGCAAAACCCGCTTCGTCGGCTGTCTGCCAGATGTGAAGAACTGCAAGGAAAACGACGGCAAGAGCGCCCGTTATTTTGGCAATGCTTATGCCGATGGCGCCATCTGCAATTCCGCCTGTCCGTTGATGTTTTCCGGCGGCATCCGGCGCGTGGTAGGCGAATGGGCCTTTCTCGGCGTCCATCAGATCACCACGACCTATATCCGGACGAAATTGCTGTACCGCACCACCTACCGCATGGTGAAGGGCAAGAAGAAGATTCTCAGCACCAAGGTCGTCAGCCGGAAGAACGCCGGCAGCTACAAGACCTATGAGATGAACAAGCCGCTGGAGCGGAAGCTGGCGGCCTATCTGAAGGAGATGGGCGTCGGCCTGGGTGTGCTCGAGACCATGAAAAGCACACCGGCCAGCGGTATCCAGCAATTGGCTCCCTACGACATGCTGCAAATGAATCTCGTCACCAGCCGGGATGCCGTCGACCTGCTGACCGCGCCAATCCTATGCACGTCCGATCCGTTGCCGGCGAGTTGCAGGGAGGTGCCGGCGCCGGCGAATATCACGAAGCCGGCCGGCGAAGTGGTGGCGAAAGCCGAGCCTGCACCCGCAGGGCTCGAAACCCCGCGGCCCAAGGAGGTCGCAGACATGCGCTTCGTCCTGGTCCGCGGCAGCAACCCGCTTTGCAATCCAAACTGCCCGGAATGGATCTCGGCCGAAGGCGCGATTGCGCCTCAGACCCCGCAGAAGCTGCGCCAGTTGCTCGCCATGCTTGGCAACCGACGGCTGCCGGTGGTGGTCAGCTCACAAGGAGGCGACCTGTTCAGTGCTCTGGCGGTGGGGCGACTTATCCACGAAAAGAAGCTCGACATCGCTGTCGCCCGCACCGATTTCGTTGGCTGCGACCCGGGAGAGTGGAGTTGCTTGGCTAAAGAGGGCGCCTATGCCGGCCTGACCGTCGATTCGGGAGCGGCATGCGATTCGGCCTGCGCGCTCATGCTTGCCGGCGGCGTCAGACGGTTTGTCGGTCCGCAAGCGCGGCTCGGCATGTACCTGATGGGACAGCAGCAGATAATTAAGACCTATCTCGAGGACATGGCGATTGGTCCCGGTCTGTTCGCCGCGCTCGAGCAGCGCTCGGTCGAGCGCCAGCTCGAACCAGACCTAATGCTGAAGGTTGGACTGACGACGGGGCCGCAATCGGTGGACGCGCTGACGGGCGCCACCATCTGCAAGTCGTCGCCGAAGCCCGACAACTGCCGCGTTCTGCCGTCCGCCAGCGCCGAGGCAGAGACGCCGGCGAAGCTTTAGCGCAACCTTGCACTGGCCATCGAGGCAGGTTGAGCGGCGCTCGATGTTTCCGCTATCGTCCAGCGCGGTTGAAGACCAGCATCGGAGGGATCGCGAATGAGCCAGGATGTCCCGACATTGTTTGAATGGGCAGGCGGCACCGAAGCGCTGAACCGCCTGACCCAAACCTTCTACGACAGCGTCTCTCGGGATCCCATCGTCGGGCCGGTGTTCAAGCACATGTCGCCGGATCATCCCGCTCACGTCGCGGCCTTCATCGGCGAAGTTTTCGGTGGACCGAAAACCTACAGCGAAAAGCATGGCGGCCATCGCGAGATGGTGATGCACCATCTCGGCAAGCATCTGACCGAGGAGCAGCGCCGGCGCTGGATCAACCTTCTCGCCGACGCCGCCGACGAGGTCGGGCTGCCTGACGATCCCGAATTCCGCTCGGCTTTCATGGCCTATGTCGAATGGGGATCGCGGCTGGCCAAGATGAACTCCAACAAGGGCCCGACCTGCGATCCCGAGACCGAACCAATGCCGGCCTGGGATTGGGGGGTGCCGGGCGGCCCATACAAGGCGCCTTCGGGAGACTGACCGGGGCGCAAATCGGTCGAAAAGCCTGCCGCCAGGACCCGATTTGCGGGAAATGGGTGGCGGTGAATGGTTCGGTCCGCCAGGCTGGAACGGTTTGAGGCCGCCGTGGCTGGCGGGGGCCGCGCTGAAAAACCGGAGGCCTGCGATGGGATCGGACAGCAAAGCAAATTCTGACAGCAACCGCGGAATCCGAAATCCGTTTGGCGTCATGGACGTCCCCACTCCCGACGACGAGGAGGTGTCGGCGTTCGCCGCCGGCTTGAAACTGGAGGGAACTCCAAGCGATGAAAATGCCGAGGCATGGGGCACCGACCGCGACCGCGACCGCAACGACACCATCGAAGGCAGCTGGTCCAGCCGATGGAACGGCGGTGCCGATCCCACGATCCCGGGCGATAGCAAGCATAAATGGAAGTCCGGCCGGGGCGAGGTGAAGACGGCGGGAGAGAGGGTTTACCTGCTGTTCGATTGGCATGATGGCGTGCGCAAGGGGCTCATCGATGCGCGGCGCGAGGGTGCGAAAGGGCTGGTTGGAAAATACATCAATCTGACCGACCCGAAAATCGTGCGTCCCTGGGTCGGCTGGATCGTCAGCAATCAACGGATCGACGGGAAATGGCCGGGAGGACGCCTGGACTTTCGAAGATGAAGGCCGGGTAGCGCACGTCGCTCTTTACAGAGCGCGCGGAAGCTTTTAGGAAGCGCCTGCTGCGCCGACATGCGCATACGGGCATAGCTCAGTTGGTAGAGCGGCGGTCTCCAAAACCGCAGGTCGTAGGTTCGAGCCCTGCTGCCCGTGCCATTCTTTGAATGGATACCTAAAACGATTCTTTTGCAGTGCGGCCTTTGAAAATCGGCTTGTGACTTGCCATATGGCATAAGTTGCGGCATAAGGGCCGCATAGCCGGGACGGGACGACTGGATGGTTCCGAGGCGGCGTTTGGCCATAAAGCGGACACTTGCCACTTGCGTGGATCAAGAATCGGTTTTATGTAGACGAGACAGACACGCGACGCGTGGAGCTGGGAAGCCGGCTTTACGCGTCTGATTTGCATGGGCGAAATGATTGCGCTGATTCGGCGCGAACGCACGCTCAAGCGGCACGTCCCGGCCAGCGGGATCATCCAGGAGGCCCGGCCAACGGGTCTTGCAGACAGAGCGGCATATGGCTTCGAAAACCACAAATCCCTTCACCTTTCTCCAGCAGGTTCGCGCGGAGACCGCCAAGGTCACTTGGCCGTCGCGGCGCGAAACGATGATCTCGACGGTGATGGTCCTTGTGTTCGCGGTCATCGCGATGATCTTTTTCTTTACCGCAGACGTGGCCATGGGCTTTGCGGTCGAAAAAATCCTCGGCCTCGGACAGTAAGTCCGGCGATTACGGAGAAGTCTTGAAATGACCGCGCGGTGGTACATCGTCCACGCCTACTCGAACTTTGAAAAGAAGGTCGCCGAGGACATTGAGAACAAGGCCAAGCAGAAGGGCCTGTCCGCCGACATCGAGCAGATCGTGGTGCCGACCGAGAAGGTCGTCGAGATCCGCCGCGGCCGCAAGGTCGATGCCGAGCGCAAGTTCTTTCCGGGCTATGTGCTGCTGAAGGCCAATCTGACCGACGCCGTGTTCTCGCTCGTCAAGAACACGCCGAAGGTCACCGGTTTCCTGGGCGACTCCAAGCCGGTGCCGATCACCGAAGCCGAGGCCCAGCGTATCCTGAACCAGGTTCAGGAGGGCGTCGAGCGGCCGAAGCCGTCGGTGACGTTCGAGATCGGCGAAGCGATCCGCGTTTCGGATGGACCATTCGCGTCGTTCAACGGTTTCGTCCAGGAAGTGGACGAGGAGCGGGCGCGGCTCAAGGTGGAAGTTTCGATCTTCGGGCGCGCCGTGCCGGTCGATCTGGAATTCGGACAGGTCGAGAAGGGCTGATCCGAAATCCCTGCACCGGTTTCGGCGGCAGGGAAGGCGGCGCGGAGATCGCGCGGCCAAAAACGGGTGGGAGGCGAATGCGGCTTTAGCCGGCCGCGCGGACCGCACCACCAGACTGCAACCGCCGGCAAGACCGGCATGAGAAAAGGCAGGAAGAGAGATGGCTAAGAAAATTGCAGGCCAGCTCAAGCTCCAGGTTTCCGCGGGATCGGCCACGCCGTCGCCCCCGATCGGCCCGGCGCTTGGTCAGCGTGGCATCAACATCATGGAGTTCTGCAAGGCGTTCAACGCGCAGACCCAGGAAATGGAAAAGGGCTCGCCGGTTCCGGTCGTCATCACCTACTACCAGGACAAGTCGTTCACCTTCGTCATGAAGACGCCACCGGTGAGCTATTTCCTGAAGAAGGCCGCCAACCTGAAGTCGGGCTCGAAGGAGCCGGGCAAGGTCAAGGCCGGCACGATCGGCCGCGACAAGGTGCGCGCCATCGCCGAGCAGAAGATGAAGGATCTGAACGCAAACGACGTCGAGGCGGCCATGCGCATGGTCGAGGGCTCCGCCCGCTCGATGGGTCTGGAAGTGGTGGGCTGAGATCATGGCAAAGATTGCAAAGCGTGTATCGAAGACCCGCGAAGGCATCGATCCCAACAAGGCTTACGCTTTGGGTGAGGCGCTGAAGCTGCTCAAGGATCGCTCCTCGGTGAAGTTCGACGAGACGATCGAAGTCGCGATGAACCTCGGCGTCGACCCGCGCCATGCCGACCAGATGGTCCGCGGCGTGGTCAACCTGCCGAACGGCACCGGCCGCAGCGTTCGCGTCGCCGTCTTCGCGCGTGGCGACAAGGCCGAGGAGGCCAAGGCCGCCGGCGCCGACATCGTCGGAGCCGAGGATCTGGTCGACATCGTCCAGAAGGGCACGATCGACTTCGACCGCTGCATCGCCACGCCGGACATGATGCCGCTGGTCGGCCGTCTCGGCAAGGTGCTCGGTCCGCGCGGCATGATGCCGAACCCGAAGGTCGGCACCGTCACCACCGACGTTACCGCCGCCGTCAAGGCATCGAAGGGCGGCGCCGTCGAGTTCCGCGTCGAGAAGGCCGGCATCGTTCACGCCGGCGTCGGCAAGGTCTCGTTCGACGTCAAGGCGCTGGAAGAAAACGTCCGCGCCTTCGCTGACGCGGTGACCAGGGCAAAGCCGGCTGGTGCCAAGGGCAACTACGTCAAGAAGGTGTCGGTCACCTCGACGATGGGCCCGGGCCTCAAGCTCGACGTCTCGACGCTCGCTGCGTCCTGATACGAAACAATTGGATCGGCCGCTAAAACGCTGATCCGTGAAAGAATTCCGGGCCTCCGACCTGTCGGCGGCCCGGTACCGGAAGTCGAAAGGCTTCCGGACATCCTGTCCGAGATTGCAGGCGGCCCCCAAGCCTTAGGTGATGTGGGCCTTAATTCATGTGGGCCTGCATGAGACGGGTGAAGACCGGACAAAGGAGCCACAAGCTCCAATGAAAGGTTCGAACCGTGTTTGCCTTTTGTCTGCGCACCGTCCGGCTTGCCGGCAGGTGTGGCGAAAGGGGGCAGGATCCTCGAGCGTCGTTCGGGAGATCCGTTACTGGATGGCCCGGCCGGCAAAAGGCAACCCGACGCCTGTCCTTCGTAGAGGGCAGGGGTCAACTGGAGATAGGCAGTGGACAGAGCGGAAAAACGCGAACTCGTCACGGGCCTGAATGATGCGTTTTCAAGCGCTGGTTCAGTCGTCGTGGCCCACTACGCCGGTATCACCGTCGCGCAAATGAACGACCTTCGGTCGAAAATGCGCGCCGCCGGTGGCACCGTCAAAGTCGCGAAGAACCGTCTCGCCAAAATCGCTCTTCAGGGCACGGACTCCGCATCGATCATCGAGCTGTTCAAGGGACAGACGCTGATCGCCTATTCGGAGGATCCGATTGCGGCGCCGAAGGTCGCGTCCGATTTCGCCAAGGGAAATGACAAGCTCGTCATTCTCGGCGGCGCAATGGGCACCACCTCGCTCAATGCCGACGGTGTAAAGGCACTCGCCACACTTCCGTCGCTCGATGAGCTGCGCGCCAGGCTGGTTGGCATGATCGCCACGCCGGCAACCCGGATCGCCCAGATCGTCAATGCGCCTGCGGCTTCGGTCGCGCGCGTCATCGGCGCTTACGCCCGGAAGGACGAGGCGGCATGAGGCCGTTCCTCGCTATCACAAACACACGTTCGAACCTTATGAAGGAACATTGCAATGGCTGATCTGGCAAAGATCGTAGACGACCTTTCGAAGCTGACCGTCCTCGAAGCGGCCGAGCTGTCGAAGCTTCTTGAAGAAAAGTGGGGCGTTTCCGCCGCTGCTCCGGTGGCGGTTGCCGCTGCCGGCGGTGCTGCGGCCGCTGCTGCTCCGGTCGAGGAAAAGACGGAATTCGACGTCGTCCTCACCGAGGCAGGCGCTCAGAAGATCAACGTCATCAAGGAAGTTCGCGCCATCACCGGTCTTGGCCTCAAGGAAGCCAAGGACCTGGTCGAGGCGGCTCCGAAGCCGGTCAAGGAAGCCGTTTCCAAGGCCGACGCGGACAAGTTCAAGGCCCAGCTGGAAGCAGCCGGCGCCAAGGTCGAACTGAAGTAAGCGTTGAGTACCGGCGGGCGGCGTCGCGCCGTCCGCCACTCCTTTCGCGTCGAAGGGAGGCTGCGTAACGCGAAGAGTGCGAAAACCTCTTTCCTGAGGGCCGCAAACCGGCCTTCAGGAAACGGGTTTTCTCCCGTTTCTGGCCCGCCGCCAATTGGCGGCGGGTGAAAAGACAAGAAGCCGCCGACAGGCGGTGGGCAACAAGACAGGGCCGCCAAGGTGGCCCGAGATGCAAGGCGAGCCGCGGCGAGGCTCGTCCCGAGAATTGAGCTAAGGAGCGACGATGGCCCAGACCCAGACTTTCAATGGCCGCAGACGCGTACGCAAGTTTTTCGGAAAGATCCCGGAAGTTGCGGAGATGCCGAACCTGATCGAGGTTCAGAAGGCATCCTATGACCAGTTCCTGATGGTGGAGGAGCCCAAGGGTGGGCGTCCTGACGAGGGACTGCAGGCAGTTTTCAAGTCGGTCTTCCCGATTTCCGATTTTTCCGGCTCCTCGATGCTGGAATTTGTGAAGTATGAGTTCGAGGGACCGAAATTCGACGTTGACGAATGCCGTCAGCGCGACCTGACCTATGCGGCGCCGCTCAAGGTGACGCTGCGCCTCATCGTGTTCGATATCGACGAGGATACCGGCGCCAAGTCGATCAAGGACATCAAGGAGCAGGACGTCTACATGGGCGACATGCCGCTCATGACCTTGAACGGCACCTTCATCGTCAACGGCACCGAGCGCGTCATCGTCTCGCAGATGCACCGTTCGCCAGGCGTCTTCTTCGACCATGACAAGGGCAAGTCGCACTCGTCCGGCAAGCTCCTGTTTGCCGCGCGCGTCATTCCCTATCGCGGTTCGTGGCTCGACATCGAGTTCGATAGCAAGGACGTCGTGCATGCCCGCATCGATCGCCGCCGCAAGATCCCGGTGACGTCGCTGCTGATGGCGCTCGGCATGGACGGCGAAGAGATCCTGTCGACCTTCTACAACAAGATCACCTACAAGCGCGCCGGCGACCATTGGCGCATCCCGTTCAACGTCGAGCGTTTCCGCGGCCTCAAGGCCGTTGGTGACCTGGTCGACGCCGACACCGGCGAAGTCGTCGTCGAGGCCGGCAAGAAGATCACCGCCCGCCAGGCCAGGGCGCTTGGCGAAAAGGGTCTCAAGGCGATCAAGGCGACCGACGAGGATCTGCTCGGCAACTACCTTGCCGAGGATATTGTCAACTACGGGACCGGCGAGATCTTCCTCGAAGCCGGTGACGAGATCGACGAAAAGACGCTGAAAGTGCTGCTTGGCACCGGTGACGATGAGATCAAGGTCCTCGACATCGACCACGTCAACGTCGGCGCCTACATCCGCAACACGCTCAACGTCGACAAGAACGAGAGCCGCCAGGACGCGCTGTTCGACATCTACCGCGTCATGCGCCCCGGCGAGCCGCCGACGCTGGAAACCGCTGAGGCCATGTTCAACTCGCTGTTCTTCGACAGCGAGCGCTATGATCTGTCGGCCGTTGGCCGCGTCAAGATGAACATGCGCCTCGAGCTCAAGGCCGAGGATACCGTGCGCGTGCTGCGCAAGGACGACATCCTGGCCGTGGTCAAGACGCTCGTCGAACTGCGCGACGGCAAGGGCGAGATCGACGACATCGACAATCTCGGCAACCGCCGCGTGCGCTCGGTCGGCGAGCTGATGGAGAACCAGTACCGCGTCGGCCTGCTGCGCATGGAGCGCGCGATCAAGGAACGCATGTCCTCGATCGAGATCGATACGGTGATGCCGCAGGACCTGATCAACGCCAAGCCGGCGGCTGCCGCCGTGCGCGAGTTCTTCGGTTCCTCGCAGCTGTCGCAGTTTATGGATCAGACCAACCCGCTTTCGGAGATCACCCACAAGCGCCGTCTTTCGGCGCTTGGACCGGGCGGTCTGACCCGCGAGCGTGCCGGTTTCGAAGTGCGCGACGTGCACCCGACGCATTACGGCCGCATCTGCCCGATCGAGACGCCGGAAGGCCCGAACATCGGCCTGATCAACTCGCTTGCGACCTTCGCGCGCGTCAACAAATACGGCTTCATCGAGAGCCCGTACCGCAAGATCGTCAACGGCAAGCTGACCAATGAGGTCGTTTACCTGTCGGCTATGGAAGAGGCCAAGCACCACGTCGCGCAGGCCAATGCCGAGCTCGACAAGAATGGTCATTTCGTCGACGAATTCGTCATTTGCCGCAACGCCGGCGAAGTGATGATGGCGCCGCGCGAAAACGTCGATCTGATGGACGTGTCGCCGAAGCAGATGGTGTCGGTGGCCGCGGCCCTGATCCCGTTCCTCGAGAACGACGACGCCAACCGTGCGCTGATGGGCTCGAACATGCAGCGTCAGGCCGTGCCGCTGGTGCGCGCCGAAGCGCCGTTCGTCGGCACCGGCATGGAGCCGATCGTCGCCCGTGACTCGGGCGCCGCCATCGGCGCCCGCCGCGGCGGCATCGTCGACCAGGTGGACGCGACGCGCATCGTCATCCGCGCCACGGAAGATCTCGATCCCGGCAAGTCCGGCGTCGACATCTACCGGCTGATGAAGTTCCAGCGTTCGAACCAGAACACCTGCATCAACCAGCGTCCGCTGGTGCGCATGGGCGACCGGGTCAACAAGGGCGACATCATCGCCGACGGCCCGTCGACCGAGCTCGGCGATCTGGCCCTCGGCCGTAACGTGCTGGTCGCGTTCATGCC
Organism: Mesorhizobium sp. M0998; assembly: GCF_040318885.1. NCBI lineage: Bacteria > Pseudomonadati > Pseudomonadota > Alphaproteobacteria > Hyphomicrobiales > Phyllobacteriaceae > Mesorhizobium > Mesorhizobium sp. M0998. The sequence continues at coordinate 9,861 of NZ_JAMYND010000066.1, forward strand.
GTGGAACGGCTACAACTACGAGGATTCCATCCTCCTGTCCGAGCGCATCGTCGCCGACGACGTCTTCACCTCGATCCACATCGAGGAGTTCGAAGTCATGGCCCGCGACACCAAGCTGGGGCCGGAGGAGATCACGCGCGACATTCCCAACGTCTCGGAAGAAGCGCTGAAGAACCTCGATGAGGCCGGCATCGTCTACATCGGTGCGGAAGTGCAGCCGGGCGACATCCTGGTCGGCAAGATCACGCCGAAGGGCGAAAGCCCGATGACGCCGGAAGAAAAGCTGCTGCGCGCCATCTTCGGTGAAAAGGCCTCGGACGTGCGCGACACCTCGATGCGCATGCCTCCGGGAACCTTCGGCACCGTCGTCGAAGTGCGTGTCTTCAACCGCCACGGCGTCGAGAAGGACGAGCGCGCCATGGCCATCGAGCGCGAGGAGATCGAACGCCTCGCCAAGGACCGCGACGACGAGCAGGCGATCCTCGACCGCAACGTCTATTCGCGTCTTTCCGACGTTCTCGTCGGCAAGGAAGCGATTGCCGGGCCGAAGGGCTTCAAGAAGGGCTCGAAGCTGTCGAAGGACACGCTCGACGAGTATCCGCGTTCGCAGTGGTGGCAGTTTGCCGTGGAGAACGAAAAGCTCCAGAGCGAACTGGAAGCCCTGCGTGGCCAGTACGACGATTCCAAGAAGGCGCTCGAGCAGCGCTTCATGGACAAGGTCGAGAAGGTGCAGCGCGGCGACGAGATGCCTCCGGGCGTCATGAAGATGGTCAAGGTCTTCGTGGCCGTGAAGCGCAAGATGCAGCCCGGCGACAAGATGGCCGGCCGACACGGCAACAAGGGTGTCGTGTCGCGGATCGTTCCGGTCGAGGACATGCCTTTCCTCGAGGACGGCACGCATGCCGACATCGTGCTCAACCCGCTGGGTGTGCCGTCGCGCATGAATGTCGGCCAGATTCTGGAAACGCACCTGGGCTGGGCCTGCGCCGGAATGGGCAGGAAGATCGGCGATCTGATCGATGCGTACAAGACAGCGGGCGACATCAAGCCGCTGCGCAAGACGCTCGAGAGCTTCATGCCGGCCAACGACCGCAACGAGCCGGTCCGCGAATATGACGACGAGAGCATCGTTCGCCTCAGCGAGCAGATGCGCCGCGGCGTGTCCATCGCGACACCGGTGTTCGACGGCGCGCACGAGGCCGACATCAACATCATGCTGGAGCAGGCGGGCCTGCACACCAGCGGTCAGTCGCAGCTCTATGACGGGCGCACCGGCGAGCCGTTCGATCGCAAAGTGACGATGGGCTACATATATATGCTCAAGCTTCACCACCTTGTGGACGACAAGATCCACGCGCGTTCGATCGGTCCGTACTCGCTCGTTACCCAGCAGCCGCTGGGCGGCAAGGCGCAGTTCGGTGGCCAGCGCTTCGGCGAGATGGAGGTCTGGGCGCTCGAAGCGTACGGCGCCGCCTACACGCTGCAGGAGATGCTAACGGTGAAGTCGGATGACGTCGCCGGCCGCACCAAGGTCTACGAGGCGATCGTCAGAGGCGACGACACATTCGAGGCCGGCATTCCCGAGAGCTTCAACGTTCTCGTCAAGGAAATGCGGTCTCTCGGCCTCAATGTCGAGTTGGAGAACACCAAGCTCGACGACAACCCGATCCGGCTGCCCGACGCGGCCGAGTAAGCAAGACGTCCGGCCGCGGTCTTCCCGCGACCGGACGCACCAAATTCTCGGCCGATGGCCGATCAAGTCGGCGGGCGTTTGGCCCGCGCTAGATGCAAGGGGTTTTCGAGGACCCCGAAAAGGAGAACGGCATGAACCAAGAGGTCATGAATCTCTTCAATCCCCAGGCGCCCGCGCAGGTGTTCGATTCCATCCGGATCTCGCTTGCCAGCCCTGAGAAGATTCTGTCCTGGTCGTTCGGCGAGATCAAGAAGCCGGAGACCATCAACTACCGCACCTTCAAGCCGGAGCGTGACGGCCTGTTCTGCGCGCGCATTTTTGGCCCGATCAAGGACTATGAGTGCCTGTGCGGCAAGTACAAGCGCATGAAATACAAGGGCGTCATCTGCGAGAAGTGCGGCGTCGAAGTCACGCTGTCGCGCGTCCGCCGCGAGCGCATGGGCCATATCGAGCTGGCGGCACCGGTCGCCCACATCTGGTTCCTGAAGTCGCTGCCGTCGCGCATCGGCACGCTGCTCGACATGACGCTGAAGGACATCGAGCGGGTCCTCTACTTCGAGAACTACATCGTTACCGAACCCGGCCTCACCGCGCTGAAGGAGCACCAGCTGCTCAGCGAGGAAGAGTACATGATGGCCGTCGACGAGTATGGCGAGGATTCGTTCACCGCCATGATCGGCGCCGAGGCGATCCACGACCTTCTGGCCGGCATGGACCTCGAGAAGATCGCCGGCGATCTGCGTTCTGAGCTGGCTTCGACCACCTCCGAGCTCAAGCCGAAGAAATACCTGAAGCGGCTCAAGGTCGTCGAGAACTTCATGGAATCCGGCAACCGTCCGGAATGGATGATCATGAAGGTGGTTCCGGTGATCCCGCCGGACCTGCGTCCGCTTGTCCCGCTGGACGGCGGCCGTTTCGCCACGTCGGATCTGAACGACCTCTATCGCCGCGTCATCAACCGCAACAACCGCTTGAAGCGGCTGATCGAGCTGCGCGCGCCCGGCATCATCGTGCGCAATGAAAAGCGCATGCTGCAGGAAGCCGTCGATGCACTGTTCGACAACGGCCGCCGCGGCCGCGTCATCACCGGCGCCAACAAGCGTCCGCTGAAGTCGCTGTCCGACATGCTGAAGGGCAAGCAGGGCCGGTTCCGCCAGAACCTGCTCGGCAAGCGCGTCGACTATTCCGGCCGCTCGGTTATCGTCACCGGTCCGGAGCTCAAGCTGCACCAGTGCGGCCTGCCGAAGAAGATGGCGCTCGAACTGTTCAAGCCCTTCATCTACGCCCGTCTCGACGCCAAGGGTTACTCCTCGACCGTCAAGCAGGCGAAGAAGCTGGTCGAGAAGGAGCGTCCGGAGGTCTGGGATATCCTCGACGAGGTCATCCGCGAGCATCCGGTGCTGCTGAACCGCGCACCGACGCTGCACCGCCTTGGTATCCAGGCGTTCGAGCCGATCCTGATCGAAGGCAAGGCGATCCAGCTTCACCCGCTGGTCTGCACGGCCTTCAACGCCGATTTCGACGGCGACCAGATGGCGGTCCACGTGCCGCTGTCGCTGGAAGCGCAGCTTGAAGCCCGCGTGCTGATGATGTCGACCAACAACATCCTGCACCCGGCTTCCGGCGCGCCGATCATCGTGCCGTCGCAGGACATGGTTCTCGGTCTCTACTACCTTTCGATCGTCAATCAGAACGAGCCGGGCGAGGGCATGGTGTTTGCCGACATGGGCGAACTCCAGCACGCGCTCGAGACCAAGGCGGTGACGCTGCATGCCAAGATCAAGGGGCGCTTCCGCACGGTCGACGCCGACGGCAAGGTCGTGTCGAAGATCTACGACACCACGCCTGGCCGCATGATCATCGGCGAGCTGCTGCCGAAGAACCACAACGTGCCCTACGAGACCGCCAACCAGGAGATGACCAAGAAGAACATCTCCAAGATGATCGACACCGTCTACCGCCATTGCGGTCAGAAGGAGACGGTCATTTTCTGCGATCGCATCATGGCTCTCGGCTTCAGCCACGCCTGCCGTGCCGGCATTTCGTTCGGCAAGGACGACATGCTGATCCCGGACGCCAAGATCAAGCTGGTCTCCGACACCGAGGCTTTGGCCAAGGAGTACGAGCAGCAGTACAATGACGGTCTGATCACCCAGGGCGAGAAGTACAACAAGGTCGTCGACGCCTGGGCCAAGTGCTCGGAAAAGGTCGCCGACGAAATGATGGCCCGCATCAAGGCGGTCGAGTTTGAGGACAATGGCCGTCAGAAGCCGATGAACTCGATCTACATGATGTCGCACTCCGGTGCGCGCGGCTCGCCCACCCAGATGCGCCAGCTCGCCGGCATGCGCGGCCTGATGGCCAAGCCTAGCGGTGAAATCATCGAGACGCCGATCATCTCGAACTTCAAGGAAGGCCTCACCGTTCTCGAGTACTTCAACTCGACCCACGGCGCCCGCAAGGGTCTGGCCGACACCGCCTTGAAGACGGCGAACTCGGGTTACCTGACGCGTCGTCTCGTCGACGTGGCGCAGGACTGCATCGTCAACTCGCTCGACTGCGGCACCGACAAGGGCCTCACCATGCAGCCGATCGTCGATGCCGGTCAGGTCGTCGCTTCGGTTGGCCAGCGCGTTCTCGGCCGCACCTCGCTCGACGACATCACCCACCCGGTCACCGGCGAGGTTCTGGTCAAGGCCGGAACGCTGATGGACGAGCGTGACGTGGAACTGATCGAAAAGGCCGGCGTGCAGTCGGTTCGCATCCGTTCGGCGCTGACCTGCGAGGTCAGGGTCGGCGTCTGCGCGGTCTGCTACGGCCGCGATCTGGCCCGCGGCACGCCCGTCAACCAGGGCGAGGCTGTCGGCGTTATCGCGGCGCAGTCGATCGGCGAGCCGGGCACCCAGCTCACCATGCGTACCTTCCACATGGGCGGCACGGCGCAGGTGGTGGATTCCTCGTTCCTTGAAGCCTCGTACGAGGGCAAGGTCGAGATCCGCAACCGCAACGTGGTGCGCAACTCCGACGGCCAGCTGATGGTCATGGGCCGCAACATGGCGGTGCTGATCCTCGACGAAGCCGGCAAGGAACGCGCCACGCACCGCGTCACCTACGGTTCGCGTATCTTCGTCGACGATGGCGACAAGGTGAAGCGCGGCCAGCGCATTGCCGAGTGGGATCCTTATACCCGCCCGATCCTCACCGAAATCGAGGGCAGGGTGGCATTCGAGGATCTGGTCGATGGCATTTCCGTTCAGGAAACCGCCGACGAATCGACCGGCATCACCAAGCGCGAGGTCATCGACTGGCGTTCGACGCCACGCGGCAACGACCTCAAGCCGGCGATCGTCGTCCAGGATGCCAAGGGCAAGGTCGGCAAGCTGTCGAAAGGCGGCGACGCCCGCTTCCTGCTCTCGGTCGAGGCCATTCTTTCGGTCGAGCCGGGCGCACAGGTTCGTCCCGGCGACGTGCTGGCGCGTATCCCGATGGAAAGCGCCAAGACCAAGGACATCACCGGCGGTCTGCCGCGTGTTGCCGAACTGTTCGAGGCACGCCGTCCGAAGGACCACGCCATCATCGCCGAGATCGATGGCACGATCCGCTTCGGCCGCGACTACAAGAACAAGCGCCGCATCATCATCGAGCCGCATGACTCGACGCTTGAGCCAGTCGAATACCTGATCCCGAAGGGCAAGCCGTTCCATCTCCAGGACGGCGACGTCATCGAGAAGGGCGACTACATCCTCGACGGCAATCCGGCGCCGCACGACATCCTGGCGATCAAGGGCGTGGAGGCGCTTGCCTCCTACCTCGTCAACGAGATCCAGGAGGTCTACCGACTGCAGGGCGTGTCGATCAACGACAAGCACATCGAGGTGATCGTTCGCCAGATGCTGCAGAAGGTCGAGATCACCACGCAGGGCGATTCGACCTACATTCCGGGCGACCACGTCGATGTGATCGAGCTGGAAGAGGTCAATGAGCGCCTGGTCGAGGAAGGCAAGAAGCCGGCCGAAGGCCAGCCGGTGCTGCTCGGCATCACCAAGGCCTCGCTGCAGACGCCGTCCTTCATCTCCGCCGCCTCCTTCCAGGAGACGACGAGGGTGCTGACCGAAGCTGCGGTTGCGGGCAAGACCGACATGCTGCAGGGGCTGAAGGAAAACGTCATCGTCGGCCGGCTGATCCCGGCCGGTACCGGCGGTACGATGAGCCAGATCCGGCGCATCGCCACCTCGCGCGACGAGTTGATCATCGACGAGCGCCGCAAGGCGTCCGGCGTCGAGGTCGCCGAGCCGATGCTGACCGACATGGTTAACGCCGCGCAGTAAGCGCACAAGAAAGAGAAGATAGAAAAGGGGCCCAAGTGGCCCCTTTTCGCGTTGTGGTTCCCCAATCGGATCGGAGGAGAACGATGAGCAGGAAGATCTGGGCTTCTGTCGACGACTACATTGTCGAAGCTCTTTTCGAGGCGGATCCCGCCCTCGATGCCGTTCTGGCGGCCAACCATGATCAGGGCCTGCCGCCTATCGACGTTTCCCCGGCACAAGGCAAGCTGCTCTCACTTCTTGCGCGAATGCAGGGAGCGAGGAAGGTACTCGAAATCGGCACGTTGGGCGGTTATTCGACAATCTGGATGGCGCGAGCATTGCCGACGGACGGCAAGGTCGTGACGCTCGAGCTTGATCCGCACCACGCCAGTGTCGCGCGGTCGAACTTTGAACGGGCAGGGGTGTCTGACCGTGTGGAACTGCGGGTCGGACCGGCGCTTCAATCGCTTGCGGCCTTAGGCGCCGAGAATGCCGGGCCGTTCGACTTCATCTTCATCGACGCCGACAAGCCGAACAACCCGCACTATCTGTCCTGGGCCATGCGTCTTTCGAGGCCGGGGACCGTTATCGTCTGCGACAATGTCATCCGTGACGGCGCGGTGGTGAATGAAGATGGTCGCGATGCCAATGTCGAAGGGGCACGCGCGGCGTTCTCGTTCATCGGCAGCGACAAACGTCTGGAAGGCACCGCGATCCAGACTGTTGGCGCCAAGGGCTATGACGGCTTTGCAATAGCGATCGTTAATTGAATTTGTGCGGTGCGCCGGCCGGACCTGCGATCCGGCGGCGCCCACTGATCAATCGAAAAAAGCTTCCACCACATTGCGCTTGCCCAGCATGAAGGCGTCGGCGACGTGCTGCAGGGGCGCGAGATCGACGTCGGAGGTGCCGGCGCGCACGATCTCGGCAAAGCGCTTGTAGAGCATCGGGTATTCGGCTTCCAGCTCCTCGTGAACGACGCGGCCATCGATGGCAAGCTTTGAGCCGCCGCCAGAAAGCACCATCGATCCGGCCTCGGTATCGGCCAGGATGTCCCAGCTTTGCGGGCCGGTCTGACGCCAGTCGAGTTCCATCGTCACTGGCAGACCGTTCGAAGTGCGGAAAGCGATTTGGGCGGCGATCGGGGCCGCGCGGTTCTCGGGGAAATCGAGTTCTGCCGAGCTGATGAACATCGGCGGCAGGATGTGGGTAGCGATCGACAGCGCGTTGATGCCGGGATCGAACACGCCGAAGCCGCCGGGAGCCCAGATCCATTCCTGATTCGGATGCCAGCGGCGCACGTCTTCTTTCCAATTGATGGCGGCCGACCTGATCGTTGTCGATCCAAGGAATGCGCGCGCAGCTTCGACAGCCGGCGCATAGCGCGAGTGCCAGCTGGCGAACAGGCAGACGCCGTTCGCTGTCGCCAGCGCCTTTAGGTCTTCGACCTCGCTGACCGTGGCGCCGGGCGGCTTTTCCAGGAAGACATGCTTTTTCGCCGCCAGCGCCAAGCGCGCGGCGTCGTAACGAAACTGCGGCGGCATGCACAGCGACACCGCCTCGAGCTCCGGCACCGAGTCGAGCATCGCCTCGATCGTCGGGAAATTCGGGATGTCTTCGACTTTGCCGTGGCGGCTCGCTGCGGCGACCAGGCGATAATCCTGGTCCTTCGCCAGCGCCGGCAGATGCTGGTCACGGACGATCTTCCCCACGCCGACGATGCCGAGCTTGATGGGATTAGAGGACATGGGAGCTCCGCAGGTTGAGTGTACTTGGTTTTGCCAGAGGTCGCTTCTTAGCAGAGAACTTGTGCCGGGCAAGTCGCCGGGCTTTGTCGCCGGCCCGTGAGATCGACCGCGATTCAGATCTCTTCAGATCGGCACATCGAACGTCACGATCGACACTTCGCCTTCAAGCGCGCCCTGATAGGCGGACAGATGCGGCTCCTCGTCGGGCACGCCGTCCATGTCGCCGATCTGATCGAGCTCTGCCTCGGCATAACCTTCGGCGGCAAGCGATTCGAGAGCGCGGCGCACCGCCGAATCGTCGTCCGGCGCGACCAGCATCACATGCACGCCTTCCGGCTTGCCGCCTTTGCGCTTCCACACCCGGCCGGTAATAATGGTGACCGGGCGCTCCTCATTGTCATTCACGGGTTCGTACCTCCGGGCGAGGGGGTTTGGGCTGCTCATGCCGCCTTTTCGCACGAAGCACGGCCTGGAAACAGCCGCAAGCCGGTCACTTTCTGGCTTCCTCTTGAAAAACGGCGCAAGAAAATTACATGCGCTTTTCGCATGGCTGCCACGCCTCGGGTTCAGCGCAATATTTGCCGCTCCGGGGTTGACGGACAGTGGCCATACGAGTAGAAGCCGCCCAGTCAGAACCGATGTGAGGCTCTTGCTTCCGAAGCGACACGCTTTGGAGTTTGCCTCAAACAGGGTTCGTTTTACGAGCGAAAAGACATTTCCGGCGTGCATGAAGCGGCTTCCGCTTCCTCTGCCATTTGTTCGGGCAAGACCGCGAGGCGCGGTTTGTGGCCCGAATTTGCGTATGGAAATGACGCTTTGAGCGGCCCTGACCGGGCGAGACACGGAATTGAGAGACAAGAGGGTTTAATGCCTACCGTCAACCAGCTGATCCGCAAGCCGCGCATTGCGCCGGTGAAGCGCAACAAGGTCCCGGCCATGCAGCAGAACCCGCAGAAGCGGGGCGTCTGCACGCGCGTCTACACCACGACGCCGAAGAAGCCGAATTCGGCGCTGCGCAAGGTGGCCAAGATCCGCCTGACCAATGGTTTTGAAGTGATCGGTTACATCCCCGGCGAAGGCCACAACCTTCAGGAGCACTCGGTGGTGATGATCCGCGGCGGTCGCGTCAAGGATCTTCCGGGCGTCCGCTACCACATCATCCGCGGCGTGCTCGACACGCAAGGCGTGAAGAACCGCAAGCAGCGCCGTTCGAAATACGGCGCCAAGCGTCCGAAGTGACCGAAGCGTAGCCAAGGTCGTTCCGGGCGGCGTCAAGCGACGATCCGGGATCCAGGCCACCGCGTAGAATTGAGGCAGAGAAAAAATGTCCCGTCGTCACAGTGCAGAAAAGCGTGAGATCAATCCGGACCCCAAGTTCGGCGATCTGATCGTCACCAAGTTCATGAACGCCGTCATGTATGACGGCAAGAAGTCGGTTGCCGAGACCATCGTCTACGGCGCTCTCGACCAGGTTCAGTCCAAGACCAAGCAGGAGCCGGTCACCGTCTTCCATCAGGCGCTCGACAATGTCGCGCCGCATGTGGAAGTGCGTTCGCGCCGCGTCGGCGGCGCCACCTACCAGGTTCCAGTCGACGTGCGCCCCGAGCGCCGTCAGGCATTGGCCATCCGCTGGTTGATCGCCGCCGCCCGCAACCGCAACGAGACCACTATGGTCGACCGCCTCTCCGGCGAGCTGATGGACGCGGCCAACAACCGCGGCACCGCCGTCAAGAAGCGTGAAGACACCCACAAGATGGCAGAAGCCAACCGCGCTTTCGCGCACTACCGCTGGTAAAGCGCGAACGAGACTGAAGAGGCACCTCCCATGGCCCGCGAATATAAAATCGAAGACTACCGCAATTTCGGTATCATGGCGCACATCGACGCCGGCAAGACGACGACCACCGAGCGCGTCCTCTATTACACGGGCAAGTCGCACAAGATCGGCGAAGTCCACGACGGCGCTGCCACCATGGATTGGATGGAGCAGGAGCAGGAGCGCGGCATCACCATCACGTCGGCCGCGACCACGACCTTCTGGAAGGGTCGCGACGGCAAGATGCACCGCTTCAACATCATCGACACCCCCGGCCACGTCGACTTCACCATTGAAGTCGAGCGTTCGCTGCGCGTGCTCGACGGCGCCATTGCGCTGCTCGATGCCAATGCCGGTGTCGAGCCGCAGACGGAGACCGTCTGGCGCCAGGCCGACAAGTATCGCGTGCCGCGCATGATCTTCTGCAACAAGATGGACAAGATCGGCGCCGACTTCTACCGCTCGGTCGAGATGATCGGATCGCGCCTCGGTGCGCATGCCGTCGTCATGCAGCTGCCGATCGGCGCCGAGACCGAGTTCAAGGGTGTCGTCGACCTCGTCGAGATGAACGCGCTGGTCTGGCGCGACGAGACGCTGGGCGCTGCCTGGGACATCGTCGAGATCCCTGCCGACCTCAAGGCTCGTGCCGAAGAATACCGCGAGAAGATGATCGAGGCCGCCGTCGAAATGGACGAGACGGCGCTCGAGAATTACCTCGAAGGCAAGATGCCGAGCAACGACGAGATCCGTGCGCTCATCCGCAAGGGCACGATCGCGGTGAAGTTCTATCCGATGTTCTGCGGCTCGGCCTTCAAGAACAAGGGCGTGCAGCCGCTGCTCGACGCCGTCGTCGAATATCTGCCGTCGCCGGCCGATGTCCCGGCCATCAAGGGCGTCGACGCCAAGACCGACGCCGAGATCGAGCGTCATGCCGACGACAACGAGCCGCTGTCGATGCTTGCCTTCAAGATCATGAACGACCCGTTCGTCGGTTCGCTCACCTTTGCCCGCATCTATTCGGGCAAGCTCACCAAGGGCATCTCGGTCGACAACACCGTGAAGGGCAAGAAAGAGCGCATCGGCCGCATGCTGCAGATGCATGCGAATTCGCGCGCCGACGTCGAAGAGGCGTTTGCCGGCGACATCGTCGCCCTCGCTGGCCTCAAGGACACCACCACCGGCGACACGCTCAGTGATCCGCTGCATCCGGTCATCCTCGAGCGCATGGAATTCCCCGATCCGGTCATCCAGATCGCCATCGAGCCGAAGACCAAGAACGACCAGGAAAAGATGGGTCTCGCCCTTCACCGCCTGGCCGCCGAGGATCCGTCCTTCCGCGTCAAGACTGACGAGGAATCGGGCCAGACGATCATTTCCGGCATGGGCGAGCTTCACCTCGACATCATCGTCGACCGCATGCGCCGCGAGTTCAAGGTCGAGGCCAATGTCGGCGCGCCGCAGGTGGCCTACCGCGAGACGATCACCCGCAAGCACGAGCAGGACTACACGCACAAGAAGCAGACCGGCGGTACCGGCCAGTTCGCCCGCGTCAAGATCCTGTTCGAGCCGAATCCGGAAAGCAGCGAATTCGAGTTCGAAACCAAGATCGTCGGCGGCGCTGTGCCGAAGGAATACATCCCCGGTGTCGAAAAGGGCATCAACAGCGTCATGACCTCGGGCCCGTTCGCCGGCTTCCCGATGATCGGCGTCAAGGCGACGCTGATCGATGGCGCCTACCACGACGTGGACTCGTCGGTTCTGGCCTTCGAAATCGCCGGCCGCGCCTGCTTCCGTGAAGCAGCCCCCAAGCTTGGCGTGCAGTTGCTCGAGCCAATCATGAAGGTCGAAGTGGTGACGCCGGAAGATTACGTCGGCAGCGTTATCGGCGACCTGAACGGCCGTCGCGGCCAGATCCAGGGCCAGGAAGCCCGTGGCGTGGCTGTGGTCATCAACGCGATGGTGCCGCTCGCCAACATGTTCAAATACGTGGACAACCTTCGCTCGATGAGCCAGGGCCGCGCGGCCTACACGATGCAGTTCGACCACTACGAGCCGGTCCCGACCGCGGTCGCCCAGGAAGTCCAGAAGAAATACGCGTAACTCGAAACGAGTTGCATCAGTAACTTAATTCAAGGCCCGCACGGGCTGGCAGGAATGGAGAGATCACATGGCAAAAGGTAAATTCGAGCGCACTAAGCCTCATGTGAACATTGGCACGATTGGTCACGTCGACCATGGCAAGACGTCGCTGA
>NZ_JAMYND010000067.1:0-21408 GCF_040318885.1 Mesorhizobium sp. M0998
ACCCCCCCCCCCGCCGCGGTGTACGCCCCCTCTCCCCCCGCCCTCGCTGCGCGCGGGTCCCCCGACCCCGGCCCCCCCCCCCCCCCCCGCCCCCGGGCCAGTAGCAATTACTTGGAAGTGGGTGCGTCAGGCCTGTTTGTCGGGCCGAACCAGATCCGTGTGGCTGACGCCGAGGGCCAATGCCAGTTCATAGATCGTGATGATCGTCGGATTTCTTCGGCCCTTCTCCAAGCCGCTGATGTACTGCTGGCTGAACCCGGAAATCTCGGCAAGCTGCTCCTGCGTCAGACGCTTCCTTAGCCTGATCCTCTGCACATTACGTCCGACCAACCTGCGCATATCCATGCACGACAGCCAGCGGATTAGGCAGCTTGAGTTTATCAACTATAATATGTAATCCACATCGAGCATTTAAATCGCTGGCGGAGGGGCTTCGCGGAGGCCGTTTTCCGGAGATATAACCAGCGATGTTACAGCCTAAATCGAGCACGCCAATTGCCGACGAAGTGCACTGGTCGGACAGACGGCATACGATAAAGCGCATTTCACGACTTATATGCGGCTCCTAGACGCCTCCGCCGATGATGCGAGCGAAGAAGAGATGGCCCACCTCATCCTCGGCATCGATCCAGCACGCGAACCGGAGCGCGCCAGGAAGGCTCTTCGTAGTCATCTCGACCGTGCGAACTGGATGGTCACAACTGGCTACAAGGAATTGTTCGCCGGCTGAACAATCCCGCTGTGTGCGTATTCCAATGAAACCGGACAGTGATTCCGAAACGAAACCGGACGCTTATTCCGATAGAATATCGGACGCGATTCCGAGGCGAAGCCGGACGGCTTAGAGCGCCTCAGGGTCTTTTTTGATATTTGTCGACAAAGTCGTTTCCGGTCAAGCGGCAGTTGCGTCTGCGACTGGCAGGACCTTGTGTTTGCGCATGCTTTCGCCGGAGAGTTCGATGCGATAGGCGTTGTGAACAAGGCGGTCGAGAACGGCATCGGCGATGGTCGGATTTCCGATCATGTCATACCAGTGATCCACGGGAATTTGACTTGTGAGGATGGTGGAACGCTTCGTAGCGATCCTCGACGATTTCCAGGAGGTCGCGGCGTTGTTCGTCGTTGAGCTTCTCAGGCCCCCAATCATCAAGAATAAGCAAATCCGTTTTGGCCAGGCTCTTGAGCAGCTTCGCGTAACGGCCTCTCCGCGGGCAAGGGCGAGCATTGCGAAGAGGCGCGGTACACGGTGGTATGCGACCGAAAGATCCTCACGGCATGCCTTGTGGCCGAGCGCGCAGGCCAGCCAGCTCTTTCCGACGCCGGCCGGTCCGATCATGAGCAAGCTATGGCGCTGTCTGATCCAGTCGCATGTCGTCAGCTTCATGAAGAGATTGCGATCGAGACCGCGAGTTGCGCGGAAATCGGCGTTCTCGATCTGGGCGTCATGACGGAGTCTGGCGGCTCGCGCTCTGGCCTCGAAGCGCTTCTGCCGGCGCGCCGTCGCCTCCCGTTCGAGCAGGAGGGCAAGCCATTCGCCGTGCTCGAGAGCTCGTGCCTCCGGTTGCGCCTCCAGTTCCTGGAAAGCGCTTGCCATGCCGGAAAGACCGAGTTCGCGCAGCATGTCGATGGTGGGGTTGATAAGCATCGTTGATTGTCTCCTTAATGAAAGTAGCCGGGACCACGAAGATTGGCGTGCTCGCCAACGGCGGCAGGTTCGGCGGTGTGCCTGGACGCCTTGTGGGTTTTGATGAGAGCGGTGATGCTTTTGCAGTTCAGGCCACCGATCTCGAGCGCGCGGGCTGATACGGCTTCCGCCTGCGCCGTGTCGATCGCCTGGTAGAGCTTGAGAATGCCGAGGCATGTTCTAAATCCCTGTTCCGGATGCGGCCGGCTGGCAAGGATGGCGATCACGAGCCCCTCGGTCTGTGGACCGATCGAGCGGGCCCAGCGCCGGAAGCGCTCGGGCGACCCATTCCGCATAGCGGCGGTGCGAACTGGGCATGTGGTCCGGATCGGTTCCGAAACGGGCCCCACCATAGCGACGCTGATGGACAGCGACGCGTTTGCCCTTGAAGAAGACCTCGATCGTTCGGCTCGTTGCCCGGACATCCACCTGCTCTCGGATGAGGCCGTGTGGCACGGAGTAGAAATAGCGCTCGAACTCGACATGATAGTCGGTCGATACACGAGCCAGCCGCCACTCGGCGAACTCGTATTCCTCGGCCGGCAGCGTGGCGAGCGCTGGTCGTTCCATCGTCTCGAACAGGTCGCGACGGCATTGGCCCAGTTGGCGCATGACGTGGGTGTTGATCCGCTCGACAGCCTCCCGGATAGCGGCATTGGCTTCGTCCAGGGAAAAAAACGTGTGGTTACGCAGCCGGCCGAGAATGCAGCTCTGCGCGAAACGGACGCCGCTTTCGACCTTGGCTTTATCCTTCGGCCGCTTCGGTCGCGCCGGCAGAACGCCGACGCCGTAGTGCGACGCCATCCTGCCGAAGCTGCGGTTGATCTCGGGGTCGTAGAAGCTCGACCGATTCACGCCGGACTTCAGATTGTCGGGAACAATCAGGCGCGGGACGCCGTCAAAAAAGCGGAACATGCGCACATGCGAGCCAATCCAGTCCGGCAAGGTCTGGCTCCAGGTCGCCTCGGCGAAGGTGTAGCTCGACGCGCCGAGCACGCCGAGAAAGATCTCGGCCTCGCGGATCTCGCCGGTCTTGCGGTCTACGATCGGCAGCTTCTTGCCGGAATAGTCGACGAACACCTTGTCGCCAGCGACATGCATCTGGCGCATCGTCGGCGTCAGCCGCCGCTCGAAGCCTCTAAAGAGATCACAGAATCTGCTGTAAGCGTAACCGTCAGGATGAACGGCCCGATACTCCTCCCACAGGATCGACAGCGTCACGCCCGGCTTCTTCAGCTCGACCGCCAGCGCGCCCCAGTCGGGCTCGGCGCGTCGGCGCAGTCCTTGTTTGACGCCCTGACGGGAGAAGAGCCGATGTTCGAGAACATCGTCGGTCAGCTCCGCTGGTAACGGCCAGGAAAGACCGGCGGCGGTCGCTCTCTCTATGTTGTCCTGCACCGTGCTGCGGGCAATTCCAAGCATGGTGGCAATGTCACGAACGCTTATGCCGTCCGCGCTTAGTCGTAGCAATTGCCTCATTGTCTCATGGTCAGCTTTCTTCTCTTCGGCATGCACCTCTCCTCTACCGTCGAGGGAGTGCATGCGCAGGTTGCTGACCCAAAGGCACTATCTAGGCTTTAAAACTGTCCGGTATTTAATCGGAAACGCGTCCGGTTAATTCTCGGAATCGCGTCCGGTTTTTGATCGGAACGGTGTCCGGTTAATCGTCGGAATTTGCACGCTGTGCGCTCCGTTTCGCCTTTCAAGCAAGGAAACGCTCCTTGAAAACGCGGTCTCGCAGAGGGTGCATTGCATGTAGTTCGTTGGCAAAGTCACCGTACCAATCGGGTGCAATAAGTTGCATCATGATGGCGTCTGGGAAGGAATGGCCCTGCATTGGAGGCGAATGGCCACCCCAAACAGCCTGTGCTCATGCTCAGGACGACCAAAGACGAATTCAGTTTCTCAGAGAATTGAAGATCGCGAGGAGGCCAGCAGGGCTACGGCCTGATCCTTGGTGTGCACGCCGAGCTTCTTCTTCCCATTCTCGAGGTGGAAAGCGACGGTGCGCGGTTTGATGCCCAAGATGCAGCCCATAGCCCAGGCAGACTTTCCGCGCGCCGCCCATTGCAGACATTCATATTCACGAGGTGTCAACGAAACGCCGTCCACTGTTCGGTTGCCGGACAGCTTTCGACGAGCATAAATGTGAAAAAATGTCGCCATGAGTTGGAGCGCCTGTTCATATCGCTCAGCAACGCGCAGGAATGCGGAATTGGGCTTATCAGCGGCAAAAGTCATCGCTGCAACACAGCCTCTACGATCGATAATCGGAATCGTCAAACCGCAGCGGATGCTGAACTGGGCCGCCTCATCAAAAAGCTTCTGTTGAGCCGGCGACATCTCAACGCCACGCAAATCCGATCCCCATGGAAACGGGCAGCCGCCACACCGCGCACGCATGATGACGGGATCGACTTTCTGATACTGGTTTTGCAGATAGTGCGCGGTCCAGGGAGGCGGATAATTCGAGATCAGCTTGGGCTCGCCACAAGATGCAATGGCAACGCCAAATAGGCAAAGGTGAGTAGATCAAGTGCTGTGGCCGCCCCGGCCATGGCATCCCGGAAATCTGTTTCATCGACACTCTCCGACAGCTTTTCCACAAATGTCTCGAAGAGAAGCGGCATCTTCTTCGTCATTGTCCTGACTCGATCCCTCCATCCGTCTACTGCGCGCGCCCAGATCTGAAGACCCCGCCAACCCGGCCGCACAACTGCGGCCGGGTTTTGCAGGCATGGCCGGGCTGACCGTCGTTACAGAATGCGACGGAGCTTGCATGATCTTCGCACCGGTCGTCGCGAACCGCAGCTGCGCTGGACTGTTTGAACGGCCATCACCGAGAGGCTACAGCATCTTCCCAACGCAATAGTGCAATCAGAGAGGTTCTTGGGGCGAAATGAAATCCTCGCCGCCCCCGCATCATGCAATGCTGAGAAGTCATCCTGCGCCACCATGATCGGGGCCGTATCAAAGCCGTCATCAATCCAATGGTTGCCGCGTGAACGTCGGTCGACACGGAAGAGCACAACGGATAGGCTCATCTCGCCGCTTTGAGCGCTATGATCCGGACGTATTGTTGCGCCGCTTTCTGATTGTTGGTGGGCAGATCGACTCCAAACATTTAGCATGGCTAGAGGTGCCGCTGTTCTCCGCTAAATTCAAATACCAATCTATCATCTTAAGCCGGGCCCAACCCAAGCCGGCACTATCGCTCGACACTGCTGCGGCGACACTCCATTGAAGGCTCTGAAGCACTTTGCGAAGTGCGAAGCAGACGTGAACCCGCAGGCCATGGCAATGTCGATAATGGGCATCCGCGTGCCTTCGATCAGGCGCTTCGCATGGTCTGTGCGGATCCGGAGATAGTGGCGCACCGGCGGAAGTCGGACATGGGAAGCGAACAAGCGTTCCAACTGGCGCCGCGATACTCCGGCCCGTTGCGCAACCTCTTCCATTGTCAGCGGGAACTCCACATTTTCTTCCATGATCCGCATTGCCATCAAGAGCTTGTCGCTCACACCGGCAAAGGCCAGACCTGACGGCCCGGTCTGGCGGTTTGATCCTGAGCGCTGACCTTGGACAGTCGCGTGGCGGCAGACCTCCTGTGCAATATACCCGCCGGCATGGCTGCCGATCAGATCCACCGCCAGGTCGAAGGCTGCCAGTTCTCCTGCGCAGGTTGAATACTGGCCGTCCTTGACAAACAACGAATCGCTTATGCGGGGCTGGTTGAACACTTCGGCGAAAGCAGCGAGCCGCGACCAGTGTATCGTGCAGCGTGTGCCTGCCAGAAGGCCCATCCGAGCAAGCAGCCACGTCGCTGTCCCAACCGCAGATATCGGCACCGCGCGACGCGCCATCGTTCGCAGAAATCCGTTGAGTTCAGGCGTCAGTTGCTGTTCTACCAGCTCGCCCGTCACGATAGCGAGCTGGCTCGGCCTGCGATCGTCCGAGCCGGAAACCAGCTCGTCCATCGCGACATCAACGGCAACCGAAAGGCCGTTGGCGCCCTGGATTGGCCGAGTGTCAGGCCCCGCGATTCGCCACCGGAACAGCGGCAGCCTGGATACTGTGTTGGCGATGCGAAAAGGTTCGATATAGGCGTGAAGCGCCAGGTGCGAGAACCCGGGTAACAAAAGAACCACCAGCTCAAACGGTCGATCGGCCGCCGCCGAAATTTTCGGCGTGGCCAACGACGTAATTGAGCTGATGTTGGCGGGTGCGTTCACTAGGATCCGTGCGTGGCTACTGGCTGACCGAACATGCCGGGTTCCGGTTTGATGCCGAGGCCTGGCAGTTGCGGTACGGCTATGTGACCATTTTCGATGACAATCGGATTCTTCGCGTCGAAATGTCCTTCGATATATTCCTGCGCGATCCAGGCGCCCTCAAAACGGCGCGGCTCCACAGTGGAAGCTAAGTGCACGCAAGCCGCCGCGATTATGTCGCCACCCCATGCGTCATCACAGCTGTGCGGCAACGAGCGGATGGCGCAAACGTCGCGCATTGTCGCCATTTTGGTGAGGCCGCCGAGACGGGTGACCTTGAAGCCGAAGCCATCCGCGATGCCGAGGGAGATCGCCCTGAGTACTGCGTTCTGATCTTCGGTGTTCTCGTCCAGATATACCGGATGCGTCACCCTGCCCTTCAGAGTGGCCACCTCATCCATAGTGTTGCAGGGTTGCTCGAAAACGAAGGGGATCGCCTGGCAAAGCCGGTCAAGATGAATGGCGGCAGCGACAGTGAGGCCCC
The DNA here is from genome assembly GCF_040318885.1 of Mesorhizobium sp. M0998. Classification (NCBI taxonomy): domain Bacteria; kingdom Pseudomonadati; phylum Pseudomonadota; class Alphaproteobacteria; order Hyphomicrobiales; family Phyllobacteriaceae; genus Mesorhizobium; species Mesorhizobium sp. M0998. Next base: position 6,440 of record NZ_JAMYND010000067.1, read on the forward strand.
GGTTGCCATCCACTGCGATACGCGCTTTGTAGCCGACCGCCTCCCAAACCCTGTAAACCGTGGCCACATCCTGTTCGAGATTTCGCCCCGAGATTTTGATCTGCAGGCGTGGATAACCTGACTTCACCTTGTCGGCGGCAATCCTGGCCGTTTCGTCAGGTGGGCCAACAATCAGCGAATAGTAGGCCGGAACACGGTCGGCCAGCGCACCGCCCAGCAGTGTCGAGACCGGCACTCCAAGCCGCTGGCCGAGAAGGTCAAGGAAGGCTATATCGAACGCTGCCTTGGCATAGCCATGCCCGTTCAAGCGCTCGTCCATGCGTTTGGCGAGAAGCCTGATCGAGGCAATCTCGACGCCCATAAGACCTGGCGCGATTTCGGCAATCGCCGCGCGTGCGCCGAGTGCATGATGCGGCTGATAAACGGGCCCGACCGGGCAGGTTTCGCCCCAGCCAGTCAGCCCGTCATCGGTCACAACCTCAACAAGGGTGCTGTCAAGCGCATCGACGTCGTCGCTTGCCATTCGATAAGTGCCGCCTTTGACAGGCAACTGGGTCTTATAGACGTTGATCCGGTCAATGCGCATGAGGAGGCTCAGTATTCCTCGTTAAGCGCGTCGACAGCGGGGATTTCCCTCGAGCGACGGTCGATATAAGCGCGCAATTCCTCGTCTTTCGCGACGTCGAGCTTAGGTTCTTCATATTCGGCCAGGAGGCGGCGCGCATGCTCGAGGGCACGTTGCTTGATGTCCTTGGAGCCATCAGCGTACCACTGCTCGACCGAGTTATTGTCGAAGAGTTTCGGAATAAAGAAGGCCTTCTCGAAGTTGGCCTGTGTATGGGGATGTCCAAAGTAATGGCCGCCCGGCCCGACATCGCGGACCGCAGCCAGGGCTTCATCGAAATCGTCCCACTGGATGCCTTGCGTCATGCGATAGCCCATGGCGCAGACTTCGGCGTCGACGACGAACTTTGCGATCGAGCAGTGCATGCCGGCTTCATTCCAGCCAGCCGAATGCCAAATGTAGTTTGCGCCTGACATCAGCACTGCCATCATCGTCATCGCACTTTCATAGCCAGCTTGCGCATCGAAGATCTTGGCGCCGCCGAGTAGGTTCGAGGTACGCCAAGGCACGTTGTAGCGACGAGCCATCTGGCCGATCATGAAATTCATGAGCGATATTTCTGGCGTTCCCGCCATCGGCGCTCCCGATTGCATCGACACGGTCGACAGGTAATGCCCATAAATCGCAGGGCAGCCCTTGCGCACCACCTGCGTGTAGGCGAGTGCAGAAAGCGCCTCCGCATTGAGCTGCGCCACTGCCGCCGCGGTGGAGGCTGGCGTGTTCGCGCCGCCGAGAACGAAGGGCGAGCACAAGACGGGCTGGTTGCGCCGGCAGAAAGCACGCATGCCGCCCAGCATGACCTGGTCCCATACCAGCGGCGAATTGCCATTGCAGTTTCCGGTGGTGACTGCATGCTTCTCGAGGAAGCCTTCACCGAAAAGGATCTCGCACATGTCGAGCACATCCTCGGCATTCTTGGGCGAGGTGGTCATGCCCATGAAAATCTTGTCGGAATGCTTTATTGACGAATAGGTGATGTGCAGGTGCCGATGCGCGACGACAATGTCCATCGGCTCGACGATGTGGTGAGCCGACGAATGTAGCGCCGGCATCATGTGCGCGAGTTTATGAAACGTCCCCAGGTCCGTAATTGTCGGGCCACGCCTCACATCATCGAGATCGCGCATGTACGGTGCGCCTGTCATCGGCACGAAAATGGACTTGTCGCCTCCGAGCTCGACATTCTTCGCTGGGTCGCGCGCGAAATATTCGACGTTGGGGGGAATGGTCTTGATGAGCTCCATGACCAGGCCGCGGTCGAGATGAACGCGGTCATCCGCGCGCACGTCCGCTCCGGCTCTCTTCCAGTCCTCAATCGCGATCGGATCGCGAAACACCACGCCTACTTCTTCCAGGATCGCGAGAGAAGCCTCGTGAACGCGTTCAACCTGCTCGGCATCCATCGGCTCTACGACCGGCAGGCCGCGCTTCAGCGTCGGCAACATCTCGACCTTTGGCGCCGTGCGGATCGTCCGCCGCGCTTCGCGCCCTCCTCTACGAGAGAGCTGTAGTTGAGCAGTCATGCCGGCCTCCAGACAAATAAGTCGCGACACCGAAACCGGACCGCCGCTCAACTATTGCCGGAGCTTTGAGCTTTGACCTACTGCAAAAGTCTCACGCGCGTGTTGACTAAAGGGCTGCGCTGCCGGCTCGCTCACCCGGATACTCGAGAGATGGTTCGGGTCGAGCAGCGGCGGAGCCGTTCCACCGTCGCAGCCCCAGCCTTTACGGATATCGCGCAAACTTGGACGGAATCGCCCAAGACCGTAGGGGCCTCGACAGGCAAAGACGATGATGCGTTGCGGCAAGCGAGCGAAATAAAGTCAATCGGGAGGCGACTATTTTGCGTCGATTAGCTTGCGCGGTTCCGTGGTAGCACGTTTTTTGCTTGGTGCGGGGCAAGAACAGAACAGCCCATTCCCGGATCAGGCGAGGTGAACAGAAACGACAACCTCGGACTCAGCTAGGCATCAGATTGGGTATCAACAGGAGGATTTGAATGCCAAACCCAATTCTCGTGAATGGTATACACGGCGCGAGCACGTCGCGCAGAACCTTGCTGAAACCCGGGGGCGCCGCCGCGCTGGCCATGAGCGGACTGGCGACGGGCGCCAGGGCCGACGCGTCCCGGCCGCTGGTCTATGCCTTCGCGGCATGATCCGACGCGCTGGCAATCACCTATGTCGGCGCGAAGCTCATCGAGGACAATTTCGGCTACAAGGTCCAGCCGCTGCAGGCGGAGCCGGGCGTGATCTATGCGTCGCTTCAAACCGGAAAGGCCGACCTCTATTCGAACTCCTATATGCAGGGGATGGGCCGCTAAAAGGCGACTACCACGGCGGTCAGGCGGACTATGTAAAGAAAGTCGCCGATTCCATCAAAGTCGTCGGCGTTTCGGAAGGCCCGATGACGCAAGGCCTTGCGGTTCCGGAATATGTCGCCATCAAGAGCATCGCCGAGCTCAACGATCATACCGACAAGTTTCCAGGCGGCATCATCGGCATCGACGCTGGTTCCGGCCTGATGCAGGCCGCGGACGCAACGGTGAAGGCTTACGGTCTCAAGCTCAACCTGGTCCCCGGCAGCGAGGCGGCGATGGAAGCGGCCTTCCAGCGCGCTTACTCGAAGAACGAACCGATCGTGGTCACCACTTGGGAGCCGCTCCCGATGTGGAGTGAATCCAAGATTCCCGAAGGCCCAGGCATTTCTGACGAGGTTCCACATCCCGAATGAGGAGGAAGCCAAGATCATGGGCTGGATCGACGGCGGGACGAAGCCTGAAGACGCCGCCGCAAAGTGGATCGGCGAAGGGAAAGGCAAGGGCTCATCGAGCCGTGGCTCGCCTGACCCCGTAGCACGCATCCTCCCAAGGAGTGCGGGGGTCCGCGCCGACCCCTGCATTACCACCTGTATTATGCGCGGGAGCCTTGCATGAGCACGCGAAAGCCGGCCATCGAGATCAAGGATCTCTACAAGATCTATGGGGGCAACCCCGAAGTGAAACTGGACAGACTGCGTCGGGCGCCTTGGCCCGACGAGGGCAGCGGTTTCGTAGCGCTCAACAACATCAATATGACGATCGAGACTGAGAAAATCTTTGTCGTAATGGGTCTCTCAGGCAGCGGGAAATCGACCCTTCTTCGCTGCATCAACCGACTTATCGACCCCACTGCCGGCCAGATCGTATTCAATGGGCAGGACGCCACGAAAGCCGGCAAAAAGGAACTCCGCCAGATCCGCTCCAGCATGATCGGAATGGTGTTTCAGCATTTTGCGCTGCTGCCGCACATGTCGGTCATCGACAATGTTGGGTTCGGGCTCCGTGTCGCCGGAGTCGGACGCAAGGAGCGACGTGAGCGCGCAGGCAAGGCACTCGAGCTCGTAGGGCTCAGCGGATGGGGCGACCGCAAGCCGTCCAACCTTAGCGGCGGCATGCGCCGGCGCGTCGGCTTGGCGCGTGCCCTGGTGATGGACACGCCTGTGCTGCTGATGGACGAGCCGTTCAGCGCGCTCGACCCGCTCATTCGCGAGGAGATGCAACCTTCGCCATGCCGCTGCCGATCAGGCTTACTGCCCATCGTCTCAAGATGGTCGATCCGGAAATGGTTGAGGCGGGCGAGGCCTTTGGCGCAAGTCGCCTGGCCGTGCTGTTCCTAATCAAACTGCCGCTGGCATTCCGGTCGATTATGGCGGGCGTCAATCAGTGCGTGATGATGTCGTTGTGGATGGTCATCATCGCGTCCATGATAGGCGCCGGTGGCCTGGGCGATGAGATCATCCGATCGATCTCTCGCTTCCAAGTTGGGGAAGCTGGCCTTGCGGTCGTTGTCTTGGCAATCCCGATCGATCGCATCACCAGGGCGGATTAGCGAGAAAGTTGATCCGACCGCCTGACAAACATGAAGCCCGGTCAATGGCCGGGCTCCTCCTCTTCACGGAATCGGCAGCGGCAGCTTCTTGGTGCGTCCGCCATCGATGACGTAGACCTGCCCGGTCACGAAGGAGCTCTCTTCCGAGGCAAGCCAAACGGCAAGGTTTCCGACATCAGTCGGCTCACCAAGACGTCCAACCGGATGCATGGCGAGCAGTTCCCTGCGGACACGCGAACTGTCAGCCATGCTGTCGATGTAGATCTCACTGAGGTCAGAATTGATCCAGCCCGGCGCAATGGCATTGCACCGGATACCCTCGTGCCCATGGTCCACGGCGACGGCTGCTGTAAAGCCGTGAATGCCAGCTTTCGAAGCGGAATATGCAGGGTGACCCGGATTAGACGCCAAGCCTTCAATCGAGCCAATGTTGACGATGCTTGCACTGCCTCGCTGGCGAAGATGCGGCATTGCCGCCTTCGTTAACAAAAATGGGGCCCTGAGGTTGATGTTCATCATCTGGTCCCAGTCCGTCTCGGTCATTTCCTCGACGGTCTTCTCGAACATGATCCCGGCGTTGTTGACGAGGATGTCAAGGCCGCCAAGTCGCTCGACGACGGCCTGAACGGCCGAAGCGATGTGCTCGGAGTTCGCAAGGTCCGCCTTCACGTAAATGGTGCGATCGTTGAGGATCTCGTCGGGTGGCGGGTTCCTCTGCACAATGGCAACCTTGGCTCCCTCCTCCACGAAACGTCGCGTGATGCCGGCGCCGATGCCACGGCCGCCGCCAGTGATGATAGCGATTCTTCCTGCAAGTCTGTCAGCCATAGGGTGTCCTCAATAGACCGGCTTGGCGCCGTTCACCTCAACCGTCGTGCCGGCGATGTAGCGGGCGGCATTGGAACTCAAGAAATACACCGCATCGGCGATGTCTTCCGGCTCGGCAATGCGCCCGAGCGGAACCGTATTGTTGAGCTCCGCTATGGCAGTGTCGGGATTGAAGCCGCGCTTGGCAAAGCCGGTGCGCAGCATCGGCGTGTTGACCTCATTCGGACACACCGCGTTGACTCGTATCCCGTCACCGGCATGGTCGCGGCCAAGGCACTTCGACAACGTCGCGACGGCCGCCTTGCTGGTGCAGTAGGCGGCATGCCCGGGTCCGGGATAAAGTCCCCAGCACGATGCGATGTTCACGATCGCGCCGCCGCCGTGCCCCTTCATATGGCCGATCGCCCTCCAGAATATCGATGTCAGGTTGATGTCGAACGTCCGCTCCCAATCCTCATCGGTCGTCTCGAGGATATTGCCCCTCGTGATGATCCCGGCATTGTTGACGAGCACGTCCAACGTGCCTGTGATCTGGATGGAATAGTCGATCAACTCTTCGCAATAAGCCTTGTTCCTGAGGTCGCCGGCCTTGCTCCAGACATTCTGCCCGATTCGATTGAGTTCGGCCTCGAGCTGGTCCATGCCAGTCTGGTCGGCGTCGCCGGCAATCACATGAAAGCCGTTGGCGACGAACTGCTTGGAGATCGCTTGCCCGATACCTCCCGCCGCGCCTGTTATCGCCGCAGTTTTCTTTTCAAGGCCAGTCATATCAAGCCATCTCTGAGAGGGAAAGTTCGGCTCATAATCTCTCAACGGCGGACGAAGACTAGTGGGGCAGCCCTGCAAAAGTCTCACCCCCTTGTTGAGTAGTTGAGCCCAGACATCGCCCAGAGAGATGCTAGGGTTTAGCAGCGTCGGACATGGGATTGGGCAGCGTCGCAGATCGCGCAGCATGATGCGTACAATTTTCCTACGTTCTGGAGGTGGGTTGGGGATCGCGGCCATAGTTCAGTCGCAACGCGGGCCATCGCGTCGTATTATAAATGATTTCCCAATATCTTGGGCTTCGCTTGCCCAATCTGTCGCGCCGGGCGAATATCGAAGTGTTTGGAGCTTGAGATGGTTCGCCGCTACTACGACCTGCCGTCCCTGACTGCTTTGGCTGTTTTCGAGGCGTCTGCGCGGCACTTGTCATTCAAATTGGCTGCTGCGGAACTGAACGTCACTCCCGGCGCCGTGAGCCGGCAGATCAAGGCGATCGAGGACGAACTCGGGGTTCCGCTGTTTACCCGATTAGGAACCGGTGTGGCGCTGACAAGCGCCGGCGAAGACCTTTACGGCGTGTTGGCTACCGGTTTTTCGCGGGCCGCAGACATCGTCCGAAATGTGAAACGCGGCGACCGTTCCAAGAACGTCACCCTGGCGTGCACGGACGCCTTCGCGTCGACGTGGCTGATCCCGCGGATGCCGGACTTTTGGACGAGGTACCAGGATATCGCGGTTGACCACCTTATCTCGGACAATCCTCGCGATTACCGCCGCGCCGAGGTCGAATTGCGCATCCGCTACGGGTTCGGATCGTGGTCGAATGAAGATGCTGAGCTCCTTTTCAATGAAACAATCTACCCGGTATGCGGGCCTGGGTTTGCAAGCAAGCACCGCGATGCAACGGCGGAATCGTTGGCCGACCTTCCCCTGCTGCATGTCGATTGGGTGGACCCCGACTGGGCTGGCTGGGACGAGGTCCTTCGGCGCGCGGGGGTCTCGCATGGTCCGACCCGCGGTCGGCGCTTCGGCAAGTTCTTCGTGGCTCTTCAGGCAGCTCAGGCCGATCAAGGGGTGGCTGTTGGGTGGCATCGCCTAGTCAAGGCGCAAATTGACGAGGGGAAACTCGTCAGACTGACGGATCTCGAGCTCCCAGCCCCTGGCAGCTACTATCTCACATGGTATCAAAATCGTACGCTGTCCCCTGCCGCCCAGAGCCTCCGTAGCTGGATCCGGGAAGTGGCAGCGCAAGAACGAGAAAGCTAGAGCTCTCTGCCGGCGCGCTTCTGCATCGCCCACAACTTCAGCGGCGCTCCGATCGACATCAGCGGTTCTGGATAAAGCTGAATCGGGGCTGGCTCTTTCAGGGCGTCTGCAACCATTGGCTCGCTGCTGCCAACGGCAAGATCGGCCGCCAGCATCCCGTAGAGGGTGCCCTGCACCGTTCCCAGGCCATTGCAGCATCCGGCTACGAAGACTCTGTCTTCAATTTCGCCGAATGCAGGCGCGGAATTGAGGGAGAGACACAAGTGGCCTCCCCAGCGAAATTGCATCGGTGTTTGACCCAGCATCGGGAAGCGCGCCCGGAATGATCGATCGTGCACGGCGCCAATCCGACGAATCTGCTTCTCGCTGGTGGACATGTCCGGATTATAGGTGAAGGTGTTGCGGACGACGATCCGATCGCCGATCCTCCGGATGGTTGATCCCATCGGGTCGGCCGGGATCAAGCCCCAATGCTGCTCCCCTCTCACCGCTGTCTGTTCGCTCTTGGAAAGCGGCCTCGTCATGCTGGCGTAGGTGAACACGTGCAGCAGGCGATTCTTGAAGTAACCAAAACTTTCGAGATGACCGTTGACTGTCAGTATCAACCGGGGCGCGGTGATCTCGCCCTCAGCCGTCTTGGCAGTGTGCAGTTTGCCGGTCTGCAAAGATATGACCGGGGAATTCTCGAATAGCTGCACACGCCTCGACAAGCCTTCGGCGAGTCCACGGATGAAGCCGGCCGGCTGTGCCATTACCGTTCCTGGCGTGAAGGTACCGCCGACGAAGAAATCGGTTCCAGTGATTTCCTTCAACTGCAGCGCGTCGAGCCGCTCGAATGGCTCGCCTAAACCCGTCAGGTGCTTTTCGAATTCGCGCAGAACCGCAACACCGTGATTGGTTGCAGCTCCATGGTACTTGCCGGCCCGAAGGAAGAATTTCTGCAACCCGTATTCGTCCGCCGCCGAAGCAGAGAATTCGATCGCGGTCCGGTTCATGCGGATGCGTTTGCGATCGTGATCCTGGCTTCCGCCGTAATGCTCCCCACCGAGCTCGTGCGGAAGGTCGATCATGAAGCCGGAGTTGCGCCCGGCAGCACCCCAGCCGACGCGCTGAGCGTCGACGACCACTATGCGCTCGTTCGGCACCAGTTGTGAGAGGCGCCGCGCGGCCGCCAATCCAGCAAACCCAGCTCCTACAATGAGCCAGTCCGCTTTGTGACGGCCGCGCAGCACCTCAGGTGCCTTGGGAGGCGGCAGAATACCGTACCAACCGGGCATGGATGTGTCCGCAGGCGTGCGGACAGCCTCATAATCGCTCATCGGTGCGACCAGGCTAGTCTACCGAACGCGAGACTTTAGGATCGGAGATGTCCGCCCAGATGGTCTTGAGTTCAGTATATTGGTCGTGGGCATGCAATGACTTGTCTCGTCCCCCGAAGCCCGAAAGCTTGAAGCCGCCGAAGGGAGTCGAGACATCCCCTTCGCCGTAGCAGTTGATGGTCACCGTCCCGGCGCGAATGTCCCTTGCGATGCGATGCGCCTTGCCGAGATTGGCGGTAAAGATTGAAGCTGCAAGCCCGTATTGCGTATCGTTGGCGACCCGGAGCGCCTCGTCAGCGTTGGCCACTTTGATTACCGACAGCACTGGGCCGAAAATCTCCTCTCGCGCAATCGTCATTTCGGGCGTGACATCGTCGAATACGGTCGGCTCGATGAAATAGCCTTTGCCATGCTTGTGGGCGTTGCCGCCCGTGACGATCCTGGCGCCTTCCTCCCGCCCCTTCTTGATGTAGCCCATGATGCGGTCGAACTGCTCCTTCGACACAATGGCGCCGAGCCGATTGCCCGGATCCAGCGGCTCGCCCAAAGGCCATTCCTTTAGCTTGTGGAGGACGGTTTCCACCAAGCGATCCTTGATCTTCTCGTGCACGATCAGGCGGGAATTGGACGAGCAGTTCTCGCCCATGTTCCAGAAAACAGCTTGGGTGACATGCTGTGCAACAACGTCGAGGTTCTCGGCGTCTTCCAGCACGATGCATGGGTTCTTTCCGCCGCATTCGAGCGCGATGCGCTTGAGATTGGACTTGGCGGAATATTCCAAGAATTTCCGGCCGACGTCAGTTGACCCGGTGAAGGCGACCATGTCGATACCGGGATGCACGCCGAGTGCCTTGCCGGTCACTTCGCCCGGACCGGTGAGGATTTGCAGGACGCCTGACGGCAGCCCAGCCTCATGCGCCAGTTCGGCGATGCGCAACGTCGACATGTTGGTCTGCTCGGCCGGCTTGACAATGACGGAGTTGCCCGTCGCAAGTGCCGGACCGATCTTCCAGGCAAGCATGAGGATCGGGAAATTCCAGGGCAGAACGCAGGCGACCACGCCCAGCGGCTGGCGCACGATCATCGACACGACATCGTCGCCCGAAGGTGACGTCTGGCCGTAGAGCTTATCGGTGGCTTCCGCATGCCATTCCAGGCAATGCAGAGCCTCGGGGATGTCTATGGTTTCGACGTCGTAGATCGGCTTGCCGCTTTCGAGCGTCTCAAGCACTGCAAGCTCATGGGCGTTTCGCTTCATCAGTTTAACGAGCCGCCGCAGAACGCGCTTGCGCTCGCTCGGATGCGCACGCGACCAGGCGCCCGATTCAAACGCCAGTCCCGCCTTCTCGACAGCGAGATCGACATCGGCCTGGCCGCAGGAAGCGATCTTGGCGATGACCTGCCCTGTCGCGGGATTGATGGTCTCGAAAGTATCCCCAGATTGTGCAGCCCGCGCCTTGCCGTCAATTACTGCGCTGGTCGGCAGTGGCAGGCTGTCGGCCAGGTTCTGGTACTCATCACGCGTTAATAGCGATGACATTCTCGGAAGCCCTCTTCTGGGATTTTGCAGTGATTGACGCGATAACTGCCTTAAGGGTGCGGATTGTCGACTCGAGTTCCCGCTTCTGTTCGTCGCCGAGTGCCCGCATCGGCAGGCGCACGGGCCCAGCCGGCAATCCAGCCAATTCGCACCCGAACTTGATGCTCTGGACGAATTTGCCGCCCTGTTCGAGAAGCCTCATCAGAGGCAGAAGCGCCGACATGATCTGCCGGCCCTTTGTGAAGTCCTTCTCGATCACGCAGGCTTCGTACAGCGCGAGGTGCTCTGCCGGTAGGCAGTTGCCGGCGCCGCAGACCCACCCTTTTGCGCCCCAGGCGAAGAATTCGAGCGCCTGATCATCCATGCCGCAGAACAGGTCGATATGCGGATAGTCGCGAGCCAAGGCGTGCAGCTGGTTCATGCTGCCGCTAGATTCCTTGATGGCACAGAAATTGGAGCTGCGACCGACGCGGTCCAGGAACTCTAGATCCATCATCGTTCCGGTGCGCCCGGGATAGTTGTAGAGCATCACCGGTAGATTGGCGGCCTTGTCGATCGCAAGTGCATGACTGGCAAGTTCGAGCTGCGTGGGAACAGCGTAGTACGGCGAGCCGATTAGAATGCCGTCATACTTGAGGTCCTTTGCAATTAGCGCGTATTCAATGCAGTCGTCGGTGCGAATGGAGCCGACGCCGGCGATTAGGGGCATCTTCCCCTTCACCACGCTCCTAGCAAGCTTAAGCAGGCTGACACGCTCGTCGCGTGACTGGGCGTAGTACTCGCCTGTCGTGCCACCGACAATGATACCGTGGACGCCAGTCGAGACCAGGTGCTCGACCATGACGCAGAAGCCGTCACGGTCGATCGATCCGTCCGCATGAAAGGGCGTTGTGACGGGCGGAATAACGCCTTTGAACGACATCTGCCTGGCTCCAATTCGGGCTACAGGTCAGTGTTATATGCAAGCTGAGGAGCGGGAGCAGTCGAAATAAATTCACACGACAGGCTACTATTTTGCACGACATCGCTTCGAAAGTCCGTGGTAATCTTACATTGGGCCGGCTCCGATGGGGAACGATGATGAGTGATTGTAGCCTTTGGGATCCGTTTGCCTGTGGGAAATTGCCACTCGCGCAAGGGGTTAGCAATGCTTTGCGCTGGCTGGTCGATAACTACCGCCCTTTCTTTCAGATTGTGAAAGCGCCGTTCGACACGGTTTTGCAGTCGCTGACTGCCTTCATGAATTCGGCACCGCCGACTCTCGTCATCGCGGTTATCGTACTGCTGGCCTGGCAGCTTTCGAGCTGGCGGCTGGCAACAGCACTGGCGGCCATTTTGTTCTTCATCGGCTTTATCGGTGTATGGTCGGAAACGATGACTACACTGTCAATCGTGCTTACCGCGCTGGTATTCTCACTGGTTATCGGCATTCCACTTGGGATTCTATCGACGAGGTCGATATGGCTCAACGCGATTCTGCGGCCGATCCTCGATGGTATGCAAACGATTCCCGCCTTCGTATACTTGGTGCCGATCGTCATGCTTTTCGGCATAGGCAACGTACCGGGAGTGATCGTTACAGTGATCTTCGCAGTAGCACCGGTGATCCGCTTGACCTATTTAGGCATCCGCCAAGTTCCGGAAGAAGTCAACGAAGCCATGCGCGCATTTGGCGCGACCGATCGTCAGCTGCTGTGGAAGGCCCAACTCCCTCTGGCGCTGCCGACCATCATGGCAGGGGTTAACCAGACGCTGATGATGTCGCTCTCTATGGTAGTCATTGCCTCAATGATCGCGGTCGGCGGACTCGGCCAGATGGTGCTTCGTGGCATCGGCCGCCTCGATGTTGGACTGGCCAGCATCGGCGGTCTTGGCATTGTGGCGCTTGCGATCATTCTCGATCGACTTACACAGGCTCTCGCCCAACCTCGAAAGCCAGGTGAAATCTGGGCTCATGGCCCGGTCGCTGTCGTTGGGCATACGCTTCGCCTATTCCGAGCGGTTCCACGTCAGACGGAGGTAACTAGTCCGATTGTCCGTCGCTTAGATCGGCCGACCGAAAAGGGATCCTGAAATTGCGTGCCATAATTCTCTGCTGAGCCTTTAGACGCTGTGATACCAACTCATTTAAGACCAATTGGCCTTGGGCGGCATCCGGCGTAAATCATTCGGCCTGAAGGTAGTCCGTCAGCGAAGGTCGATGAACACAGTAGAACAACAAACGGTCGCTCAGGTGAAAAACGGTATGTGGATGCGTAACCCCGGTCACAACTGATAGCTGAATGTGCCTATCCGAAAACAAAGGTTATTGATGGACAAGCCCGTCATTAAGTGTTCAGGGGTCTGGAAAATCTTCGGCAGCGATGCGAAGAACGCCCTTAGGGCTATTCGCGAACAGGGCCTTTCCAAGTCCGACATGCTAAAACAGTATGGGTGTGTCACCGCCGTTGCCGACGTATCGTTCTCAGTCAGTGAAGGCGAGATTTTCTGTATCATGGGCCTTTCCGGATCAGGGAAGTCAACACTAATCAGGCACATCAACCGACTGGTGGAGCCCACCGATGGCGAGATCATCGTAGCTGGCCGCAATGTCAATGGGTTGAGCAACTCCGAGCTGCGCGCGCTACGCTCAAGAAGTGTTGGCATGGTGTTTCAGAACATGGCGTTGTTGCGTCACCGCAACGTTCAAGACAACGTCGCTCTGAGCCTCGAATTACGTGGTGTCGGCAAAGCGCAACGTATGCATACGGCAAAGGAAAAGCTCAAGCTCGTAGGCTTAGAAGAGTGGGCTTCGCGCTTTCCGGATGAGTTGTCAGGCGGAATGAAACAGCGTGTCGGGTTGGCTCGGGCCATGGCGGCAGATCCAGAGATACTGTTGATGGACGAGCCATTTTCTGCTCTCGATCCATTGATCCGCCGGCAACTTCAGCACCAGTTCATGGAACTCTCCAAGGTCGTCAGGAAGACGACCATCTTCATCACTCACGACCTCGACGAGGCGATCAGACTTGGCACTCGTATCGCAATCATGAAGGACGGTAGGTTCGTCCAGGTTGGGACGCCGGAGGAAATTGTCACAGAACCCGCGGACGAGTACGTGGCAGACTTTGTGAAGGGCATTTCCAGGCTTGAGCTTGTGACCGCCCGAAAAATCATGAAACCGATGCCGAATACTCCGAGTACGACGCCTCACAACGGAGCCACGGTGGCAGCTACTGAGAAGATCGGTGCCATCATCGAGCTGGCAACCCATCATAATGGGGACATAACCGTGATGGACGACAATCGCCCGGTAGGCATGATTTCGCGTCGTGACCTTCTTCTTGGAATCCGGGGCTAAGCAGACAGGTCCAGGTCCTCAAGAAAACCCTAGGCGATGCTCGGTGGCCCTCGGGTCCCCAGTCTGGTTCAGGCGTAGAGGTTTGCTTAGTCGTTGCCGTTCATGTCAACGTTAAAAGATCACTCATCTCGGCCGACGAATTCGATGCCCAGCGCAGATTGAATAGGTCAAGGGCGCATCCCTCAAGGATAGCTTTTTATTTGCGCCGAGAAGGAAACGGGATGACTTTATTCTTCGGCTGTGAAGCGTAATTCTTCTATCATATCAATGCCATCATCAGGCCATAACACGCGTCAGGAGACTAGCAATGCCACTTATGGAACGCACATCTTTCCATAACAAGTTCGATTTATCCGGGAAAACTGCGTTAATAACCGGCGGAGGGCGCGGCATCGGTTTGCAGATCGCCCTTACCTTGCAACAAGCCGGTGCCGACATAATTCTTACTGACACCGACGGAATCCGCGTGATGGAGGCTGCAGATCAGTTCCCCGTCAAACCACAGGTTTATCAGCTCGATGTCACGGATTCGAAGGCGGTGCGCGATCTCACCGGTAGAATCGCCCTTTGCCCGGACATCCTTGTCAACAATGCCGGCGTGTCGCGTGCAGCGCCGACCAATCATACCACCGATGAGGATTGGCGGATGGTCCTCTCGGTTAATTTGGACGGCGTCTTCTACTGCAGCCGCACGTTCGGCTCCCTGATGGCGGGTCGCGGTTCTGGGACGATTGTAAACATAAGTTCGATGTGCGGGGAGATCGTTACCCGACAACAATCCGTCGTCACGGCCTACAATGCGAGCAAGGCCGGAGTGAACATGGTGACCAAGACCCTTGCGTGCGAGTGGGCAAGATCCGGTGTCCGCGTGAATGCAGTCGCTCCTGGGTTCGTACAGTCTGAGATGACCGGCAAGTATCCCGACGAAGTCATAAATGCATGGTCGGACCAGACACCGATGGGCCGCCTGGGCCAGCCTGATGAGGTCGCATCTGCGGTCCATTTTCTAGCGAGCGATGCGTCAAGCTATATTACGGGAACGGTGCTGTTGGTGGATGGCGGCTATACCTGCTGGTAGCAGGTTCAGCTGTTCGTTGAGGCCGGACTCGACGGCAGCCGATCGCCTTGGAGGAATGCAATCCCGATATCGTCGGCCGTGAAGAATACGGAAGCCCCTGATATCGCGTAGGAATAGTCTACTTTTCAGGCTTCCGAATTGCAGGTAACGGCCAGTTTGTGGATAGTTTTCTTGCAATTCCAGTTTGCGATTTCGCCGCCTGGCGAAGCGTGATTCACTGCTTTCATCGCAGTGAATCGGAGCCAGGCGATGGGCAGGCCACGCGAGAAGCGCGAGACGGGAGAGCAGGATCTTTTCCGCTCCAGGCTCGATCAGATCATCAACATGAAGCACGAGCTG
>NZ_JAMYND010000068.1:0-20722 GCF_040318885.1 Mesorhizobium sp. M0998
CGAACGACGCTCAACGCGAGCGCGACGACCGGTTCTTGATCTCTACCTCAACCGCAGGCGCCCCTCCCGCGCAGCGGGTTCGTTCGTCGGCCCGAAACGGTCATTCCGGATGAGAGGTTGCGTGAAGCAGTCCGCGCAGTGCAGGGTGGCGCAAGAAGGATGGTTCAGTCGAAGAAGCCTGCATCCTCTTCCCGGAGATACTTCCTGCCTGCTTCGGCGTCGATATCGAGGCCCAGCCCCGGCGCTTCCAGCAAGTCCACCATGCTGTCCTTCACGATCTGCGACGGCAGGCCGATTACGAGGTCCTCCCACCAGGGGTCGGAGGCGCTCGGGTATTCGAACGCGATGTAGTTGGCGGGCAGGGTGGCGCACACATTGATCAGCGCGCCGAGGCCGAGAAGGCCGTTCGCGGTGCCGTGCGGTGCCATCAGGATCGAGTGCATACAGGCGTGCTCGGCGACCCATTTGAGCTCGGCAATGCCGCCAATATCGGCCGGATCCGGGCCGATGACGCGCACCGCCTGCGTTTCGATCAGCTCCTTGAAATTGTGCCGCAGGTAGATCTGCTCGCCGGTATGAATTGGCGTCGAGGTTGAGGTGGTCAGTTCCCGATAGGCCTGCGGATTGACCCACGGCACATAGTCGCCGGTCAGCATGTCCTCGAGCCACATCAAATTGTACTTCTCGACCGCGCGAGCGAACTTGATTGCATCGGGCAGCATCCAGCCCGGGCCGCAGTCGAGCGCCAGGCTGACCTTGTCGCCCAGCACTTCCTTCATCGCGATCACGCAGTCGAGCATGTGGTTGAAACCGCGCTCGCTGATGACACCCTGATCCATGGCACCGTGGTAGCCAGCCTTATTCTGCTTCACGCCGTAATGGAAGTCCTCGATGGTGTCCTTCATGTTGGAGTGGAACGAGATCCCTTGCTTGATCATGAAGAAATTCTGCGGCTGCTCCATCATCCATTTCACGTCAGCGGCGTAATCCTCCGGCCGGTCCCCCGTTCGCTTCTGGCGGATAGAGCCGTTATAGACGCGCACCTTGTCGCGCACCTTGCCGCCGAGCAGTTTGTAGGCCGGCACGCCTGCGGCCTTGCCGGCTATGTCCCACAGCGCATGCTCGATAGCGCTTACCGCCGCGCCATAGGGCTTGAAAGAGCCGCGTTGGCGGATCTTCAGCATCACCCGCTCGACGTCGGTAGGGTCCTCGCCGATCAGCGCATCGCGGAAATGCAGCACCCAAGGCTTGAGATAGGTCTTGGTGAACTCGACTTCGCCAAGGCCATAGAGGCCCTCGTCGGTAACGATGCGGACTATTGGGTGTTTGCCGATGACGGCGCAGCGGAGATCGGTGATCTTCATCTTCGGTTCTTTTCGCCTCAGCTCCAGATACGGTCCCAGGAATACTCGTCGTCCCAATGATCCGTGGGCTGCCAGATGCCGGTGACACCCGGCTGCAGATGCTGCGAGATCACCTCGTCGACGACGTCGTCAATCCCCAGGCCAGGTTTGTCCGGAACAGTGATAAAGCCGTCCTTCACGAGCGGCTTGGGAAGGCCGGTGACGATATCGTCCCACCAGTCGACATCGGCAGAGTGGTATTCGAGCGCCATGAAGTTTTCGGTCGCGGTCGCGACATGTGCCGCGGCCATTGCGGCGATTGGACTTTCGGCCATATGGATGGCCATTGCGATGCCGTGGTCCTGGGCCATGTCGCCGATCTTCTTGCTCTCGAGGATGCCCCCGCTGGTGAGCAGGTCCGGGTGGATAATGGAAAGGCCGCCGCTCTTGAGCAGAGGCTCGAAGCCTTCCTTAAGGTAGATGTCCTCGCCGGTGCAGATCGGCACCGTAGTGGCGGCCTGCAGTTGCCGGAACTGCTCGGTGTACTGCCATGGGATCACATCCTCGAGCCAGGCCGGCACGTATTTTTCAATCCGCCTGGCGAGCCGAATGCCGTTCTGCAGCGAGATGTGGCCGACATGGTCAATGGCGAGCGGAATATCCATGCCGATAACATCGCGAACCTCGGCAATGTACTGTTCAAGCAGGTCGAGGCCCTTGTCGGAAAAGTGGAGGCCGGTAAACGGATGGGGGACGTTATGCAAATCGTAAGCGGCATTGCGGGCGCGCCGCTCCTCCATGGTCTTGACCGGGCCGCGGCCGGGATGGATGCGGTACCCTTCAAGTGAACCAGCAGGGGAGACGACCGCACCGGGTACATCCGCGATCTGCATCAGCCCCAGATCCATCTTGAGGAAGGTGAAGCCGAGCGCCATGCGCTGCTTGAGGCGCTTGCCGGTCTCGGTGCCGCTCGGCACGGTAGCGTCGGTGTCGCAATAGACGCGCACCTTCTCCCGAAACCGGCCGCCGAGCATCTGGTAGATGGGAACGCCATAGGCCTTGCCGGCGAGATCCCACAACGCGATCTCGACCGCCGAGACGCCGCCGCCTTGCCGGCCATGGCCACCGAACTGCTTGATCCGGCGAAACAGGCGGTCGATGTCGCAAGGGTTCTCGCCAAGCAGCCGGCTCTTCAGCATCAGCGCGTAGGTGGCACTGGCGCCGTCGCGCACCTCGCCAAGCCCGACGATGCCCTGGTTGGTGTAAATCTTGAGCAGGGTCGAGGTGAACGGCGCGCCGACGATTTCGGCTACCCGCATGTCGGTGATGCGAAGCTGGGATGGCTTGGAGTTCGCGTTTACCCGATTGAGCGCTTCGTCGGCGCCACCTCTCTTTGCCATGACTTATCCTCGTTTTCGGCTTGTCGTCCCGCACCCTGGGCCGGCATTTGGTCTTGCTAGCCCAACTCAATCTCGTAGGCCTGCAGGTAGTCGCGGTCCATCTCAATACCGAGACCAGGCTTCGACGACAGCTTGAGGCTGCCGTTCGAAATGTCGAGTGGTCTGTCGATCAGGTGATCGTATTTGCCCAGGTTCCACTCCGATGTTTCGAGTTTGTAGAAATTGGGGACGGTCATCATCACCTGCGCTCCCGCAACCACGTTGATCGGTCCCGCGGCGTCATGTGGCGAGACCGGCACGTAGTAGGCTTCGCACAGCGCAGAAATCTTCTTGAGTTCGGTAATGCCGCCGGTCCAGGTAACGTCGGGCATGATGTAGTCGGCGAGCCTGTTCTCGAGTACCGGCACGAAATCCCACTTCGTGTGGCCGCGCTCGCCCCACGAGATGGCGGTATTGACCTTCTCACGCACCTGCTTGAGGGCGTTAAGGCTCTCGGGCGGGCAGGGTTCCTCAAACCAGTCGATCTGGCCGGCCTCCTCGAGGCTCCGACAGAGGCGAATGGCGGTGGGGACGTCGAAGCGGCCGTGCGCATCGATGAGAATGTCGACATCGGGTCCTGCCGTTTCGCGGATCAGAGCCGTGAGGTCGGCGGCTTCGCGCTCGTCCTTGCGGGTCATGCTGCCATCGAGGTAGCCGTCTCGCTGTTCGCGGGGCAGGCCATCGGCGCTGCGGCCCTGGTGGGGGTAGGGATCGAACTTGAGCGCAGTGTGTCCGGACTCGACAATGTCTAGAATTTCGCGGACCACAGCCTCCTTGCTGGTGAATTTGGCCTGGTTGGGATGGGTGTAGAGCGCGATTTCATCGCGTACCGGCCCGCCAAGCAACTCGTAAATCGGCTTGCCAAGGACTTTGCCCCGGATGTCCCAGAGGGCAATATCGATGGCGCTCACGCATTCGACAGCGGCGCCGCGGCTTCCCATGTAGGTGAAGCTGCGGAAGATCTTGTGCCAGAGATGCTCGATACGCGCCGGATCCTCGCCTGTCACGGCGACGCCGATCTGCCGCAGGATCGTGCAGAGAGCGCGGTTGGCGAGCCTTGTCGTGGTGGTGATCTCTCCCCAGCCGCTCACTCCCTCGTCGGTCGTCACTTCGACGAACAGGAACTCTCCCCAGTAAGAAGCACCGGACTTGATCAGCCACGGCCGAATGCTCGTGATTTTCATCTCAACTACCTTTGCCTGGAAATGGTCAGCTAACGATGTTCTGGACTGGACATTCTATCCGGCCCGAGCGGCGTTGCGCGCTCGCATCTGTTCGAGAATATGCCGGCCCGAACCCTCGACATGGCGGGAAACGAGTTCGGCCGCCTTGTCGGCCTCTCCCGCCTTCACAAGCGCGATGAGTTCGCGGTGCTCGCGCATGATCGCGGCACGTCGCGCCAGCGTGAAATTGAAACGACGGCTCACGGCTCGCAGCACTTCGCGGTGCTTCCACCAAAGCTCGGCGGCGTGGCGGTTGTAGTGCCGCTGGTACATCACGGTGTGGAAAGCGGTATCCAGCTCACTGTGCCTGAATGTGTCGGCGAAGTTGTTCTCTTCGATCAGGCCTTGGAGACGTTCGAGTTCGGCGATGTCCTCGCCGGTAGCCATATTCACAAACCATCGTGTCAGGGCTGGCTCGATCAGAACACCGATCTCGTAGATATCCCGGACAAAATCCTGATCAATGGGTCGCACGCGCGCCCCGCGGTTGGCGACAAAGGTGACAAACCCTTCGCCGCGCAACAACTGCAGGGCCTCGCGCACAGGATTGGTCGAAGTGCCGTGACGCCGGGCGAGATCGGTGACGACAAGCCGTTCGTTGGCAGCGAGCCGTCCCTCGATGATATCTTCCCTGATCAATTCATAAAGCGAGGCGCCCTCGCTGGAGGCCCCGATGGGATCGGTCCCCACCGGTGGCATCGCTTTGAAATCGCTGATTTCGGCCAAGGCCGGGCTCCCCAATTTAATACATACCTTGCCCGATATCACACACGGCTTTCGCAAACAATGTACGATCCAGCGCGTTGACAGGCAATTCACGATCTGAAAACGTACCAAGCGATCGAGAGGATACACTGAGCTGGCAGAAGCATCCTCGCGATCGAAACGAGCAAGGACCGCTTTAGGGCGGCATGGGAGAACCAGGGAGGATACCTATGACGAGAATTGCGCTCGGCAGTGCCGTCCTGCGCGGCACTGTCGCCACTGCTTTGATGGCATTCCTGACGTCTACATCGGCGCTGGGTGCACCGCCGGTCGACCTGAGCAAGTGGTCGCCGGAATATGTGCGCTCGATTGCGGGCACACAGGATTTTGACACGGCGGCCGATTGCGCCAAGGTCACCCCGCTCGATTACAAGGGGCGACTGACATTCTGGTATCAGGGCGTGTTCGAGGGCGACCCCGACCTCCTGCGCCAGTACTACAAGGATTTCTTCGAGACCTTCCGCAAAACCTATCCGAACATCCAGCTCGAGGAACAAGCCCTCACCTATAACGACCTTCTCGACAAGTTCCGCACCGCGCTCCTGGGCAATGCCGCGCCTATGGCGGTCCGCCTGCAGATCCTGGGTGGTACCGAGTTCGCCTCAAAGGGCTATCTGCAGCCGCTCAAGCCAGAGGACGTGGGGTATTCGACCGAGGATTTCTGGCCCGGCGCCATGAAGGCAGTGACCTGGGAGGGCGTGACCTACGGCATTCCGACCAACAATGAGACGATGGCGTTCATCTGGAACGCCGACATCTTCAAGCGGGCCGGCCTCGATCCGGACAAGCCGCCGGCAACGTGGGACGACGTGGTCAAGTATTCCAAGCAGATCCACGACAAGCTCGGCATTGCCGGATATGGCCTCGTGGCTCGCAAGAATGCCGGCAATACGCCGTACCGCTTCATGCCACAGCTGTGGGCCTATGGCGGAGGTGTCTTCGACGAAGCGACGCCGAACCCGACCTATGAGCAGGTCCAGCTCGATAGCCCGCAAAGCAAGGCAGCGCTGCAAGCCTCCTACGACATGTATGTTCGCGACAAGTCGGTTCCGGTTTCGGCACTCACCAATCAGCAGGCCGATAATCAGCCCCTGTTCGTCGCTGGCCAGCTCGGCATGATGATCTCGCACCCGTCCGATTACAACGTCATGCTCGACCTGCAGAAAAAGGCGACGGGCACCGACAAGGACAAGGCGCAGACGGTCATCGACAACATGCGCTACGGCCTGATTCCGACTGGTCCCGACGGCAAGCGCGCCGTCGTGTTCGGCGGCTCGAACATTCACATCCTGAAACCCGAATATGTCGAGGGCGGCAAGGTAGACGAGCCGGCCGCGAAAGCTATCATCTGCATGTGGACGAGCCCTGAATGGTCGCTGAAGATGGCCTACGCCGGATCAAACCCTGGCAACCTCAACGGCTTCAAGACCAAGTGGATGAAGGAACGTCTGGACAACATCAAGTTCCTCGACGTCACCACCTCGATGCTGCCATACGGCATCCCGTTCCCAGCTCTGCCGCAGGCCCCCGAGATCATGAACATCATCATCCCGGACATGCTGCAGAATGCCCTGACCGGAGCGATGACCGTCGACGAGGCAGCGGACGACGCGGCCAAGAAGGTAAAAGACCTGATGGGCGGACTCTAGTCCAGGCCACACCTACGACCTGGACCGGCTGCGCCGCTGGCGCAGCCGCAGCGTTCCGAAGAAAAAGGGCACGCCACAAGTGACGATCGTGACCGGCAAGGCCGAGGCTCGCCGAAGATTGCAACCCGGTTGGTCCGGCGCGCTGCGGAAGGTCTGGGAGCATCGCGCGGACTACGCGTACGTGCTCCCAGCGATCGCCGTGATGCTCATCGTCATCGCCTATCCGATCTACTACACGGTCGAGCTGTCGTTCTTTAAGACACCGCCTGGCCTGCAACTCCGCGACAAGACCTTCATCGGCTTCGACAACTACACGACCATCCTCACCAGTCAGGTGTTCTGGAAAGTCACTTGGAACACACTGATCTGGACTCTGGGGTCAACTTTCATCTCCTTTGTCCTGGGGTTTGCCACAGCGCTGGCGCTCCACCGCGACTTCATCGGCCGTGGTGTCCTGCGCGCCGTCCTGATCATCCCTTGGGTCATCAGCGCCGTCGCCGCCTCCTACATCTGGAAGTGGATCTACCATTCGGACTTCGGGATCATCGGCGCGGTGCTGGTCGGCCTCGGATTGGCCGCCCATCCGCCGAATTTCATCGACAATGTCAGCACGGTGCTGCCCTCCCTGATCGTCGTCAATATCTGGCGCGAGTTTCCGTTTGCCATGATCATGATGATGGCCGGCCTGCAGACAGTCCCCGACCAGTTGCTGCGTGCCGCAAAAGTCGACGGTGCCAATGCATGGCAGCGCTTTTGGCACGTCACCTTCCCGCACTTGCGCAACGTCTCGGTGGTGACGATGCTGCTGCTCGCGGTGGCCAACTTCAATTCCTTCATCATCCCCTGGATCATGACCGGCGGCGGGCCGTCGAACGCATCGCATATCTGGATAACCCACATTTATGAGCTCGCCTTCGGACGGCAGCGCTGGGGCGTGGCATCGGCCTATTCGGTGCTCCTGTTCCTCACGCTGATGACGCTGGGCTACTTCTACGTCCGTGCGTTAAGCGGCAACGAGCGGAAAGAGGGGAGCGCCTGATGAGCACGATTGCCGAAACAGCGCCTCGAGCCCAGACCCGTCGCCGCATGCGCGTCGACGGATGGCGGTGGGCCGGGCGCATATTCCTCGTGTTCATGCTGCTTTATACCGCGTTGCCGATGATCTGGATGCTGATCACCTCGATCAAATCCGGATTCGCGGCGACGCAATTCCCGCCGCAATGGTGGCCGGACGAACCTACCCTCGCCAGCTACCAGAAACTGCTCGATCCGCAGAACAGCGTCGGCCAGGACTTCCTCCGCTTCTTCTGGAACAGCCTTTTCGTGTCGACCGTCACGACAATCCTTTCGGTGATCGTGGCTGTCCCAGCGGCCTACGCGTTTTCGCGCTTCAGTTTCCCCGGCCGGAATTTCCTGTTCTTTGCCGTGCTGCTGCGCAACATGTTCCCGGCGGTGATCTTTCTCGTGCCACTCTTCATCCTGATGCGCGCCATCGGTCTGATAAACACGCATGGCTCGCTGATACTCACCTATCTCACCTTTGGCCTGCCGCTGGCGATCTGGCTGCTCAAGGGCTTTTACGACAATATCCCGGTGCAGCTTGAGCAGGCGGCGCGCATCGATGGCGCAACACGGTTCCAGGCCTTCATCATGATCGTGATGCCGCTCTCGATGCCGGGGATCATCGCCACCGCAATCTATTCCTTCATCGGCGCGTGGAACGAGTACATCTACGCCTACACCTTCCTCTCCAAGAACGAGCAGTTGACCCTGCCGGTCGGCATCCAACGCTTCTTCTCGGAAAATACGACGGACTTTCCGGGCCTGATGGCGGCCAGCTTCATGATGAGTGTGCCCGTCGTGGTGCTGTTCCTGGTCCTGCAACGATACTTCGTACGCGCCCTTACAGAAGGCGCGGTCAAGCACTAGGGAGTTGCCGATGGCCCACGTGGTCCTCCAAGATCTCGTCAAGAGCTATGGCAGCTTCAAAGCTGTCAACCACGTTTCGCTGACGGTCAATGACGGCGAGTTCGTTGCGCTCGTCGGCCCTTCAGGCTGCGGCAAGACAACCACGCTCAATCTCGTCGCGGGGCTGACCCCGATCACAGCGGGCGACATCATCATCGGCGAGCGCGTGGTCAACGACCTCGACCCCAAGGACCGGGACATCGCAATGGTGTTCCAGAACTACGCGCTCTACCCCCAGAAATCGGTCTACAAGAACCTGGCGTTCCCGCTTCAGATGCGCAAACTCCCCAGGGACGAGATCGACAAGAAGGTCAAGGAAGCGGCGCGAGTGCTCGACATGACGCACCTGCTCGAGCGCAAGCCGCGCGAACTGTCGGGCGGGCAGCAGCAGCGTGTGGCCCTTGGCCGTGCCCTCGTTCGCGCCCCCGCCGTGTTCCTCATGGACGAGCCACTGTCTAACCTCGATGCCAAACTGCGCGTGCAGATGCGGTCGGAGATCAAGCGTTTCCACCAGGACCTCAAGGCGACGATCATCTATGTGACGCACGACCAGCTCGAAGCCGTGACCATGGCTGACAAGATGGCGGTGATGAATGGCGGCTACCTGCAGCAATACGATTCACCGGCGCAGGTCTTCGCCCATCCGGTGAACATGTTCGTGGCCAGCTTCATCGGCAGCCCGGCGATGAGCCTTATTCCGTTAGAGGCCTCGACGGCAAACGGCAACACGGTGTTGACCGGCGCCGAGGGCTGGCGCCTTGAGCTCTCACCGCGCAATGCCCAGAAGGTGGCGAAAGCGACGACCAGGAAAGTCGTGCTCGGCGCACGTCACTCGACGATCAAGCTCCACAAGAGTGCGGTCCCTGGTTCCATTCCGGCCAAGGCCTACACGGTGGAACCGACTGGAGACGTCACCTTCGTCCAGGCGTTCCTGTCCGGCGCCATCGTCAACGTCAGCGTGCCGCCGAACATTGCCGTCGCGCCCGACGAGCAGATCTGGCTCGAGTTCGACCAGGAGCGGATGCATCTGTTCGATGGCGAAACTGAAATGGCCCTCAAGGCCAACTGAGATAGAGCGAATGCGTGTGAAACGTGGGCGTGGATGACTGAGAAACTTAAGATCACCGCGATCAAGCCCTATCCGGTGTGGGTAGGAACGCGCAACCAGATGCTCGTCAAGGTCGAGACCGACCAGGGCATCTTCGGCTGGGGCGAGAGCGGCTTGAGCGGTCGCGAGAGGGCCGTGGCCGGCGCGGTCGAGCACTATCGCGAGTTTCTCATCGGCCGCGACCCGATGCAGATCGGGCGGATCTGGCAGGAGATTTACCGCAGCCAGTACTTCGAAGGCGGACGAGTCCTTCAGGCGGCGATTTCCGCCATCGACATCGCCCTTCACGACATCAAGGGCAAGGCGCTGGGCGTGCCGGTCTACGAGCTGCTGGGCGGCAAGCAGCGCGACCGCATTCCCACTTTTGCCTCGACCGGCGACGAGGCCGAGGGCGACGTTGCCATCGAACGGGCCCGCGAACTTCGCGCGCAGGGGTGGCAGGCGATCCGCTTCTTCCCCTTCGGGCAAAACAGCAAGGACATCTTCGAGCCGCGCGAGTCCATCGGCGCTACCGCGGGCATGCTGAACAGGGCGCGCGAGGCGCTGGGCGACGACGTGGTCCTCGGCCTCGACTATCATCATCGGCTGTCGGTGGCAGAGGCCGCGAGCTTCTGCAACAAGCTCGGTCGCGGCGTGCTTGATTTCCTCGAGGAGCCGATACGGGCCGAAACGCCGGAGGCCTATGAATCGCTGCGCACGATGACCGAAATCCCCTTTGCCATAGGCGAGGAATTTGCCAGCAAGTGGCAGTTCCTGCCCTACATCGAGCGCGGCATCCATCAGTTCAACCGGCTCGATGTTTGCAATGTCGGCGGGCTCACCGAGGCGATGAAAATCGCTGGCTGGAGCGAGGCGCATTATGTGGACCTGATGCCGCACAATCCGCTTGGTCCAGTGTGCACGGCCGCGACCGTGCATCTCGCTGCCGCGGTACCCAACTTCGCGTGGCTCGAGACCAGGGCACCCGAAACAAAGCTGGGCTTCGACAATTCCGACTTCTTCCCCGTGCAACCACGGCTCGACGGGACCGATTACCCGGTCGGCGATCTGCCGGGGCTCGGCGTCGAGGTCAACGAAGTTGCGGTCCAGACGCAGAGTTTGCGTTTCTGGGAAGCGCCTCACCTTAAGCGCCGCGACGGTTCTGTTACGAACTGGTAGTTCCATTCAATCGGAGTCCACAATGACACATACTTCCGACATCATGCGGCCGCCTAAAGACCTGATCGACGCGCTAAGGCAGATCGGCGCCGCGACGGTTGCCGGCACGCTTGGCCATATGGGTTTCCGCAATCCGCACATGGTTGGTCCGGTGGCGCAAAACCACGGGAAGTCGATCGTCGGGCCGGCGCTGACGCTGCAGTTCCTGCCGCAGCGGCCGGACCTCTTCACCGAAGGAGAATATGCCGATCCGGAGACACAGCTGCACCGGCACGTGCTCTATCACGCGCAGGAGGGCGATGTGGTCGTGGTCGACGCGCGCGGCGACATGAGCTCGGGCGTCTTCGGCGATATGATGTCGACGTATTTCAAGGGCAGGGGCGGGGCCGGTATCGTCATCGATGGGTGCATGCGCGACCGGCCCAATGTCGAAAAGCTCGACCTGCCCCTATGGCTGCGCGGCTGGACGCCAAACTATCATGTGCAGACCAGCATCTATCCCAATGCCGTCAACGTTCCGATTGCCTGCGGCGGTGTCACGGTGATCCCGGGCGACATCATCGTCGCCGACGACGACGGGGTGGTGGTGCTTCCCGTCGTGATGGCCCCGAAGGTGATCGAAGAATCACAGAAGCATCATGATTGGGAGGAGTTTTCGCGAGCGAAGCTCATGGAGGGCGGGCCGTTGCAACGCTACTATCCGCTGCATGACGATGCCCGCGGAGAGTACGAGGAGTGGCGCAAAACAAATCGCCTGGAGAACCCGAGTTAGTCAGCAGGCCTTGGCGATCAGTTTTGCCAGGCAATCGCCAGCCTCGGTCCCCGGCACGCCAAGATCTCTGACACTGTCCATGTGGTTGCGGTTCGGGAGCACATGCGACGTTACCAACGATCCCTGCCGCAGCAAGCTTGCTTTGAATCGATCGGCTTGCTGATGGAAGGGTGGCGTCTCGTTGGCTCCGACCAGAACCGCCGCCTTGGTTTGAGCATCATGCCGACAGGCGAGAGGTGTGAACATGGCGACTTCCTCGTCGGTTATTCCAATCTCGTTGGCGAGAAAGGAATCCTGGAGCGGCTTCAAATCATAGAGTCCGCTCAGGAGAAGGGCTGCCTTCACATTCGAGGGGGTATGCTCGCCCTCGAACAGAAACGTTGCAAGATGGGCTCCTGCCGAATGACCACTGACAGTCAGGGCCGCCGGGCTTCCGCCATGATCGGCGATGTTGGCCAGGACCCACTGCTTGGCGCGGCGCACCTGGTCGACGATCCTCGCCATTCGGACCTTGGGCATCAGAGCATAATCGAGGATGACGGCGATGGCCCCGGCCTGGGTAATCGTCGTCGCGATGTATGAGTAGTCGCGCTTGGAGAACATTCTCCAGTAGCCGCCATGGACAAAGATGTGCACCGGTAGCGCCGTTCTTTTGCCCGCAGGAAAGAACAGGTCCATGGTCTCGGTCGGATCCGGTCCGTAGGCCACGTCAGCGGTCATCGGAATGGCGGCGCGGGCGACCTCGCTGCGGTCAACAATGTCCTGCACGATTTGGTCAAAATCAGCAACGTGGTCGCGGATGCGAAAGGGATCGCCTTGCATTCTTCTTCAGCTCACATGCTGACGGCGAGGTATTTCGCCTCCATGAACTCGGCAATGCCGTGATGCTGCCCTCCCTCGCGGCCGAGCCCACTTTGCTTGACGCCGCCGAAGGGAGCTGCCGGATCAGACATCAGCCCGCGGTTGAGAGCAATCATCCCGGCCTCGATGCGGGAAGCCACCCGCATGCCGCGCGCCAGATCGCGCGTGTAAATGTAGGCAGCAAGCCCATATTCGGTGTCATTGGCGCGTGCGATGACCTCGGCCTCCGTTTCGAAGCTCGAGATTGGCGCCACCGGCCCGAATATCTCCTCATGCGCCATCTTTGCGTCGCCCGGCACGTCGCGAAGCACCGTCGGAGGGTAGAAGAAACCGCGCCCGGACAGGACTGAGCCGCCGCACATGACCCGCGCGCCGCGTGTGACCGCGTCGACGACAAGGCGGTCTATCTTCTCGACCGCCTTTTTCGTGATCATTGGCCCGCATTCCGTGTCCGGATCAGTGCCAGGGCCGACCTTGAGCGACGACATCCGCTTCTCGAGGCCATCGCAGAAGGCTTCGTAGACGCCGGATTGCACATAGAGGCGGTTTGCGGCCGTGCAGGCCTCGCCGGCGTTGCGCATCTTGGCCACCATTGCACCATCGAGCGCCGCTTCGAGATCGGCGTCGTCGAACACAATGAACGGTGCGTTGCCGCCGAGTTCCATCGAACACGAAACCACATGCCTGGCAGCCTCTGCCAGCAGAGCGCGACCCACACCCGTCGAACCGGTGAAGGAGAGTTTGCGCACCCGCGGATCGGCCAGCATGGCGGCTGTCAAAGGCCCGGGACTGGAGGTTGTCAGGACGTTGACCACCCCTGGTGGAATGCCCGCGTCCTGGTAGAGCGCGGCGAGCGCATAGGCGGTGAGGGGTGTCTCACTGGCCGGCTTCAGGATCACCGTGCATCCAGCGGCAAGTGCGGGCGCGATCTTGCGCGTCGCCATCGCGGCAGGAAAATTCCAGGGCGTGATCAGGATGCAGATGCCGACGGGTTCGTAGTCGACCACAATCCGATTGGTGCCGGAAGGCGCAGTACCGAATTCACCGGTAATGCGAACGGCCTCCTCGGCATTCCAACGGAAAAATTCCGCGGCATAAGCGATCTCGCCGCGGGCATCCCGCAGGGCCTTGCCGTTTTCCAATGCGATGAGAGTAGCCAGTGCCTCCGATCGGTCCGTCATCAGTTCGAAGCAGCGTCGGAGGATCTCGGAACGCTTTCGCGGCGGCGTTGTTCGCCAGTCATCGGCTGCCTTGGCAGCGGCTTCAACGGCAGTGGCGGCGTCGTCCACGGTCGCATCCGGCACAGCGGCGATGACAGCCTCGGTCGAAGGATCGACGACCGGAATCACCCTGCCATCCGCGGACTGCCGCCATTGGCCGCCAATATACAGCCCGTGCGAGATTGTGTGGAAGTCGCTGATGCCCTGATCGTCAGCCAGAACCTGTGAAAACGTGTTCATCTCGATATTCCCGATTGTTACATGATGCTGGCGAGGTCGCCATCAAAGGCCGCCTGGACCAGGTGTCGCATGGTCCGCAAATCAAATGGACGCGGATTGTTCTTGATGAGGCGCTCGATAGCGATCGCCTGTTCCGCCGTCCAATCGAGCTTATCGGCGGGCAGCCCCAGCTCGGCTAACGAGGAGGTGATCCCGATTGCCCCAAACAGCCGGCTGACTTCGGCAATGGTCGCGTCGGCCAACTCGTCGGGCGTCCGGCCTTTACCATCGAGGCAGAGCGCGTTGGCGATCTCGGCCATCTCGGTCGCTGCGGCTGTTTTGTTGTACTTCATGACGTACGGCAACATGGTGGCGACACCCAATCCGTGAGCGGTGTGGGTTATCGCGCCAACCGGATATTGCACGGCATGCGCTGCCGCTGTGCCGGCCGTTCCGAACGCGCAGCCGGCTGCAAGTGCACCCATCATGACGTCGGCCCGGGCGTCCTCGTCAGAGGGCCGGCGGCATGCCGTTTCAAGGCTTCGGCCAAGCAGCTTGATCGCCAGCAGGGCGAAGTGATCGGTCAAGGCGGTTTTGCCGATAAAGACATGGTTCTGCGGAAGGCCGGGATCGGTCCCACGCCTGGCGGCGGTGAAGGCCTCGATTGCATGCGTCAGCGCATCGGCGCCTGCGATTGCCGTCAATCCCGGCGGGCATGTCATCGTCAACTCAGGGTCGCAGATGGCCGCGGCCGCGATCAGATACGGGCTTGAGATGCCGACCTTAAGTGTGCGATCCGGATCCGAGATCACGGCAACCGGGGTGACTTCAGAGCCGGTGCCGGCTGTCGTCGGCACCGCGATCAGCGGCAGCGTCGGGCCGGGCACCTTGAACTCGCCGTAGTAATCCTGGAGCTGACCGCCGTGACTGATGAGCAGCGCGGCGCATTTGGCCATGTCGAGACAGCTGCCGCCGCCAATGCCGATCACCATGTCGGGCGCGAACTTCCGTGCTTCCTCGACGCAGACGGCAACGGTGTCCCGAGGAACGTCGGGCAGCACACGGTCATGCATCAGTACGTCCAGCGAGGCGGCTCGCAGTGCCGCGATAATCTCAGCGAACTGGCCCGTTGCGGCAAAACGTTCATCGGTGCAGACGAGCGCGCGACGCCCGAGCCTGGCCGCGACAACCGGAATGACGTGGCGTTGGCCCCTCCCGAAGAGGATTTCGCGTGGCAGCCTTATCGCAGCGAAAAGGCTCATGACCTGCATCCTGTGATGATGTCTGGAAAGGCCGCTGGGGCGGCACGCTGCTCCCGCAGGGCTACCGCTAGCGCCATTGCTTTGTCTCGTAACCGCCGCAAATGATATCCTCTATAAAATCGTATAGGATATAGGATTGCATTAGCCAGAGCATCGTGTTAGCAACTCAATGTGTCAAGAGGCAAAACATGCAGGCCATGAACTTACTCAATGCGGACGATACGAACCTCGGCGGCGGGCGTATCCAGCGCTCCAGCAGCCTGGTTGAGGACGTCTACGAAGCGATTTTTGCGCAACTCATGTCGCTGAAGATTGCGCCGGGCTCGCGCATCACCGTCGACAGTCTGGTCAAGGAGTTCAACGTATCCCACACGCCGATCCGCGAGGCGCTCGGCCGGCTCGAAGGCGAAGGCCTGGTGCTGAAGACGCATCTGATCGGTTACCGCGCTGCGCCGCAGATCACGAAACGGCGGTTTGACGAACTTTATGAGCTTCGCCTGCTGCTCGAACCTCATGGCGCAGCCAAGGCAGCCGCGCTCATGGACGAGGTAAAGCTCGCGCAGCTTCAGACGTCGGCCGGCGTCATGGCGCGCCGTGAGGGCAAGGACGAGCGCCTGCGGTATTCCAACTTCGCCCGCCAGGATGCCATTTTCCATGACAAGGTCATGGAATTCGCCAACAACGAACTCGTGCGCGAGACACTGGCGCACCAGCATACCCACTTCCACATATTTCGCCTGATGTTCCATTCGCGCGTCACCGAGGAGGCGCTTGATGAGCATGAGGCCATCCTGGCCGCTTTCGCTGCGGCCGATCCTGCCGCTGCCGAGCAGGCGATGCGTCGCCATATCGAGCATTCCCGCGACCGTTTGTTGCTGGCGTTCGACTGAGACTGTCCCGATGTCCCCGCACCCGCCGTTGACGGTCATCACGCAGGCCAGTGCCAACGAAGACTACTTCCCCGATTCACCCTTCTAGAAACTCAAACCTACCAGGCGAGTACAGGTCTCGCCCGGCCGTTGTCACAGGAAAGGAAGTACCATGCCAGGCAAAAAGATCCTGATGCTGACCGGTGAATTCACCGAGGAATACGAAATCTTCGTCTACCAGCAGGCGATGGAAGCGGTGGGCCACAGCGTCCACGTCGTGTGCCCAGACAAAAGCGCCGGAGACCTGATCAAAACATCGCTGCATGATTTTGAGGGCGATCAGACCTACACCGAAAAGCTCGGCCACTATGCGCTGATCAACAAAACCTTTTCCGACGCGGAGAAGCAGTTGGAGCAATACCACGCCGTGTACTGCGCCGGCGGCCGTGGCCCCGAATACATCCGCACGGACAAGCGCGTACAGGCGATGGTGCGCCACTTCCACGAAACCAAGAAGCCGATCTTCACGATCTGCCACGGCGTGCAGATCCTGATTGCGGTGGACGGCGTCGTGCGTGGCAAGAAGGTCGGCGCACTGGCGGCTTGCGAGCCCGAAGTGACGCTTGCGGGCGGCACCTATATCGACCTGTCTCCAACGGAGGCATATGTGGATGGCACGATGGTTTCGGCAAAGGGCTGGACGGCCCTTGCAGCGTTCATCCGCGAATGTTTGAAGGTGCTCGGAACGGAAATCCGTCACGCGTAAGCGTTTGCTTCCGACGCGTTCCAGAGGATGCGTCGGTTCCCTTGAAGGGCGGGTCGACTACATCATTCAACAAGTCCGATAAGCGAACGCGTCAACGTTGCTCTTGCCGACGCCAGGTGCGCTCGGCAGGCCCGCTCAATCCGGTCAGATTCGCGGCTTTCGAGCGCATCGATATAGGCGAGATGCTCGAGGATTGCCGCCTGGTTGCGCTGCTTTTCGTCCTGCTTGTTCCACTGATAGTGGTAGTGAAAAATGAACGTGATGATGTCGTAGAAATCATCGATGAAGCGGTTCGGTGATGCCTCGTTTATGAGCCGGTGAAACCGGTTGTCCAGGCCGGAGAAGTCATGAAAACGGCCCTCAATTCGCTCCAGCAGGTCGGCATGCGCCATCTTGAGCGCAGCGAGTTTCGACCATAGGGGAGAACTGTGCGGCTGTAGTGAAAATAGTTGCGCCGAACGCAGTTCGAACATTACTCGGATCTCGAAGAGCTCAAGTGCAAAGCCTTCGGTGAAGCCCTTGAAAAGCCAGCCTGTATTCGGCCGTTTCTCGATCAGTCCAAACCGGCTGAAGCGGATCAGGAATTCGCGAATTCCGTTGGTCGCAACGCCGAATTGGCGCGCAAGCTCGAGCTCATTGATGCTGGTTCCAGGCCTGGTGTCGCCCCGCAGCATCCACTCCATGAACTGCTGTTCGACATGCTTGGCGCGAGGTGTGGTTTCGGCGTCCGGATAGTAATCGTTGTCGCTGACCGGGCGGCCCGTCGACCTGAGGCCGTGGCGTTCGGTGATAAGTTCGCGGTGAACCAGTTCCCGCAAAACCTTTCTGACGGTTGTGCGGCTGACGCACATTCGCCGTCTAAGCTCATTTTCGGAAGGAAGTTCACCGGCCAGTTGCCCGTCGCGCAGCATATTCGCAGCTCGATTGAAGGCCTTCTTGTAGACGGTGTCGGTTCTCATCGGATTTTCCTTGGGAACTATAGCTTGTCCTTTTATCATGAACTTTATCCATAAAAAACAACTTGACCCGGCCCGGCCGGTTGTTTTTTATCGATAAGAAGAGGACCTGAACACGAATTGAATTTTTGACGACACGGCTCGTACAAGCCGCGGCGGGGAGGGGAAATTTGCCTGAAACGGGAAACACCGGCACGACTGTCGGCGAGGCCGCGTTGCCGGCATCGAGGAAGTCAGAAGCCGTTCCCGGCCTTGCGCTCGGCCTGATGCTGCTGAGCGCTGGTCCGGTGGTCATCCTGGTGCTGCTGATCGCCGTTCTCAGCTTTCTGTCGCCCTATTTCCTGACGGGACGCAATCTCAGCAACATCCTTGCCCAGACGGCCGTCATCTCGGTTGTTGCGATGGGCCAGCATCTGGTCATCCTGACACGCGGCATCGATCTCTCCGTCGGCTCGAACCTTGCACTGGCCTCCGTCTTCGGCGCGCTGAGCTTTCATGCCGGTGCTCCCGCCATCATCGTGATCGCCGTGATGGTTGGCTGCGGTGCCGCGGTCGGCGCCATCAACGGGCTCTTCTACGTCTTCGGCCGGCTGCCGCATCCTTTCATCATCACGCTGGCGACATTGAGCATCGCCAAGGGGCTGGCCCTGCAACTGGCCGATGGCCGCGCCATTCCTGGCATGCCGGATTCGATCGATGCGCTTGGCCGCGAGGCGGTTTGGGGCCTGCCTGGATCGGTTTTCGTCGTTGCGGGCGTTGCCGCGGTTCTTTCCGTCATGGCTAAAACCATGGTCTGGGGGCGCTGGATTTATGCCGTCGGCGGCCGGCCCGACGCCGCGCTGCGCATGGGCATTCCCGTGTCCTGGGTGCTGGTTTCGGTCTATGTCATCTCAGGGCTGTGCGCCGGCATCGGTGCCGTCATCCTTGCCGGCCGCACCGACGCCGGTTCGCCGCTGTTCGGCAATCTGCTGGAACTGGACACGATCGCGGCGGTGATCATTGGCGGCGCCAGCTTTCTTGGCGGCCGCGGCCACCTCGGCCATGCCTTGATCGGCGCCATCATGATCGGCGTTATCCGCAACGCGCTCAACCTGCTCAACGTCAATGTCTTTTTCCAGCTCATCGTCATCGGCGTGGTCATCGTGATCGCGGTCGAGTCCGACGTGCTGCGCAATTACCTCGAAGGGCGTGTGCGTGTGCTGCAAGCTGGGAGACAGTCATGAGCGCCGTTGCGGCCAAAGTCGATCACGCGGTCACGGCGGACAATCCCGTGCTGGCGGTACGCGGTGCTACCAAGCGTTTCGGTTCGGTTCTGGCCCTCGACGATGTCAGCATCGAGGTGCGGCGCGGCGAGATCGTCGGCCTGCTCGGCGACAATGGCGCGGGTAAATCGACGCTGACCAAATGCATCAGCGGGGTGCACCAACTCGATGCCGGCGCGATCCTTTTGGACGGTGCGCCAACGCAGATACGCTCCCCTGCGGATGCGCGCTTCGCCGGCATCGAGACCGTCTATCAGGATCTGGCGCTGTTCGACAATCTGACACCGGGACAGAACTTCTTTGCCGGTCGCGAACTGGCTGGCCCGCAATGGCTTCCGCGCGGCCTGCGGTTTCTGCAGCAGCGCCGGATGGACGCCGAGACCCGTGCTCTGCTGGCAAAACTCAAGGTTGCGTTGCCGCGGCTGGATGCCGTCGTCGCCATGATGTCGGGTGGACAAAGGCAAGCGATCGCCGTGGCCCGCTCGACCGTGTTCGCCCGCAAGGTTGTCATTCTGGATGAGCCGACCGCCGCACTCGGCCTGCGTGAATCACGCCAGGTGCTCAATCTGGTCGCTGCGCTGCGCGACCAGGGCAATGCCGTCATCCTGATCACTCACAACATGGAACACGTCGTCGAGCTCGCCGATCGCGCGGTGGTGCTTCGCCAGGGCCGCAGGGTCGGCGAACTGGTGCCGACCAAAGGCAACAAACAGGAACTGGTTTCCATGATCGTTGGAGCCTGACCCGTTCGAAATTTGGGGACCTTTCAGGTCCGCAAATGCCTGAAGCGTCTCCCGCCGGGAGGCGTCTCAATCCAAGGGAGGAATACAATGCCAATGAACCGAAAACTGTTCGCAGGGCTGGTGATCGCTGTTGCGTTTTCCGTGCCGGCTTCGGCCGCAGACAAGATCAAGGTTGGCCTGATTACGAAATTCCCGGTGCCGTTCTACTCGACCATGGAGGACGCCGCCAAGAAATACGCGGCCGCTCATCCGGAGATCGAACTGGTCACCGGCCAGGGCCAGGCAGCTACCGACATCGAAGGCCAGATCGCTCTGATCGAATCCATGATCACGCAGGGCGTCAACGGGCTGGCAATCACTCCGGTCGACCCGACGGTCGCGCCGGCGCTCGACAAGGCGGTGGCCGCCGGCATCAAGGTGGTTCTCGTCGACAACAGCATTCCCAACTGGAAAGGCCAGACGGCATTGGGCTCGACCAACAACCTCAACGGCGGCAAGATCGCCGGAGAGTATCTTAAAACGGTGCTCAAGAGCGGTGACAAGATCGGTATCCTGCAAGGCGTTCCCGGGGTGCCGGCTCTGGATGACCGGGTCACGGGCATGATGGAGGGATTGGGCGACGTCAAGGTCGATGTCGTCGGCAAGGGCGCAACCAACTGCACGCTGGAACTTGGCACGTCAGTGACCGAAGACATCCTCACCGCCAATCCCGATCTCAAGGCGATCTACTCGGCCTGCGGTCCGCCGATCCCTGGCGCCGTCAAGTCGATCAGCAATTCCGGCATTGCCAACGACAACCTCATAGTGGTCGGCTTCGACGCGTGCTGCGGTGAGATCGAAGCGATCAAGTCGGGAGCGGAGGACGCCAGCGTAGCTCAATTTCCAGCGAAAATGGGTGAGCTTGGCATCGACACCGTCGTCAAGGCCATCCGCGGGGAA
The DNA here is from genome assembly GCF_040318885.1 of Mesorhizobium sp. M0998. Taxonomy (NCBI): domain Bacteria; kingdom Pseudomonadati; phylum Pseudomonadota; class Alphaproteobacteria; order Hyphomicrobiales; family Phyllobacteriaceae; genus Mesorhizobium; species Mesorhizobium sp. M0998. Next base: position 20,523 of record NZ_JAMYND010000068.1, read on the forward strand.
CCCGTCGAGGCCAATGTGGATACCGGCGCCGGACTGGTGACGCTGCAGAACGTCAAGGACTTCGAGTGATCCACCAGCGGTGGCGCGCGGGGGAACCGCCTGGCCCCAGCCAAAGCGCCGCGGCACCCACTCACAGGGGTGGAATTTATTAAGAATGCCCCGCAAAACAAAGAAGCATGGCAGTGAGAAGGGGCGGCCGG
>NZ_JAMYND010000069.1:0-19815 GCF_040318885.1 Mesorhizobium sp. M0998
TGACCCAGAACACGATCCACCATCGCGAATCTCCCTGCTCCAACCTCACAACAGAATCACTGATCGGCTTCTGTGCAAAGATCTCCTTTGTGGGAGAAGGTGGATCGGCGCACAGCGCCGAGACGGTTGAGGGGTGTTGGAAGAAACGAGACGGCGGCGATCCCTGGAGCACCCCTCATCCGACCGAGCTCCGCTCGGCCACCTTCTCCCACAAGGGGAGAAGGGGGCTGGTCACACCGCCAGTGCCTCTACTGCGCGCATCACGCCGCGCAGTTCGGCGAGGCCCTTCAGGCGGCCGATGCAGGAATAGCCGGGGTTCACCTTCTTGCCGATGTCGTCGACGATGGCGTGGCCATGGTCGGGACGCATCGGCACCTGCCAGTCCGCCCTGCCTGCCGCCTTGCGCCGCCGCTCTTCGCCAATCAGCGCCGACACGACCGCCACCATGTCGGTGTCGCCGTCGAGGTGCTCGGCTTCGTGGAAGGAGCCGTCTGGCTCCTTGGTGACGTTGCGCAGATGGGCGAAATGGATGTTTTCGGCGAAGGCCTTGGCCATTGCCGGCAGATCGTTCTGCGCGCCCGCGCCGTACGAGCCGGTGCACAGCGTCAGCCCGTTGGCCGGCGAAGCGACCGCGTCGAGCAGCGCGCGGGCATCATTGGCGTTGGAAACGATGCGCGGCAGGCCGAACAGCGAAAAGGGCGGATCGTCGGGGTGGATCGCCATCCTGACGCCGGCCTCTTCGGCCACCGGCACGATCTCGCGCAGGAAGGCAAACAGGTTTTCGCGCAGGCCTTCGGTGGAGACGTCCTTGTAGAGGTCGAGGGCGCGGCGGAAGCTTGCCCGATCGAAGATGAATTCGCGCGCCGGGACCCAGCCGATCAGGTTGCGCTCCAGCCTTGCCTTGTCGCTGTCGCTCATCCCTTGCAGTCGCACACGCGCGGCCTCGATACGGGCCGGTGGGTGATCGGCCTCCGCCCCTTCTCGCTCAAGGATGAAGACGTCATAGGCGCAGAGCTCGACGACATCGAAGCGCAGCGCCGTGCCGCCATGCGGCATCGGGTAATCGAGGTCCGTCCGCGTCCAGTCGGTGATCGCCATGAAATTATAGCAGACGGTGTTGATACCGGCGGCGGCGACGGCGCGGATCGAGGCCTTGTAATTGTCGATCAGGCTGCGCCAGTCGCCGCTGCGGGTCTTGATGTCCTCGTGCACGACGATGCTCTCGACCACGTCCCAGGTCAGCCCTGCTGCCTCGATCTCGGCCTTGCGCCTGGCGATCTCGTCTGCCGGCCAGGCGCGGCCGTCGTTGAGGTGGTGCAGCGCGCTGACGATGCCGACGGCGCCGGCCTGACGGACATGGGCAAGCGTCACCGGATCGTCCGGCCCGAACCAGCGCCAGGTCTGTCTCATGGCTTCTCACTCCCTATGCCAAGCGCCGCCAAAGCTGCGGCAGTGCCGCCCCGCCGCAGGCGCTCGAGATGGGCTGCCGTCAGATCGATCAGTGTCATGCGGTGGGCATGGTCCTTGGCGAAGCCGGCGAGATCGAATATCGCTGTCACCGTTTCATCAGCCGGCCGGCTGCCGAGCGCCGTAAGCCGAGCGTCGATCGGGTCGGCAAAATGGGCTTCCGGCAAGGTTTTGCCGCGCGCCTCGCAAGCGGCGATCCAGGCCGCCACCACCAGCATGAGATGCGCGGGCGGGTCACCGGCGCCCAGTCGATCGAGGGCCGAGGCGACGATGCGCTGCGGCAGCTTCTGGCTGCCGTCATTGGCGATCTGCGCCGTGCGATGGGCGAGCGCGGTGTTCGAATAGCGTTCGGCGAGCTGGGCCGTGTAGCCGGCCGTATCGAGCCCGGCGTCCTGCGGCAGCGTCGGGATGGCCTCGGCCCATAGTCCGTCGACGAATTGCCGGATCGCCGGATTGGCAAAGGCGCGGTCGACCGTGTCGTAGCCGCTGAGCAGGCCGAGATAGGCGATTGCCGAATGCGAACCGTTGAGCAGCCGCAGCTTCATGTCCTCGAAGGGCCCGACGTCGCCGACCATGGTGACGCCGAACTTTTCCCAGGCCGGTCTGCCAGCCGGGAAATCGTTTTCGACCACCCATTGGCAGAACGGCTCGGTCATCACCGGCCAGGCATCCTCGACGCCGAGCTCGACGGCGATACGCGCCCGCTCGGCGTCGGTAGTCGCCGGCACGATACGGTCGACCATGCTCGACGGAAAGGCGACGCCGTCGGCAATGTGTGCGGCGAGCCTGGCATCGCCTGAAGTGGCGAGCCTGGAATCGCGCAGTGCGGCGAATTCGACCAGCAGGCGGTGCAGCGTGGCGCCATTGGCCGGAAGGTTGTCGCAGCAGAGCACGGTGAAAGGCTGGATGCCGGCGGCACGGCGGCGCGACAGCGCCTCGGTCAGGAAACCATGCGCCGTCCGTGGCATTTGCGGGTTAGCCAAATCATGGGCGATGTCCGGATGGGTGCTGTCCAGACCGCCGCCGGCTGCTCTCAGATAAGCCTTTTCGGTGATCGTGAGCGTGACGATGCGGGTGCGCTGATCTGTCAGTGCGGCGAGCACCGCAGCCGGATCTTCCGGCGCCACCAGCAGCGACAGGATCGAACCGATGACGCGTAGCTCTTCGCCGATGCTGCTCCTGATCGCCAGCGCGTAGAGGCCATCCTGCGGCGCCAGTGCGTCGCGCGTGTCTGGACTGCGCAAGGACACGCCGACAATGCCCCAGTCCGCCTCGCCCGCCGCCAGGCAGTCGTCGACATAGGCCGCCTGGTGGGCGCGATGGAAGGCACCGACGCCGAGATGGACGATGCCAGGTGCGACGCCGCCGCGGTCGTAGCGCGGGGCCGCGACCGAAGCCGGCAGTGCCTTCAGCGTGCTGTTGGAAAGGCGTCTATTGGTCATTGCGCCACGTGTCTGATCGAGATTGTTGGGTCACTGCTGGCAGGCGGCGTAACACCCGATGCCGTCACGCACAATGGGCAATGGCCGTCGAAAAGTCATCATACAACAACCCAGTTTTTGTATGTTGACATTATTTCTTTTCAACCCTACCGATGTCCGGATTGGGAGGATTTGCGTGGCCACATTGACGGATCCGGACTTGCTGTTTGCCGCCGAGGCGCGCCCGCGTTCGTTGGCCCGCGATCTCTATGCCGCGGTCAAAGACCTTCCGATCGTCAGCCCGCACGGCCACACCGATCCGCGCTGGTATGCGCTCAACGAGGCGTTTCCCGATCCGGCGCAGTTGCTGATCGTGCCGGACCACTACATTTTCCGCATGCTGTTCAGCCAGGGCGTTCGGCTTGAGGAGCTTGGTGTGCCGACGCTTGACGGCTCGCCGGTTGAAACCGACGGCAGAACGATCTGGCGGTGCTTCGCCGAGCATTATTACCTGTTCCGCGGCACGCCGACCCGGCTGTGGTTCGACCATGTGCTTGCCCATCTGTTCGGCATCGACGAGCCGCTGACGGCCGCAACCGCCGACCGCCATTACGATATGATCTCGACCTTGCTGCAGTGGGAGAATTTTCGCCCGCGAGCGCTGTTCGAGCGCTTCAATATTGAAGTCATCGCAACGACCGAAGGCGCGCTCGACGATCTCAGATGGCACCAGATGATCCGCGACAGCGGCTGGGACGGCCGCGTCGTCACCGCCTATCGGCCGGATGCGATCGTCGATCCCGACTTCGAAGGGTTCTCGGCCAATCTCGACCGGCTTGGCGAGATCACCGGCTGCGACACCAGCAATTGGGCCGGCTATCTCGATGCGCATCGCCAGCGGCGCGCCTTCTTCAAGAGCTTTGGCGCGACTTCCTCCGATCACGGCCATTCGACGGCCGAAACCGCCAATCTCTCGGATGCCGCCGCGCAGGAGCTGTTCAACCGCATCCGCCGGGGCTCGGACGACGAGCGCGAGCGAAAGCTGTTCCGCGCCCAGATGCTGACCGAGATGGCCAAGATGAGCCGCGACGACGGGCTGGTCCTGCAGATCCATCCCGGCTCCTGGCGCAATCATTCGCCGGCTATCTTTCGGAAGTTCGGCAGGGACAAAGGCTTCGATATTCCGACGCGAACCGACTATGTGACGGCGCTGAAGCCGCTGCTCGACTGCGTCGGGCTGGAGCGCGACCTCACCATCATCCTCTTCACCCTCGACGAGACCAGCTATGCGCGCGAGCTGGCGCCGCTCGCCGGCGTCTACCCGGCATTGAAGCTCGGGCCGGCCTGGTGGTTCCACGACAGCCCCGAAGGCATGCGCAGGTTCCGTGAGATGACCACCGAAACCGCCGGTTTCTACAACACCGTCGGTTTCAACGACGATACCCGCGCCTTTCCATCCATACCGGCCCGCCATGATGTGGCGCGCCGGGTCGATTGCGCTTTTCTGGCGCGTCTCGTCGCCGAGCATCGGCTCGGCGAGGACGAGGCGCACGAGCTGGCGCAGGAACTTGCCTATACGCTCGCGAAAAAGGCGTACCGGCTCTAACGGCGCTTGCCGCCATCGTTCAAACGGGAGGAAACCAATGCTGCATTTTTCGAGACTGGCGGGGACTACGCTAGTTGCCGCCGCACTGCTGGCCGGAACGGCAAGCGCTCAGACGGTTCTGCGCTCGTCCGACACCCACCCGGACGGCTATCCGACGGTCGAGGCGGTCAAATATTTCGGCGAGCTGGTGAAGGAGCGCACGGCCGGCCGCTATGTGGTCGAGATCTATCCTTCCGCGCAACTTGGCGAGGAAAAGGACACGATCGAGCAGGTGCGCACCGGCGTGATCGATCTCAACCGCGTCTCGATGGCGCCGTTCAACGGGCTCATCCCGGAGACCACCGTGCCCTCGCTGCCCTACATCTTCCGTTCGGAAGAGCATATGCACAAGGTCATGGACGGGGCGATCGGCGACCAGATCGCGGCGGCGTTCGACCAGGTCGGGCTGGTGCTGCTCGCCTTTTACGACGGCGGCTCGCGCTCCTTCTATAATTCGAAGAAGCCGATCAACACTGTAGCCGATATGGCCGGCATGAAGTTCCGCGTCATCCAGTCCGACATCTTCGTCGACATGGTGGCGGCACTCGGCGCCAACGCGACGCCGATGCCGTATGGCGAGGTGTATTCGGCGATCGAGACCGGAGTCATCGACGGCGCGGAGAACAATTTTCCGAGCTACGACACCGCCAAGCATGCGGAAGTCGCCAAGTACTATTCGCTCGACGAGCACACGATGGTGCCGGAAGCCTTCGTCATGGCGAAGTCGAGCTGGGACAAGCTGACGCCGGAAGACCAGGCGATCTTCAAGGCGGCCGCCAAGGAAAGCGTCGCCAAGCAGCGCGAGCTGTGGACCGCCAAGGTCAAGGAATCGCGCGCCAAGGTCGAGGCGGCCGGTTCGCAGATCACGACGCCGGACAAGCAGCCCTTCATCGACGCGATGGGGCCGGTCTACGAGAAGCACGTCAAGGATGACAAGCTGAAGGCCATGGTCGAAGCCATCAAGGCCGTGCAGTGATCAAGCGGCGGCGCGGACATTCCGTGCCGCCATCCTCCTGGGGAGAAAACCGGTGACTTCCAGCCCAAGACCAACACCGCTCCTGTCCGGCGTCGCGCAAGTGATGTCGCGCGTCAGCACGGCGGCGCTGTCGATCGCCGGCATCGGGCTGGTGCTGATGACCGCCTTCGTCGCCTGGCAGGTGTTCGGCCGCTATGTTCTGAACCGCTCGCCGAGCTGGACCGAGCCGGGCTCGGTGATGCTGATGAGCTGGTTCATTTTCCTCGGCGCTGCCGTCGGTGTGCGCGAGAACTACCATCTTGGCTTCGACGTACTGCTCTACGTGCTGCCGAAAGGCGGCAAGCGCTGGCTGCGGATGATTTCGGATCTTGTCGCGCTCGCCTTCGGCATCGGCATGATCTGGTATGGCAGCCAGCTGGTCGCATTGACCTGGGGCTCCGTCTTGCCGTCACTCGGCATATCGGGGGGCTGGGACTATGTCCCGCTTGTCGCGGGAGGCGCGCTCATCGTGCTCTTCACGCTGGAGCGCATCGTGCTTCGCCTCTCCGGCGCGCCGATCGACGATGCCCTCGATGAACTGCCGCCGGCCGAAGTCGCGGCCGAACTCGACACCGCCAACGTGAAGGTCTGACGCCATGGAACTGTGGATTCTGTTCGGCGTCTTCACCCTGCTGATGCTTATCGGCACGCCGATCGCTTTCTGCCTGGGCGTCGCAAGCCTGGCCACCGTCCTCTATATGGGCCTGCCGCCGCTGATCGTGTTCCAGCGCCTGAATTCCGGCATGAGCGTCTTTTCGCTGCTGGCCATTCCGTTTTTCATCTACGCCGGCGACTTGATGGTGCGCGGCGGCATCGCCAGCAAGATCGTTGCCTTCGCTGGCTCGCTCGTCGGCCATTTGCGCGGCGGCCTCGGGCAGGTCAACATTGCAACCGCTACACTGTTCGGCGGCATTTCCGGCTCCGCGGTGGCGGAGGCAGCGGCGGTAGGCGGCCTGATGATCCCGCAAATGAAGGCGCGTGGCTATGGAGCGGACTACGCCGTCAACGTCACGTCGATGGCGGCACTGATCGCGCTGCTGCTGCCGCCGTCGCACAACATGATCATCTACTCGATCTCGGCAGGCGGAAAGATCTCCATCGCCGATCTGTTCACGGCCGGTATCATCCCGGGCCTGCTGCTGGCCCTGTCGCTGATGGTCACCGCCTATATCGTCGCGCGCTCCCGCGGCTATCCGACCGAGGCGTTTCCGGGCTTCACCGCAGTCGCGCATCTTTTCGCCGTCGCCGTGCCCGGCCTGCTGTTGATCGCGATCATCTTCGGCGGCGTGCGATCGGGCGTCTTCACCGCCACCGAGAGTTCCTGTATCGCCGTCATCTATGCGCTGCTCGTGACCGTCTTCGTTTACCGGCAGATGACCTGGGAAGGGTTCGTTCATGCCACCCATGGCGCCGTGCGCACCACGGCCATGGTGCTGCTCATCATCGGCATGGCGGCGGCGTTCTCGTGGCTGATGGCCTTCCTGAAAGTGCCGGCAGCGCTCATCGCCTCCATGAACGCGATCTCGGACGATCCGCTGGTCGTGCTTCTCCTGCTCAACCTCCTGATGCTGTTCCTCGGCACGTTCATGGACATGGGGCCAACGATCATCATTTGCACGCCTATCTTCCTGCCCGTGGCGCAGGCCTACGGCGTCGATCCGGTGCATTTCGGCGTCATCATGATCCTCAATTTCGGCATTGGGCTGAACACGCCGCCGGTGGGCGCAGTTCAGTTCGTGGCATGCGCAGTGGGCAAGATATCCGTCTGGGAATCGATGCGCTCGATCTGGCCGTTCTATGGCGCAGGCCTCGTGGTGCTGGCGCTCGTCACTTACATTCCGGCCATTTCGCTATGGCTGCCGAGCGTCTTCAAATAGGGGGTGCGACATGGCATCGGACACTGCCGTCGGGCTCCGCGTCGAACGAAGACCGAAGCTTTCGGAAACCGTCGTCGCGGCGATCCGCAAGCAGCTGCAGGCGGGCGAGATCCAGCCTGGGCAAAAGCTGCCGACCGAGGGCCAGCTGACGGAAACCTTCGGGGTCAGCCGCACCGTGATACGCGAGGCGCTGGCCAAGCTTGCCGCGGACGGCCTGGTCGAGCCGCGCCAAGGCGCCGGCGTTTTCGTCACCGAACATATCTCGACAGCGTTCGGTGCCCTGGCAGCGGAGATGGGCAGCAAGGATTCGATTGCCCTCAACGTGCTCGAAGTCAGGTTGGCGATCGAGATCGAATCCGCCGGGCTCGCCGCCATCCGGCGCAACGCCGCGCAGGAAGCGGCAATCCAGGAAGCCTTCTTCGAGTTCGAACGGCTGCTCCTCAACAGCGAGCCGACTGGACCGGCCGACCTTGCCTTCCACCGTGCAATCGCCAGCGCCACCAACAATCCGTTCTATGTCGAGATGCTCGACGTGCTCGGCCGCCGCGCCATTCCTTGCGACGTGACCTCGCCCTGGTCGACCGAGATCGCCCAATCGGACGCCTATCAGCGCGGCCTGCAGCGTGAGCATCTGGTAATCCTCAATGCTATCTCGTCAGGCGATGCCGAAGCGGCGCGGGAGGCGATGCGCGCGCATCTCGGTGCCAGCCAGCAGCGCTATCGCGAGCGCCTGCACGCGCGCCAGGTTTTTTATGCCGACTCGGTCAAGGCCGCGGCAACCGAATGAGCAATTGAGGCAGCAATGATTCAATCTGACGATCACACGGATTTCACCTCCCGCTTCGCCATCGACCCTGTTTCTGCCGCAGCCATGGGAACGGACGAGCTGCGACACAATTTCCTCATCGAGGACTTGTTCCAGCCCGGCCGCATCGGCCTGACCTACACCCATTACGACCGCATGATAGTCGGCGGCGCCATGCCCGCCGGTACACCGCTGCCGCTGCAGGCGATCAAGCCGACCGGGACCAAGAATTTTCTCGACCGCCGTGAGATGATCATCGTCAACATCGGCAGCGCGGGCGTCGTCAAAGCCGGCGGCCAATCCTACGAGCTGCAGGCGCGCGACATGCTCTATCTCGGCATGGGCACCGATGAGGTGTCGTTCGCTGCGACCAATCTGGCTGAGCCGGTTAAGTTCTACCTGCTCAGCGCGCCGGCGCATCAGAGCCATCCCAACCGGCTGATCCGCATCGGCGATGCCAAGCGGCTCGATCTCGGCAGCCAGGCAACCTCCAACGAGCGCTCGATCTTCCAGTTCATCCATGCCGATGGGGTAAAGACCTGTCAGCTTGTCGTCGGCATGACGCAGCTTGCCTCCGGTTCGGTCTGGAACACCATGCCATGCCATGTGCATGACCGGCGCATGGAAGCCTATCTTTATTTCGATCTGCCGGAGGCGGCGCGGGTGTTTCATTTCATGGGCGAGCCGGACGAAACGCGCCATCTCGTCATGCGCAACGAGGAGGCGGTGCTGTCGCCGGGATGGTCGATCCATTCGGGCGCCGGCACCTCCAACTACGCCTTCATCTGGGCGATGGCCGGCGATAATGTCGACTATACCGATGTCGACCTGGTGGCGATGGAGGAGCTCAAGTGAGCGATCTCTCGGCCTTCAGCCTTGCCGGCAAGCGCATCCTCGTCACCGGCGCCAATACCGGCATCGGCCAAGGCATCGCCGTGTCGATCGCGCGCGCAGGCGGCGCGGTCGTCGGCGTCGGCCGGTCGGCGATGGACGAGACGGCGGAGAAGATTGCGGCTGTCGGCGGCCGCTTCGAGGCGGTCCTCTGCGACCTTGGCGACGATGCCGCCGCCCAGGCGATGCTTGACCGCGTCTGGGCGGATACGGGGCCGCTCGATGGCCTGGTCAACAATGCCGGCATCATCCGGCGTGCCGACGCGGTCGACCTCACCGAAGCCGACTGGGACGACGTCATGGGCGTCAATCTGAAGACGGTGTTCTTCCTCAGCCAGAGTTTTGCCAGGCGCGTGCTTGCCGAGCCGGGACGGCGCGGCAAGATCGTCAACATCGCTTCGGTGCTGAGCTTTCAGGGCGGCATTCGCGTCGCCTCCTACACCGCCTCCAAACACGGCGTGCTCGGCATCACCCGCCTGCTTGCATGTGAATGGGCGGCAAAGGACATCAACGTCAACGGCATTGCGCCGGGCTATATCGAGACCAACAACACCGAGGCGCTGCGCACCGATCCCGACCGCAGCGCTTCGATCCTGGCGCGCATTCCGGCCGGCCGCTGGGGCGCGCCGGAAGACATCGGCGACGCAGCCGTCTTCCTGCTGGCGCCAGCGTCCAACTACATGCATGGCGCGTTGGTGCCGGTGGACGGCGGCTGGCTGGCACGATGAACAGCGACGATGAGAGTCTGACGATGACCGGAACCAAAATCTTCTCGCATGCCGGCGAGGCTGCGTGGACGCCGACGCCCGACGGCAACCGCCGGCGCGTGCTCCTGCACACCGACGAACTGATGATGGTCGAGTTCGGTTTCGACAAGGGCGGCGTCGGCGCGCTGCACTCGCACCCGCATGTCCAGGCGAGCTACGTCGCCGAAGGCCGCTTCGAAGTCACCATCGACGGCAGGACCGAGATCCTGGAAACCGGCAGCAGCTTCATCGTTCCTTCCAACCTTGTCCATGGCGTCAAGGCGCTGCAGGCGGGACGACTGGTCGACAGCTTCACGCCGCACCGCGCCGATTTCCTCGACTGAGCTGCGGGCCCGAAGATCAGGCAGCCGGTTCTCAGAAAAAAACCCGCGCCTCCGGAGAGACGCGGGCGTGTTGCCTGGGCGCTTGTGGCGCCGCGGTACTCAAAACATCACCGCAGAACCTGAACCTGCCGAATGATGGTGAAGATAGGATTAACCGCAAGCTGTACCGGGAGCATGTGGACATGCACTCGAACGTTTTGCCATAGGATGAATGCCGGGGTCTGCCCGCCCCAGCCGCGAACTGCAGGAGCCGAGTTCTTATTGTCGGGAAGGGCTGCGTATCGAAGTCGCTGCGACTGTCCTTCAGCGAACGTCGTTAGAAAATATGATGCCCGCCTAGCGGTCGAGGGGCCGCGCGGCTATGATCACCCAAAGCACCCTAACTTACATAAGCGAAGCACCATGAATCCAGTGATCCGTGCCCAACTCCGTGACTTCGCGAAGGCGAACTCAATTACAGCCTACACGCAAGAGAAACAGTTCGAAATCTACAGTATATTTTCAATCCTGGCGAGAGCGTTGACGCTTACAACGTCCATCTGGAAGGAGACGAGTTCGGCGTCGACGGAATCGCTGTGGTCATTCAGGGTGAGTCTGTAAATAGCCGTCAAGAAGCTGAAGACAAGTTGGCCACCATAAACAACCCCTCGATTGAGTTCATCTTCTTTCAAGCTAAAACAAGCACTGGCTACGACTATGGCGACATCTCAAAGTTTTTTGACGCGGTGTCAGGATTCTTTGATGGGAGTCTAAAAGGTGAGAGCGACGCGATTGACGATCTCATAGGTGCGATGGATGCCATATACGAAAAAGGTGTCGGCAAACGAAATCCAAAGCTTAGCTGCTACTACGTAGCGACAGGCAACTATGAGCAACCGACAAGGATCGAGAAGCTTCGAGCAGGTTTTCGTGTTGAACTTGAGGAGCTAAATATCTTTGATTCAAACACCATTGCTATCGAGATAGTCGGAGCGCGCGACCTCCAGCAGTGGTACCGAGCCGCGACCACCGCTGTGGAGGTCGAAATTGATTTTCCACGAAACGTTGTTATGCCCACCAACGAGCATGTGGAGGAGGCCTACATTGGCTACATTGATGCAGCGAACCTGTTGGCCCTTTATGTCTCCAAGGACGCCGATGAAGAGGTTGTCGGCATTAACAGGTCGGTGTTTTTTGACAACATCCGCGACTACGATTCAAAGTCCAAGATTAATATCTCCATCAAGGACAGCGTCCGTGCAGGCGGTGGCGCGGAGTTCGTATTCCGTAACAATGGAATAACTGTTGTTTCGAAGAACATAGACCGAACTGGAGATCGCTTTCGTCTGGAAGATTTCCAGATCGTCAACGGGTGTCAAACCAGTAACGTCATATTCGACCTAGTCTACGGTGATGGTGGCAGCGAGGGGAAGGGCGATCGGAATTTGACGAAAGCGATCCAAGTCCCCTTCCGCCTGATCGGCTCTAAAGACGACGAATTCGTTTCTTCCATCATCGTCGGCACCAACAGGCAAATCCGGTGCGGGATGAACAGTTTTGGGCGCTTCGCCCATTTATGAAGAGTTTTGAAGAGTACTGCCGAAGCCTTGAAGCGGAGGAGATTATTTATTTCGAGCGGCGCGATAATCAGTACCGAAATCAGGACGTTGAGCGCACTCGCGTGATGCAGCCCTCGGTTTTGATGAAGGCCGTTGCTGCGTGCTTGCTGTTCCAACCTCAGCGAGCGGCTCGAGACTACCGTGGCATTCTCTCCGAGTACGAAAATGTGATCTTCTTGGATGAACAGGATGTCCGAATCTATCACGCTGTAGCGTACCTTTACTATCGGTTAGAATTCTTGTGGCGAAATCAACGCATTGAGAATGGTTACAAGACATTCAGGTACTATATATTAGCGGGGATAGGGCTTAGACTTACAGAAGCCAAGAATGTTTTTACAATGAAGAAGGGAAAGCTGGCGAGTGTATCCGACGCGCTGCTGGAGCTCTGCAAGAACGAGGATGGGCTGAAGGACGCAGTAACGGACATTGTAAAGCTCGTCGAGGAGCGGCTGAAAGACATGGGCGTAGCCACCCAAGAGCGAATTCGAGACACCATCCGCTCAGAAACTTTCGCTTCAATGTTCCGCGAAAGGGTTGTTCCCTCCTTCACTTGAACAGAAGCTGAGGACGCCCACGAAAGATGCCATCTGCTAATGCAAAGTGCCGTGGGGAGAGTGGGTTGATCGCTCTCCACACCCTCTCGAATCCCCGAAAAACTCGATTCCAGCGCAGTCCGGCCGCGCCGATTGCAGAAACGCCGTAATGCAGGTAGCAGCGAGCATCCCGGCAGAGGATTCCAAGCGGCGCGTCCTGAAAGATGTATTCGGCTTCGATGATTTTCGTCTCGGCCAGGCGGCCGTGATGGAGGCGCTGCTGGCCGGGCATCATGTGCTGGCTGTCATGCCGACCGGCGCCGGCAAATCGCTCTGCTACCAGGTCCCGGCGCTGGTCCTGGGCGGGCTCACCATTGTCGTTTCGCCGCTGGTGGCCCTGATGCAGGATCAAGTCGCCGCATTGCGCCTTGCCGGCGTGGCGGCCGATACGATCAATTCCTCGCTCGACCGCGATGCCAATGTCGCTGCATGGCGCCGTGTCGCGGCAGGCCAGACGCGCCTGCTCTATCTTGCACCGGAGCGGCTCATGACCGTGCGAATGCTCGAGGCGTTGACCAAGCTCGATGTCCGGCTGATCGCCATCGACGAGGCACATTGCATCTCCCAATGGGGACCAGCGTTCCGGCGCGAATACGAAGAATTGTCGAGACTACGTGATATCTTCCCGAAAGTGCCGATCATTGCGTTGACGGCGACGGCGGACGAGACGACGCGCACCGACATTGCCGCGCAACTGTTCGACGGGCGCGTCGATACCGTGGTGCTCGGCTTCGACCGGCCGAACATCAAGCTAGGCATTGAGCCCAAGCAGGACAGCAAGCGCCAATTACTAAACTTCGTGCAGCGCCATGCGGGCCGCAGCGGGATCGTCTATTGCCTGTCACGCAAAAAGACCGAAGAGATGGCGGCGTTCCTCGAGCGGAACGGCGTACGCGCGCTCGCCTATCACGCCGGCATGAGCAAGGACGCGCGTGAAGCGAATCAAAACGCTTTCATGACCTTGTCCGGCGTGGTGATGGTGGCGACCATCGCCTTCGGCATGGGGATCGACAAGCCGGACGTCGCCTATGTCTTCCACACCGACCTGCCGGGCAGCTTGGAGGCCTATTATCAGGAAATCGGGCGCGCGGGCCGCGACGGGCGGGCGGCCGAGGCACATATGCTGTTCGGTCTCGGCGATATCCGCATGCGCCGGCTTTTCATCGAAGACGAGGATGCACCGGCTGAGCACAAAAGGCGCGCGCATGGCCGGCTCGAAACGCTGATCGGTTATTGCGAGACGACGCAGTGCCGCCGTCAGATCCTGCTTGGCTATTTCGGCGAAAGTGCTTCGCCTTGCGGCAATTGCGACAACTGCCTCGACCAGGCGCCGCATGCGGATGGTGAGGCGGAGGCACGGCTCATCCTGGCGGCGATCGCACAGACCGGCGAGCGCTTCGGCGTTGCCCATGTCGTCGATGTCCTGCTCGGCCATGAGACCGAGAAGGTCCTGGCCAGGAACCACCACAGGCTTGCCGGCTTCGGCACCGGTGTGGCGCATAAAAAAAGTTTCTTGCTGTCGCTGCTCCGCCAACTCGTCGCGGGAGGGTTCCTGACATTGGACTCAGCCGGCCATGGCGGCCTCGCCATTGCCGAGAAGGGCCGTGCGCTGGCCCGGGGCGAGGCCTTGTTCCGGTATCGCGTGGACGCGCGCCAGTCATCGCGAGGCAAGATACGTCCTGAGGATACCGCAGCAGGCACGGAAGGTCTGGATTCGGCGCTGCTGGCCGCGCTCAAGGCTGTGCGGCTGCGTCTTGCCCGGGAACGCCAGGTGCCGGCCTTCGTGATCTTTTCGGATCGTACGCTGATCGATATGGCCGAACGCTGCCCGCGTGATCTGGACGCCTTCGCCGCGGTCAACGGCGTCGGCGCCGCCAAGCTCAAGGATTTCGGCGAGATATTCCTCGGCGCGATCGCTGCGCATCAATCCGGGGTGGCGGGCTGAAGACCCACTTCAGTGACGCAATCAGCACCGGCTTCGTCTCGCCGCCGCAATCGCAGCCTCCTGCTGCCGCAAGCGCTCGATCTTCGCACTCTGGCGGGCAGCCACGGTCGAGGCGACACGCTGCCCTCCCAACAGCCAGCCCGGAATGTTGGTGTGGACGACTTTGCCACGAGCGATGGCTGTCGCCGACATTTCGTCGGCGACAGCGCCCATCGCCACGTTGAGCTCGACGCAACTCATCTTGTCGTATTTCGCAGCATCAAAGGATGCCGGCAAAGGCGATGCGCAACTTCCGACAAACATGAGGCTGCATATCAGAGGCGCGGCCGTGGAGATCGCCTTCATTCCCTTATCAAGCACATTGATGCCGGACGGGCGCATTTCCGGAGGTTCTCGATCTCAGGCCGTGAAGCGCTCCCGAGGTTCCGCGTAACTGAAGCATGTGACCTCTACAATACCCTGTGCTGACCGACCTGTTTGTCTTCAAAGAATTCCGAGAGAGCCGCTGCCGTCTTGTCGGGGTGCTCTTCCGGGAAAAAGTGCCCGCCTTGGACAGCGCGTCCTGCCACTTTGTCGGCCCATTTCCTCCAGATGGCCAGCGGCCCGCCTTCTTGCGCATACCAGTTCTCCAGGGCGCCTTCGCCACTCCATAGCGCCAGTAGCGGACAGTCGATGCGACGACCGTTTGCGCGGTCCAACGCGTCATGTTCACGATCGATCGTCGCAGCGGCGCGATACTCTTCGCAGATGGCATGAATATGCGCGGGATCGCGAAGCGCATCAACATAGGCGTCCCTGACCTCTTTGGAGACCATTTTCGCTGACGATCCCCACTGCGTTATTGCATCGTCGACGACAGCATCGGGAGCCGCGCCGATCAGACGCTCCGGCAGGGGCTCCGGCTGGGCAAGAAGGCTCCAGGGCCAGAAGCCAAGCGCCAGTCTGGCATCCGCCCGATCCCATGTTGCGGCGGTGGGGATGATGTCGAGGACGGCGATTTTGAGCACGTTGTCGGGATGGTCCAGCGCCAGGCGATAGGCAACCCGCCCGCCACGATCATGCCCGGCAACCATGAACCGCTCAAACCCCACTTGCTTCATGGCCTGAACCATGTCGCCGGCCATGGCGCGCTTGGCGTATGGGCTATGATCGGCCGAGGAAACCGGACATCCGCTTTGGCCATAGCCTCGAAGGTCGGCGGCGACGACCGTGAAGCGGGGCGCCAAGGCTGCGGCGATATCCCTCCACATCAGATGCGTTTCTGGAAAACCGTGAAGAAGCAGCAGCGGCGGACCGGTGCCTCCGACCCTTGCGAAAATCGTCGTATCGTCCAGTCGTAGGCTGGTGGCTCTGAAACCTGCAAACACCGTCAGCCTCCTCCGCGCTCTTAGGAAAGCTCCGTAAGGGCGCTAACGGCCGCCTGGGGCGAAAACCCCGGCCGCGATGGCCAGGGTTCAAGCCGGCCAGTTGCTAGAATCGAAACCAGACCCAGACGCGCCTGCGGAAGCACCGCCTGCGCCGATAGCCGTTTCGCCAGTAAACGCGACAGACCCTTCTCCAGGCGCGCCGGCGGCGCCGGCGCGGCATGTGCCACCGGCGATGATAGACTGGTTGCAACTCTGCTTGAGTTTCGTCGTCGTCGAAGGTCTCGACATCCGGCGCCTCGAGTTCATCGAGAATGCTCCTTCTGGCAGTTGGAACGCCGGCCACCGCATTGATTGGCCGAACCGTGCTTGCAAGGGCCGCGGCCCCGGCAATGCCAAACATTCCTGTCAAAAATAGTCGCCGATCCATGGAAACCTCCCAGTCTTCAACCAGCGATAGAACAAGCTAACGATGGGGAGATAGCGCAGTCGGTGCAAACGCCTAGTGCCGCACGGCGATTAGCGGTGGTCCGGTCGGCCGGAGGGTGTTGCCTCGTCCTCGAAGTGGGAATGGCTACCTCGATCGACAAACACCCGGAGTTTTCTGAATTGGAGGGCCGAAAACAATGAAGATCGAATGACGTCTACGCCATAGCCACGCAATTTCACGCTACTCGCGTTGCAAGGAGGCTTGACTGCCATCCTACCAGAAGGTAGGTAAAAGCATGAGCAACTTGTCTACCACCTCTGACGACATCCTGGCTTGTGCGCGTTCGCTGATCGTGGCTGGCGGCTACAACGGTTTCAGTTATGCCGACGTTGCTGATGTGGTCGGGATCCGTAAGGCGAGCATCCATCACCATTTCCCAAGCAAGGTCGATCTGGTTCGGACGCTGGTTGCGCAGTATCGCGAAGAAACTGAAGCGGGGATTGCAAATGTCGAACTTCACGAATCCGATCCGCTCGAACAGTTGCGGATCTATGCCGGGTATTGGGAAGCCTGCATCGCGAACGCCAGCGCCCCGTTTTGTATCTGCGCGCTGTTGGCAAGCGAGCTCCCCGTGCTGCCCGAGGAAGTTAGCCTTGAGGTCCGGGCGCATTTCCGCTCGCTGTCGGCTTGGCTGACATCGGTGATGGAGCGCGGTGCGCGGCACGGCCAATTTCGACTGATGAGTACCCCTCGTGCCGAGGCTGAAGCGTTCATGGCGACCGTTCACGGCGCGATGCTTTCAGCCCGGGCCTATGGCGATCCGAAGATATTCGCCGTCGTGACTGGCCCGCTCCTGGAGCGGTTCCGCACTTCCCCCCGGATACGAGCCTAGATCTCAACTAACCATAATAGCAATCACTCCGCGACGTTCGTCGAGAGTCCCTACCTACTAGTCGAAAGGGTTATCCAATGACGGCTCACAGTGACAATCTTTCCCGCGCCAGCCCAGGAACAATGGCTCAAGCTTTATTACTTCGCTCGGACGGCGTTCTCGGCTGTCTGGGTGGCGGCTGCCTTTACGGTGGGACAGCATTCCGGGGTGGTCGCGGCGGTTTTGCTCGTGGCTTATCCTGCATGGGATGCCCTGGCCAATTTTGTCGATGCATCGCGCAGCGGAGGATTGGGACAGAATCGCACCCAGGCCATCAACGTCGTGGTCAGTGTGGCGACAACGTTCGCGGTCGTTGTTGCGCAGAAGATGAGCATGAACTGGGTGCTGGGCGTGTTCGGCCTATGGGCGATCCTGTCCGGCCTGCTTCAACTCGGTACCGCTGTCCGCCGTTGGAAGAGCTCTGGTGCGCAGTGGGCGATGGTCCTGAGCGGAGGGCAATCAGCACTGGCAGGCACGTTTTTCATCGCGCAGGCGCGGATGCCGATGCCGCCATCGATCTCCAACGTGGCCGGCTATGCCGCAGTAGGCGCCCTCTACTTCCTGGTTTCGGCGGTGTGGCTGAGCGTGAGCCAATTGCGGCGGAAGGCTGCATAGCGTGCCATCTTGAGCCAGCACCGCTCCGACTGTCAGCTGCTGGCATCGTTCGTCAAACAGAACGACCCACCCTTACCCCTAAGGACTGAAAATGAGACCGATGTGTTTGGAATTTCACCACCCGGCTGAGGGTTAGCCGCTCATCAGGGCATCTCGATCGCGCCGAACGATACAGCGACCCCGAGGGCCATCAGCGCAATGCCCACAGCAACTTCGAAGCGGCGGCCGCGCTGCAGCAGCTTCTCGACGAAGACGACCAGCGTCAACAGCAGCATCCAGGCGACGCTCATGATGCCCACCGCGACCAACACGGCAAACAGAGCCCAGCAGCAGCCAAGGCAATAGAGTCCGTGCCGCAGCCCCATCTCGACTGCGCCAACCCGCCCGTCGCGCCAATGCTGCGCAATGAAAGCGAGCGGCGAACAGCAATGGCTGAGGCAAATGTGCTTGAGGGTCGTGAATTGGTAGAGGCCGGCAACGCCAAGCGTTATACCGAGTGCGAGCGGCGCCCATTTCGAACGCTGAGGCGGATCGAGGCTCGTCGCAAACTCGCTTCCGAGCTGGACCAGGACATACACAAGAAGGCCCGCCGCCGCCCAGACGAGCATGTAGCCCGCGACGAATATCCACGCCGGGATGGCGACGTGCTGTTCGCGCCTGGCCTGCGCCGCTGCGAACATAAAGATCATGGGCGCGGCCGCCGGCAGCATCATAGCAGCCATCATCACCGTCCATGCAGCAAGAAAGGCGGCGGCGCCGGCGAGTGACCAGCCGTCGGCGGCAATTCCGGCCGTCGCCACGCCGGCCATGCCTTCCATACCCTCCATCCCGCCGCGCACCGCAATGCCCATTGGCATATCCATGCTGAGGGTCAGCGCCCATGCCGCCGCTGTCAGCACCACGAGCGATGCGAGAAGGCCGAGCGGCATGCCACGCAAATTCCGGAGCCGCCACGATTTCCCGGGGGACGCGTCAGGCATCGGCACGTCCTAGTTCGGGCCGGTCCAGTCGAACGGAATGTGTTTGCTGGAGCGGGCCGTGCCCGTCCAGTCGAGCCCGAAGCCTTTGGTGCTCACCTCGACCGAACGCCCCCAGGTGGCAACCTGGCCCGGGCCGACCTCCGAGCCCGGCGGGTTGATCGTCTGCACCCGCTTGCCGGGTGGTGTTGTGGGACCTGAAAGTGCTTCCGCATGCCCGACGACGAGGCCAGGAATCTCGACCCGCCAGGTGGCGAGGTCGCCCGCCACCTCGAAAGTGATCGGCACGAACTCCATGCCACGCATCTCGCCGATGTTGGCGGCAAAGCCAGCCGGCCAGCCGCCAGCCTGCCCGCCGAAGATCGCCTGAAGGGCTTCACGTTGCCGCTCGTTCGCCTTCTCGTCGAGGTACATGCCCATCACGGCTTTTGCCTCGCCGGCCCATAGATTGCCTTCAAACTCGCCGAGCGCCACCAGCGACAGGCCGTCGAGCTTCACGTCGCCATACCGACCCTCGCGCACATGCCAGGCGAGCACGCCCTGGCAGTGATTGCCGGTCGGCCGCTGGGCGAATTCGCAAGGGCAAGGGATGTCGCAGCTGCAGATGTCGAACCAGTCGCCTGCGAGCCGCCATTGAGGCACTGCATTCATGGCTCTGCCTCCCGGAATATAGCGCCATTTATACCTCGAAGGCGGGGCGCGCTCCAGCAGTTAGTGCATCGCTCGCTGATTTTGGTGGCCCTTGCCGCCGCAGAACAAGTCACCGCGTCTTGATCAGCAACTGCTCGCAACAGAACCCAGCCGCCATCCAGTGCGAAGTGGTTTCTTGCTCCGTTCCATGTGATCGATGAGGTCGTGGATAGGTTCGCGACGGGTCGATCACCAAATACACTTACGATCCGACTGACGCTTGACCCACACTGCGAACTGACAACCTTCCGCAACACCGCTCGGTTGCCTGGTCACAACGACGTAGCGGGCCAATGCTAACGCCGGGCTGCAATTGAGCTCCGCGACTTCACAAGCATTTATGGCTGAGTTCGGCAGGCAGCATCAAAAAAATTGCGCGGCCTGAGACATAGGTGACGTTTTGTACCGGACACATGGGTAACACTTTTGGCTTTTGGCCGGAGGTGTTGATGCCGTGG